>JARLGR010000050.1 GCA_031292665.1 Mycobacterium sp. | reverse complement strand
CGGCGCAGCGGAGCGCGAGGACCCGCTGTCCGGCCTCACCGAACAGGAGCGAACGCTGCTGGGGCTGCTCAGTGAAGGGTTGACCAACAGGCAGATCGCCGCCCGGATGTTTCTGGCCGAAAAGACGGTGAAGAACTACGTATCGCGTTTGCTGGCTAAACTGGGCATGGAGCGTCGGACCCAGGCGGCGGTGTTCGCCTCGAGGTTAGACCAACGTCTCGGCCAGCACAGTGCTCCGGCAGAGGCGCCGCCGGACTGATCGGCGCGGGCCTGCAACGTCCGTACCGCGGCGCCCAAAGGTCTTTGCTGGAGTGCGCCGCCGTCGGTGGTTAGGTGTCCGGACCAGTCGGGGCTAAGCTGGTAGCGGCATCTTCGCGTTGTGTACTCGACATTTCGCACAACCCAAGGAGCCATGGCCCTGAGCATGTCGTGGAGGTTCTGTCGGGGTGACCGACGACGAGAAGGGTTCGGCGTTTGCTGGGCTCGGCCAGCGCGGTCTGGTCAGCAGGATGCACGCGCAACTCGACCAGTTGCTGGCGGCGCGCGACCAAATGGAGCAACTGCTGCGCGTCTTCGTCGAGATCGGCGCGGACCTTGACCCCGACGCCACACTGCACCGGATCATCACCGCCGCCAGGCAGTTGACGTCCGCCCCGTACGGCGCCCTGGCCGTACGTGACGCCGAGGGAAACCTGCTTTCGTTCGTGCACGAGGGTATGGAGCCCGAGACGGTTCGGCGCATCGGACACCTGCCGGTGGGCAAGGGGCTGCTCAGCGTGTCGCTGCTCGACGAGCAGGGGCTGCGCATGGACGATCTGACCACGCACCCGGCTGCCGTGGGCTTTCCCGAGCACCACCCGCCCATGCGGGCCTACCTCGCGGTGCCGATCACCATCCGGGGGACCGTATTCGGCAACCTCTATCTGACCCACGTCGATCCGGAGCGGGTGTTCTCCGAAGCCGACGAGGTCGCCGCCCGCGCGCTGGCGTTCGCGGCCGCCGTCGCGATCGACAACGCGAGGCGCTTCGAGCGCGAGCGGACGGCGGCGAAGTGGATGGAGGCCAGCCGCGAGATCACCACGGCACTGCTGTCCAGCGCCGGGCCGCACCGGCGCCCGCTGCAAATGATCGCCGAACGCGCGCGGGTCCTGACCGACGCCGAACAGGCGATCGTGCTGGTTCCGGCCGAGGTCGACGTGCCCGACGACGAGGTCGACACGCTGGTGGTGTCGGCCGCGGTGGGCATCAACGCCGCCGACGTGCTCGGCCAGCGCATTCCGGTGCAGGGTTCCACCAGTGGCGCGGTTTTCCGCTCTGGTGAGCCGCTCATCACCGAGGCGTTGCGGTACCCGATCGAGGCGTTCACCGATGTCGGGCAGCGCCCCGCCATCGTGATGCCGCTCCGCGCCCACGATCACGTCGCGGGCGTGATCGCCATCGCCCGCGGCGCCGACCAGCCACCGTTCGGCGAGAGTTACCTCGACCTGATGAGCGACTTCGCGACGCACGCCGCGATAGCGCTCGTGCTGGCGTCGGCCCGCGAGGACTCGCGGCAACTGGCCATTCTCGCCGAACGCGAGCGCATCGCGCATGATCTGCACGACCACGTCATCCAGCGGCTGTTCGCCGCGGGCATGGACCTGCAGGGCACCCTGGCCAGGGCCCGCTCACCGGAGGTGGCCGACCGGCTCAACCGCACGCTCGACGATCTGCAAACCATCATCGAAGAGATCCGCACGACGATCTTCCAGCTCAAATCCCCCTTGGCGAAGAACGGCGACTTCCGGCACCGGATCCAGCGAGTGATCGCCGATCTGACCGAAAACCGCGAGATCGTGACCACGATCCGCATGCACGGGCCCATGACCGCGGTTGGCGGTGAGCTTGCCGAGCACGCGGAGGCGGTCATCGCCGAAGCCATCAGCAACGCGCTGCGCCACTCCGGCGCGTCCCGCCTGACCGTCGGAGTCAGTGTCGCCGACATGTTCAGCCTCGACATCAGCGACAACGGTTCCGGCATACCCGCCGGCAATTCGCGACGCAGCGGCCTGGCCAATATGAAGTACCGCGCCGAGCAACTGGGCGGCACCTTCGAGATCGCCAATCCGCCCGAGGGCGGGGCCCGGGTCCACTGGGTCGCCCCGCTCACCGATTACTGACACCGGTCACCGCCCCGCCCCCACGGGGACCAATGGCCGGCCCCTTGGGCCTAACGGCCCCTGCCCAACCGGGCCCGTCCGGAATAGCGTCATCATCATGAGCGACCAGGCTGTGCACCCCGCGGCTCAGCCGGTGAAGGAGGCCCGATTGCTCGACGGGCGCCGGGTGTCGATGCGGCGCTTGGGCGTGGGCGACGCCGACGCCGTCTACGCGCTCCATCGGCACCTGTCCGACCACGACCGATACTTCCGGTTCTTCACGCTGGCGCCCGTGGGGCTGCACGAGCTTGCCGGCAAGCTGACCGGGCCCGCCGATGGGATGTGCGCCGTGGGCGCGTTCGACGCCGGCCGGCTGATCGGCGTCGCGCACTACACGGTCGGCTCCGAGGATCCGGGAGCCGCGGAAGTCGCGGTCGTGGTGGCCCACGAGGACCATTCGCTGGGCGTGGGCACGACCTTGCTCAGACACCTCGCTCAGATCGCCCGGGCGCACGGGATCGACCGGTTCGTCGCCGATGTCCTGGGCGAGAACCATCTCATGCTCACCGTCTTCTTCGACCTTGGCTGGCCTTGTGAGCCGGTGGGCGACGGATCAGTTCGGCACCTGATGATTGAGCTGCCCGACGAGACCTCATAGCGAGGGAGTGCGAAAATGGCTGAAGAAGCGGGCAAATACGGGGTGCTGATATGCGTCGACGGGTCGGCATCGTCCGACGCCGCCGTGGCGTGGGGGACCCGCGAGGCGATCATGCACCGACTGCCCGTCACGCTGATGTACGCCGTCCCGCCGGTGGTGGTCGGCTGGCCCGTCGGCCAACTGTATGCGGATATGCCCGACTGGCAGCACGACGAAGCGCGGCAGGTCATCGATCAGGCGCGCACGACGCTGACCGCCAGCCTGGGTGGCGCCGAGGCGCCGGAAATACACACGAAGACGGTCTATTCCAGTGTGGTACCGGCGCTCGTCGACGCCTCCAAGGATGCGTGGATGGTGGTGGCCGGCACTCAGGGGCTGGGCGCGATGGGCCGCCTGTTGCTGGGCTCGGTGACGACGGGACTCGTTCACCATGCCCACTGTCCGGTCGCGGTGACCCATCACGAATCAGGCGCGATCCCCGACCCCGGCGCGCCCGTATTGCTGGGTATCGACGGGTCACCCGCCTCGGAAGCGGCGACCGCCCTGGCCTTCGACGAAGCCTCCCGCCGAGGGGTTGGCCTGCTGGCGCTTCACGTGTGGAGCGACGTCGGGGTGTTCCCGATCCTCGGCCAGGACTGGCACGACCGCGAGAACGACGGCCAGGAAATCCTCGCCGAACGCCTGGCCGGTTGGCAGGAACAGTATCCGGATGTCCACGTGCAGCGATTGCTCTACTGCGACAAGCCATCCCAGTGGCTGATCAAGGAGTCCGAGCGCGCTCAGCTGGTGGTGGTCGGCAGCCACGGCCGCGGCGGATTTCCCGGCATGCTGCTGGGATCCGTCAGCTCAGCAGTGGTTCAATCGGTGAAAGTGCCGGTGATCGTCGTCCGTAACGCGTAGCGCACCAGGGTCTTTGGTCCCCCGCGTCGGGGCCGTTCGGCACGCGCGTGCATCGGGCGTGGCGGGCTAGCGTGGCAGCTTATGACTTACGTGATCGGCGCGGCGTGCGTTGACGTGATGGAGAAGCTCTGTGTCGAGGAGTGCCCGGTCGACTGCATCTACGAGGGCGCCCGCACGATGTATATCAACCCCGACGAGTGTGTGGACTGCGGCGCCTGCGAATCTGCGTGCAAGGTCGAGGCGATCTACTGGGAGGGCGACCTGCCCGACGACCAGCTTGCGCACCTGGCGGACAACGCCGCTTTCTTCAGCCAACCGCTCCCGGGACGAGACGTGGCGCTGGGCTCGCCGGGTGGGGCCGACAAGATTGGTCCGGTGGGAGTCGACACGCCGTTGATCGCCGGAATGCCGGTATCCGCCGGCTAGCGGTTCACTCGCGTACGACGAGCACCGAGCATCCGGTGCGGTGTTGGCCCGTCGGGCCGACCATCCGGGCGATTTTATCGGCGTCCGCGCTGCCCACCACGGCGAGCTCTATGTGTTCCCCTGTGTGGGTGAGGAATTCAGCGGCCCCGCGCCGTGCGGCTACCGGCATGACGTGGATGTCGGGATACCGGGCCACCCAGGGGCCGAGGCGGTCATCCAGCTGGCGATAGGGGATTTCGCCTAATCCCCAGCGCCACAGCCCCATCGCCAAGATGGGCTTCGCCCGCAGCTGCGCCTCGCGGAAGCCGTGTTCGAGCACCGCGTCGTTGCCGGGCGACTCGTCCACGGCCACCGCGATCCACCCGGAATCGGAGTCGGTGTTCTGTGCGGCGTCGCGGTCGGTGCGAAGGATCGCCACCGGGCAGTGCGCTCGTTGGGCCACCGCGCCGGCGGTGGAGCCCAGGACCTTGCGGGCCATGCGCCCGATTCCCACCGATCCGATGCACACCATCGCCGCGCCTTCTGATTCCTTGATCAGGGCGCTCTCCGGCGATCCGGGCACGATGTTGCATTCGACTTTGACCGGCTCGCCCACGGCCTGAAGCGCCGCATCGGCCGCGCGCAGCGATGTTTCGGCGTACTCGATCTCCATGCCGGCGCCGCCCGTGCCGCCTTCGTCCGCACTCCGTTCGGAGACGGCGTGGACCAGCCGTACCGGGATGTTCCGGCTCACGGCCTCGCCGACCGCCCATTTGGCCGCGTTGATCGCGGCGTCCGAGCCGTCGATACCCACGACGATCCGCTGCGTTGGCTGCGGATGGTTCATCGCATCCTCCGATCTGGCCACGCGCTATCCGGGACACCCGGAACCCGGCACCAAACATATTCGGCGTCGCCGGCCGCTCAGCAGGGCCGTTCGGCCCCGGTTCGGGGGCCTAAGTCATCAGCGGTCATCGGCGGTCGTCAGGAGACCTCGATGGTGTGGCCGGGCAGCAGATGCTGCACGGAGCCCCGGCATTCGACCAGGATAGCTCCGGCGTTGCCGCCCTCGGAGGTCAGCGCACCGGTTCGTCCGCTGATCCGGAGGTGCAGACGATGTCCGCGGTAGACGAACGGGAACTCGATGGAGCCGAGCGCTTCCGGCCACTGCGGGCCGAGGATCAGCCGGTCGTCGCGCGTCTCCAGTCCGGTGAAACAACGTTGCAGCAGATCGATGCTGCCGGCCATTGCGGCCAGGTGGATGCCCTCCGAGGTGGTGCCGCCCTGGATGTCGACGATGTCGGAACCCAGCACCTGCACGAAGTACCTCATGGCGTGGTGCCGGTTGGCGCGGGCCAGCACCCACGAGTGGACGACGGCGCTGAGCGTCGACCCGCCCGAGGTTCGCGACAAGTAGTAGTCGATGGTCTTGGGGATCTGCTCGGGCGCGAAGTGGTAGCCGAGCCGGCCGAACAGGGGCAGCAACTCGTCCGAGGACAGCAGGTAGAACAGCATCAGCGCGTCGGCCTGCTTGGACGCCTTGTAGTTGTTGACGCTGTCGTTCTCGGCCTCCAGGATGCGATCGAGTCGCTGGATGTTGCCGTACCGCTCCCGGTGGCCATTCCAATCCAGTTCGGCGAGTTACGCATAGCCCTCGAACTGACTGATCACCCCGTCGT
>JARLGR010000008.1 GCA_031292665.1 Mycobacterium sp. | reverse complement strand
CTGCGCGATCCCGGGGAGCACCGGATCGCGGCAGGGATCGAAGTGCTCGACGTCCGGCCACCGGGGCTGCGCCGCCGGGGCGCGGCCCGCGACCGTGCCGCCGAGCTGGCCACCGGCCAGGTCCGTCTGCCGGACTGTGCCCGGGCGGCCGAGCTGCGCGCCATGGGCAAACCGCTGGCCGGCCGGCGGCTCGGCGATTGGGTGGTGGACCCGCAGTGGTGGGCCGCGCGGCGCGATGGCGCGACCGCGACGGTGCGGCGGTGGACCGCCGATCATCAGATCGCGGCGGGTATGCCGCTGGAGACGCTGCGCCAGCAAGTGGGGCTGCCCACCACAGATCTGATCCCGAAGCTGCTCGAGGGCACCGGCCTCGAGGTGGTCGACGGACTGGTGCGGCCACCCGGCGCCAGCCTGCCCGCCCGCGTCGACAAGGCGGTACGCAGCGTCGAGGAGTGGTTGGCCGCCGAACCGTTTCGGGCACCGGAGGCAGACGAGCTGGCCGAGCTGAACCTCGGCACCAAAGAGTTGGCCGCGGCGGTACGCGCGGGGAGGCTGGTTCAGATCGCCGGGGGTGTGGTGCTCGGGCCTGATGCGTTGGAGCGCGCGGCCGAGGTCCTCGCGACGCTGCCGCAACCGTTCACGGTCAGCGAGGCGCGCCGCGCGCTGGGCACCACCCGTCGGGTAGCCGTGCCGTTGCTGGAGCAGCTCGACGCCCGGCGGGTCACGCGGCGGGGCGGCGACGGCACCCGCATAGTGGTCTGACCCGGGGCCCGGCCGCGATTCAGTCGGCCATCGAAGTCGTTGGTGCTGAGTCGCTTTCAGATTCCGCAATCGAGATCAACTCGAGCTGAGCGAGGTTCGCCGCGACCGTGACCAGCGGCTGGGCGATTTCGACCGCTTTGGCGTGGTCGGTCGACTCGGCGCGCAACGATCGCACGAATTCGCCCGCAATCGGCTGACTTGCCGTGCCGCTGCGCCCTGCGATCCTTTCGGTGACGAACTCCAGGTGGGCTTCCAGCACGGCGCGGGCGGTCGGGCACACGCCGGTTGGCGGCAACGTCCTGATGTCGGCGATCATGTCCGCAGCGAGGCGCACCCAGGTGGCGCGGTTGGCCGCCCTGACCACCGGGGTCCGCAGGTTGGCCCCGCTGCCGGTCTCCGAAAGGTAATGGCGCACAGCGTCATCGACTCTTCGGCTGCCCACCAGGGCATCGTGGCTCAGGGCCGCGAGGCCGGCCTCCCTCTCCTCCGAAGGACCCCGGGTGACACGCACCACGGCTGCTTGCAGATAGCGCGTGTTGACATCGAGTGCGGCTCTGGTCAAAGCAGACACCGCAGCCGTCGCGCCCCTGGGCCACAGCAGCAGCGATACGCCCATGCCCACGGCCGCGCCTATCGCGATGTCTTCGATGCGCAGCAGACCTATGCGCCAGCCGGTAGGGGCCGTGAGGTTCAGGGTGATCAACAGACTCAACGTTCCCATGGCCTGAGCGGCAGCGAAAGAAGAGAAACGCGGCAGGTAGCTCGATCCGAACACCGCGACCGGCACCAGCGGCCACAGCACCGCCGGATGTACCCCGACAGCGGCAAAGAGCAGCCCGCCGAGGATGATGCCCAACGTGGTACCCACCACAGCCTGAACAACTCTCGTTCTGGTGTACAGCGCACTGCTACCGAGCACCAGCATCGTTCCCACCACGATCCAGAAGCCGCGCTCGACGATATGCAGATGAGTGAGGGCGACCGCCACAGCCAGCCCCACACCCGTGCGGAGGCCGTTATGTGCGGCGACGGAACGGGCGGCCAGAAACGCGGTGAGAATCGTGGTGCCGGCGACGGTCTCCGACGACAGCCGGTCGGCGAAGCCCGTGGGTGGCAATCGCAGGCCGAGAGCCCGTGCCCATACCGGTCGGGCGTCGGCAGCGGCGGCTGTGGCGATGACCCTGCCCGTCAAGCCGATGGTCGTCGCGATGACTCGGCACGACAGCAGCGTCCGGCCAGCCTCGACCGCCGACGCGTCGTTCGGTGCGCTGAGAATCAGGAGCACGTCTTCGCGATAAACGCCACGTGCCAGCGACCGCAATCGGGGAAGTGCCTGGTCGAGAGCGGCGCGATTCGCGGCGCACTGGGCCAGTTGCGATGCATCGAGCAAGCGGGCGCAGCAGCGCAGGATGTCGACGGCCGGCGGTTTCACCGGCCCCAAAGTCGCCGCGGTGCCGTCGTCGACGAGGTCGGCGACCAGTTCGAGAAAGTCGACGACGCGTACCAGTGCGCGGCTGCCGGCGCTGAGGCCCACCGGCCGGAAGCTGGCGGCCAGGAAGTTGTCCCGCAGCGCGTCCATCGCCTCGGTCACGTCCGCGGCCGAGCCAACGCCCTCGACCCGGTCGGCCAGCGCCGCGCACACCCGTGCGGCGCGACGGCGCAATTCGTCGTAGTGCCGCGGGGGGAGGAAGAACAACGCCGCCGGCACGCATACCACCAGCGCGATCAGCCAGCCCAGCAGCCGCTCGCCGATTGGCCCGCCCGGGGTGCAGACCGGCCAGACGTACGACAACAGGGCCGCACGTTGACCGGCGGACATCGTCGCACTGAGCATGCTGGCCAGTGTCACCGCGACGCCGAGGAAGAACATCAGTGCCACCGCCAGCCACGCAATGGGCGCAACCACCGTGCCGACCGTGATCAACACGCTCACGGTGACGGCCAAACCAAGGTAAGCCACCGCGCGCTGCTGTCGGTTGCCGGGAAAATCGGTCACCACCAGCAGCCAGAACGCGCCGAGCAACGCATACAGTGGTGCCGCACTGCCGCCCACGACGAGGAAGGCGAATCCGGCCGCAACCGGCACCATGATCGCCGCACGGACGGCGCGCCGCAGCGTGTCGTGCTCCGGATCCTTGGTATGCAACTGCTGCAGAGTCGGCCGGATAGACGGGACCCGGATCAGCATGACTGGATGATAAAGCTGTCACCCAGCGGCAGCGCGCTGACTACTTCGTTCCTTGTCAGGCGGCCGCACGACGGAATCTCGACCGACGCGCCGTGAAACTACAGCCGCTCTTTGACGGCCGCCGACAGGCGGCCGCCGTCGGCCTTACCGGCCGCGATCGCGGTGGCCGCCTTCATCACCATGCCCATCTGCTTCATGCTCGGCCGCTCGCCGATCTCCTCGGCCACCTGGGCGATCGCGGTATCGGCGACGTCGGCCAACTCGGCCTCGGTGAGCGGGGTGGGCAGGTACTCGTCGATGATCCGCGCCTCGGCGTGCTCGGCCGCGGCGAGCTCGCCGCGGCCGTTCTGGGTGTAGATCTCGGCGGCCTCGCCGCGCTTGCGGGATTCACGGGCGAGCACCTTGATGACGTCGTCGTCGGAGAGTTCTCTGGCCTGCTTGCCGGAGACTTCCTCGGTCTGGATCGCGGCCAGCAGCAAGCGCAGGGTTGCCGTTCGCAGCTTGTCCTGCTCCTTCATCGCCCGGGTCAGGTCCGCCCGAAGCCGGGATTTGAGTTCCGCCATGCCTGAGACGCTACGCGCCGGGGCGTCAGCCAAGATTGAGAAATGCCCAGACCGCCGACAGGATGGATCCCATGACCAACCTTGGGTCCGGCTTCAAAGCCGGCTTGAAGGGCCGCGGAGCACGGTGAGCGCGCCGCCGCCTGGCTATCCGGTTGGCCCGCCACCGCCGTATGGCCCCCCACCCGCTTACGGCCCGCCGCCGGGGTACGGCCCGCCGCCGGGCTATGGGCCCCCACCCGGCTACGGGCCCCCGGCCGGCTACGGGCCCCCGGCGGGCTACGGGCCCGGATACGGAGCGCCGCCCGCCTACGGTCCCCCACCGGGCCCGCCGTACGGCCAGGCGGTCAAACCGGGGATTATCCCCCTTCGCCCCTTGACCCTGAGCGAAATCTTCAACGGCGCAGTCGGTTACGTCCGCAGCAACCCGCGGGTGACCCTGGGACTGACCACGGTAGTGGTCGTGGTCATGCACATCGTCACGATGGTCGCCACCCTCAGTCCCCTGGCCGCCTTCGGCCGGTTCGGCACCGGTCGCACGGACGAGGTTTCCGCGGGGGCTGTGGGCGTCTCGCTGGCGGCGTTGGGAGGCGGCCTGCTGGTCGGCTGGCTGGGCAGCATGTTGCTGTCCGGGATGCTCACCGTCGTCGTCGGGCGGGCGGTGTTCGGGTCCCCGATCACGATGGGCGAAACGTGGGCCAAGATCCGAGGGCGGCTGCTGCCGTTGCTCGGCCTGGCGTTGCTGGAGGCCGCCGTACTGGCGGCCCTGGTCGGGCTCGTCGTGGTGATCGTCGCGGTGCTGGCGGCCATCGGCAGCGCGCCGGCCGCGGTGCTGTTGGGGTTCCCGCTGGTGCTCGTCGTCCTCGCCCTGACGGTGTACCTGTACACGGTGGTGTTGTTCGCGCCGGTGCTGATCGTGCTGGAGCGGTTGCCGGTCGTGGACGCGATCACCAGATCTTTCGCCCTGGTCCGCAACGGCTTTTGGCGGGTGTTGGGGATCCGGGCGCTGACCTTTCTGGTCGCATCGGTAGTCGCCGGCGCCGTCGGCGCGCCGTTCAACATCGTCGGCCAGATAATCGCGGCCGGGGACACGTCCGTCGGGATCGTCCTCGCCGGCACGGCGGTGGCGTCGATCGGGGGGGCGATCGGGCAGATCATCACCGCGCCCTTCAACGCTGGGGTGATCGTGCTGCTGTACACGGACCGCCGGATGCGCGCCGAGGCATTCGACCTGGTGCTGCAGACCGGCGCTGCCGGCGGGCCCTACGCGGTCGCATCCACCGACAACCTCTGGCTGACGCGGCCCGCCTGACCGTGCCTTCCATCGACATCGATCGAGATGCCGCCCACCAGGCCGCACAGAGCGAGCTCAACAAACCGATCTACGGCAAGGCCTCCGCGGGAGAGGAATTCAGCGACTGGGTGAACGAGCTGATCTACCGACTACTGCAAAACGCCGCCTCGATACCGGGCGGCTGGTTGACCAGTATGGTGCTTTTCGTCCTCCTGGCGGTCGCGGTCGTCGTCGCCGTCCACGTCGCCCGGCGCACCATGCGCACCCACCGCGGCGGTGACTACCAGTTGTTCGGAGCCGGTCAGCTCACCGCCGCCCAGCACCGGGCCATTGCGGAACGCTTTGCGGCGGAAGGGGACTGGGTCGCAGCCATTCGCCATCGGCTGCGCGCGGTCGCCCGCCAGCTCGAGGAGACCGGCGTACTGGAACCGGCTCTCGGGCGGACCGCCAACGAGCTGGCCCGCGACGCCGGCACCGCGTTGCCGCACCTGAGCGGCGAGTTATCGCAAGGCGCGACGGCTTTCAATGACGTTACGTACGGTGAGCGGCCGGGAACGCCGGATGCCTACCGGATGATCGCCGACCTCGACGACCACCTGCGGTACCGATCTCCCGCCGCCACGTCGGCGGCCGGGCCGCCCGCCGCGCGCGAATCTTGGGCGCAGGTCCGTTGATGGCCACCGCCGCAGTGAGTTCCGAAACCGCGACCGCCGCGTCGCGGCGCCGGCGGTCGTGGCGATGGATGGTCCTGATCCTGTTGGTGCTCGCCGTCCTGGCCGGTGTCGACGCCTACCTGACCGCGCCGCGGCCGGGTGCCCGGATGGACCCGGCCTCGACCGGTCCCGACGGCGCCCACGCGCTGGTGGCGCTGCTGAGCGACGGCGCCGTCGAGGTTGTCGTGGCGGACGGCATCGCCGACGTCGAGAATGCGGCGCGTCCCGACACGCTGATCCTCGTGGCGCAGAGTCAGTACCTGACCGACACCACGCTGGACCGCCTCACACAGGTCCCCGGCGATCTGCTCCTGGTGGAGCCGACCGCGCGGGCCCGGGAAGCACTGCTGCCGGACATCCGGGTCTCGGGCGCCAGCACCTTCGACAGCAATCCCAATTGCACGCTGCGCGAAGCCAATCGGGCCGGGCCTGTTCGATTCGAGGCAAGTGACACCTACAAGGCCAAAGACCGCCCGACCATGACCAGCTGCTACGACGGGGTGCTGATCCGCTTCCGTGAGCGCGGGCGGACGGTCACCGCGGTCGGCAGCACCGACTTCATGACCAACGGTGGCCTGCTGCAGGCGGGCAACGCCGCGCTCGCGATGAACCTCGCCGGGGACCGGCCGCGCCTCATCTGGTACGCGCCGCATCGCGTCGAGGGCGAAAGTTCCTCCACGGCATCCCTTTTCGATCTAGTTCCCGAGAAGGTGAACTGGATCGTCGCACAGCTGTGCCTGGTCGTGCTGCTGGTGGCGGTGTGGAAGGCCCGCCGGCCCGGCCCGCTGGTGGCCGAGGAATTGCCCGTCGTGGTGCGCGCGTCGGAGACCGTCGAGGGCCGCGGCCGGCTTTACCGGTCGCGCCGGGCCCGCGATCGCGCCGCGGCGTCGTTGCGCACCGCCACGCTGCAGCGGCTGCTGCCCCGGCTCGGCCTGGGGACGGACGCGTCGCCGACGGCGGTCGTGACGACCGTGGCCCAGCGCGCCGGGGCCGACGCCGGATTCGTGTCCTACCACCTGTTCGGTCCGCCCCCGGCCACCGACGACGACCTGTTACAACTTGCCCGTGCGCTCGACGATATCGAAAGGCAGGTCACACACACGTGACACAAACCTCTGGCGCCCAGACTCCCGCCGCTGACTCGGCACGCGATGCGCTGCTTGCGTTACGCGCCGAGCTCGCCAAGGCCGTCGTCGGACAGGAGGGAGTCGTCAGCGGCCTGGTGATCGCGCTTCTGTGTCGCGGCCACGTACTGCTGGAAGGCGTTCCGGGAGTGGCGAAGACGCTGCTGGTCCGGGCGCTGGCCGCCGCGCTGCGCCTGGAGTTCAAGCGGGTGCAGTTCACCCCCGACCTGATGCCCGGCGACGTCACCGGTTCGCTGGTGTACGACGCGCGCACCGCCGCGTTCGTCTTCCGGCCGGGTCCGGTCTTCACCAATCTGTTGCTGGCCGACGAGATCAACCGCACCCCGCCCAAGACCCAGGCCGCGCTCCTCGAGGCGATGGAAGAGCGTCAGGTCAGCGTGGAGGGCGAACCCAGGCCGCTACCCGACCCCTTCATCGTCGCCGCCACCCAGAACCCGATCGAATACGAAGGCACCTACCAGCTGCCGGAAGCCCAACTGGACCGCTTCCTACTCAAGCTGAACGTCGCGCTCCCGCCGCGCGACGCCGAGATCGCCATCCTCGGCCGGCACGCGCACGGCTTCGATCCCCGCGACCTGTCCGCGATCGAGCCGGTGGCCGGGCCCGCCGAGCTCGCGGCGGGGCGCGAAGCCGTGCAGCGCGTCCTGGTGGCCGACGAGGTCCTGGGCTACATCGTCGACATCGTCGGCGCCACGCGTACCTCCCCCGCCCTCCAGTTGGGGGTTTCGCCCCGCGGGGCGACCGCACTACTCGCGACGGCACGTTCGTGGTCCTGGCTGTCCGGCCGCAACTACGTCACGCCCGACGACGTCAAGGCCATGGCCCGCCCGACGCTGCGGCACCGCGTGATGATGCGCCCCGAAGCCGAGCTCGAAGGAGCCACACCCGACGGCGTGCTCGACGGAATCCTGGCGTCGGTTCCGGTGCCCCGCTAGTGATCCTGACCGGACGCACCGGCCTGGTGGCGCTGATCTGCGTCCTGCCTATAGCGCTGTCGCCCTTGCCGACAACGACTTTCGCCCTGCTGCTGGTAGCTCTGGCGGTAGCGGTGATCGTCGACACCGCGCTGGCGGCCAACACCCGCCGATTGCGCTACACCCGCTCCCCAGACCGCTCCGCCCGGCTCGCGCAGCCGGTGGACGTCGGGCTGCTGATCCACAACGACGGCCGCCACCGGTTTCGCGGTCAGATCCGCGACGCCTGGCCCCCCAGCGCCCGCGCCGAGCCACGCACCCATCGGGTCAACATCGCCGCCGGGCAACGTCAGCACGTTCAGACGCACCTGCGACCCGTTCGCCGCGGCGACCAGCGGGCGGCGGTTCTCACGGCCCGATCGATCGGGCCGCTCGGATTGGCGGGACGGCAGGGTTCGCAGTCGGTTCCGGGACAGGTTCGGGTGCTGCCCCCGTTCCTGTCGCGCAAGCACCTGCCGTCCCGGCTTGCCAGGCTGCGCGAGATCGACGGGTTGCTGCCGACGCTGATACGCGGGCAGGGAACCGAATTCGACTCGCTGCGCGAGTACGTGGTCGGCGACGACGTGCGTTCCATCGACTGGCGCGCCACCGCGCGCCGCGGCGACGTCGTGGTCCGCACGTGGCGGCCCGAACGCGACCGGCGCGTGGTGATCGTGCTCGACACCGGGCGCACGGCGGCGGGCCGGGTCGGCGTCGACCCGACGGACGCCGACCCGGCGGGATGGCCTCGGCTGGATTGGTCGATGGATGCCGCCCTGCTGTTGGCGGCACTTGCGTCGCGGGCCGGGGACCATGTCGACTTCCTCGCCCACGACCGGGTCAGCCGGGCCGCCGTCTTCGGCGCATCGCGCACCGAACTGCTCGCCCAGCTGGTGGATGCGATGGCCCCGCTGCAACCCACGCTGATCGAGTCGGATTGGCGCGCAATGGTTGCCGCCGTCGCGCGGCGCACCCGGCGACGGTCGCTGGTGGTGCTGCTGACCGATCTCAACGCGACTGCGCTCGACGAGGGATTGTTGCCGGTCCTGCCGCAGTTGTCGGCCAAGCACCACCTGCTCGTCGCAGCGGTCACCGATCCGCGCGTCGACCAGATGGCGGCCGGGCGTTCGGACGCGGCCGCCGTCTACGACGCGGCGGCAGCCGAGAAGTCGCGCAACGATCGGGGCGCGATCGCCGCGCGCCTGCGCCGCAGCGGGGTTGAAGTCGTCGACGCTGCCCCGACGGAAATCGCGCCCGCCCTCGCCGACCGGTATCTGGCGATGAAGGCGACCGGCCGGCTCTGACGTTCGATCGCCGCCGTGAACTGGACGACGCACGCACGGCGTGTCGCGTCGGCTAGTTCACAGTCGGCGCGGGTCAGCCCGTCGGCACCACGTCGGGCGCATCCTCGATATCGCCTGTCTCTCCGGCCTTCAGGGCGCGCCGGCCGAAGTACCCGATATACGACAGGAACGCCGCCTCGGCGATGACTCCGATGCCGACGCGGACCGCCGTCGGCAACGGCGAGGGCGTCACCAATGCTTCGATCAGACCGGAGACCAACAACACGCCGGCCAGGCCCACGGCGACCGACACGACGGCCCTGCCCTGCTCGGCGAGCACCTGCCCGCGCGGCCGGTCCCCGGGCGATATCACCGACCAGCCCAGCCGCATACCCGTTGCGCCGGCGAGGAATACGGCCGTCAGCTCCAGCAGTCCATGCGGGGCCAGCAAACCCAGCAGGAGGCCGCCCTTGCCGGCCGAGAACATCAACCCCGCGATCAGTCCCACATTGGCGGCGTTCTGGAACAGGATGATCGGGATCGGCAGGCCCAGCACGACGGACAAGGCGATGCACTGAGCGGAAACCCAGGAGTTGTTCAGCCAGACTTGCAGGGCGAACGCCGCCGCGGGGTGTTCGCTGTAATACGATGCGACGTCATGGTTCACCAATTGGTCGATGTCACTGGGTGTTCCGATGGCCGACTGCACCTCCGGACTACCGGCCACCCAGATCGCGATGACCACCACGACGGCGAGGAACGCCGCCGCCGTGCCCACCCACCAGCGCCAGGTCCGGTAGGCCACCACCGGGAACGACACCGTCCAGAACCGGGTGAACGTACTGCTCAGCGGGGCGTGGGCGCCGGTCACCACCGAGCGCGCGCGGGCCACCAGGCTCGAGAGCCGTCCGATCAAGACTGAATCCGACGACGCCGAGCGCAGTATCGACAGATGGGTGGACACCCGCTGGTAGAGCTCGACAAGCTCGTCCACTTCGGCCCCGGTCAGCGACCGGCGCCTCCCGATCAACTGGTCGAGCCGGTCCCACGTTCCACGATGGGTCAGCACGAATGCGTCGACGTCCACCATGGCAGCCTAATCGCTCGCCAGGCGCGGCGACCGCAACAGCTCGCGGCCCTAGAGCCTGTACGTTCGGTGTTATGTCGGAGGTGGTGACGGGCGACGCCGTGGTGCTCGACGTGCAGATTGCCCAGTTGCCGGTGCGCGCCGTCAGTGCGCTGATCGACATCACCGTGATCTTCGTCTGCTACCTGCTCGGCCTGATGCTGTGGGCGGTCACCCTCACTCAGTTCGACAGCGCGCTCAGCACCGCCGTCCTGATCATCTTCACGGTGCTGGTGGTCGTCGGCTACCCCTTCATCCTCGAAACCGCCACGCGGGGGCGCTCTGTCGGCAAGATCGTGATGGGCCTGCGGGTGGTCGCCGACGACGGTGGACCGGAACGGTTCCGGCAGGCACTGTTTCGTGCCCTGGCGTCGGTGGTGGAGATCTGGATGCTCTTCGGGAGCCCGGCCGTCATCTGCAGCCTCCTGTCGCCGAAGGCCAAACGCATCGGTGACGTCTTCGCCGGCACCGTCGTCGTCAGCGAACGCGCACCGCGGTTGGCCCCCCCGCCGGTGATGCCACCGGGGCTGGCATGGTGGGCGTCATCGCTGCAACTGTCCGGCCTGGACGCCGGACGAGCCGAAGTCGCGCGCCAATTCCTCTCCCGGGCACCACAACTCGATCGCCAGCTACGCCAGCAGATGGCCTACCGGATCGCCGGAGACGTGGTGTCCCGAATCGCGCCGCCGCCCCCGCCCGGCGCCCCGCCGGAACTCGTGCTCGCCGCGGTCCTTGCCGAACGGCATCGCCGCGAGCTTGGCCGGCTTCGCCCGGCCATGCCTGCGACCCCACGGCCGCCGGGGTCGACCGCGTCCGGCGCCCCGTCATGGCCGCGATGGCAGCCGCAGCCGGGACCGGCACAACCCGCAACCTGGCCGGAGGAAAGCGGCGGCTTTTCGCCGCCTCGCTGACGGGTCAGCCTGATACGGTCGCCGCCATCCACACGACGTCGGCGACCAGCAGCACCCACCCAAACAGCGGAACCACCATGCCCCCACGGCGCTTCGCGGTGAAAAAAGAGATGACGAGGACGACGAAGGCCACCACGGGCGCACCGTAGAACGCGACGCCGAAGTCGATTCCCCCCCGGTTCGGACAACTGCGATCGCTGCAGCCGTCGGTACTCATCACGGCACCCAGCGCGAACAGCGTCACGATGGCGGCGGCGGGCACCGTCGTCAGCGCCAAGCCCCAATTGACCCATGGCCACACGGCGCGACCGCTGCCGACGTACGGCGGTTCCGCCGCACCGGGAGTCCCGGTGCCGACGGCCACATTGGAGTTTTCTGCGTTCATCTCGCAGTGCCTACCCGGCGCCCGGCGGGGGCAAACCGGCCCGGCAGGTTCGGGTGGGGAATGCCTCACCGGCGTATCGGCCCAGGTCAACAGCACGGGAGGAGATAGCCGTAATTTTTGCTGTTGCATCACGATAGTTTCCGATATATCGTGATACTTCGTGAACGCCGGCGACCGGCGCAGCATCCCATACACGTAAGGACACAAAATGAACCACCCATTCACACCCGCCGGTGAGCCATTCGGAGCCCGGCCTAACTTCGGATTCGGCTTCGGCCCCGGACTAGGCGTCCCACCCGCTCACGGGGGACGGCGCGCCCTGCACGCCGCCAGGCGGCAGGCTCGCCAGGAGTTCTTCGAACACCTCCGCGATCACGACGGGGGCCACGACGGGCCGTCGGGGTTCGGGCCTGGCTTCGGCCCCGGCTTCGGCCCCGGCT
>JARLGR010000049.1 GCA_031292665.1 Mycobacterium sp. | reverse complement strand
CTGCGCACGGTGACGCGCCACCACCGCCGAGCCTAGATACGCGGCCGCCCCGGTGACCCAGAGCAGCACCACGACCATCCCCGCCGCGACGACGGTCGCCGATCCCCGATCATCCCGATGGCTCCGCCGCCGAGACCGCCTTGGCGGCAATGGCCAGCCTGGGCAACAGCTTCGAGTGCGCGACGACCGTGGCCGTGACGAAGTCGCCGTCCCGGCGCAGTTGGATCCGCGCGCCCGCAGGAGCGACGCGGCGAGCGGTGTCGACCGCTGAACGTTCGTCGCCGCGGGCAGCCAGTCGGGCGGCCTCGCGGGCGGCGTCGACGCATCGGACCTGCATCGACAGCGCCGTGACGCCGGCCAGGCACAGCGCCAGCACCACGACCAGTGCGGCGATGGCGAAAGCCGCCTCGACGGTGCTGGCGCCCGCACTGCCGGCTACACCTTCGTGTTGAGCGCGCGACCGATGATGTTGGTCAGCGCCGTCACGATGGAATGGCCGGTGACGACGGTGTAGAGAATCGCGCCGAAGGCGGCCGCCGCGATCGTGCCGATGGCGTACTCGACGGTGGACATGCCCGACTCGTCGCTGGCCATCAGCATCGCGCGGACCAGGAGAAGGCGAAACGCATTGATCATCAATGCCTTCCTTTCGTTTCACAGGAACCCTGACTGCAGGACCTCGCCGGCCAGACCGGCCACCACAGGAGCGATGCCCAGGCACACGAACGCCGGCAGAAAGCACAGGCCGAGTGGCCCGGCGATCAGCACCCCGGCCCGCTCGCCGGTCGCGGCCGCAGCGTGTGCGGCGTCGTGCCGACACTGGTCGGCCAAGTCGGCGACGCCGCCGGCCAACGCCGCGCCCGACGACGCCGAACGCCGCGCCAGTCGCAGCAACGCATCGATCTGGGCATCGAGCGGACCGGCCGGCGAATGTGACCATGCGACAGCGGGATCGGCACCCAGCGCCAGAAGATCGGCGGCGCGGCGCAGCACCGCGGCCAGCTTCGGCGGCGCGGACCGTGCGGTCGCCGCCGCGGCGGTCGGCACGGCCATGCCCGCCGCCAGGCACACGGCCAGGACATCGAGACTGGACGCGATCGCCAGCGGATCAGGGCCGGTGTCCGAGCCTTTCGCCGGCCACAGCGGCCGCGCACGGGCCGCCAGGCCGGCACGCGCCCGCACCACCGCGGGGCCGGGCCCGATCCACAGGGCCGCGGCCAGCAGGACCGCCGCCGTGTTCATGATGCGAGCCGATCGGTGATGCGGTCCGACCACAACAGCCCGGCGCACGCCAGCGTCGACCCGACGACCAGCAGCCACCCACCCGCCTGCCCACCCAACAGGAAGCTCAACGGCCGGGCTCCGATCAGCTGACCCAGCAGGACACCCAGCACGGGCAGGGCCGCAAGGATCGCCGCGGTGGCACGCGCTCCGGCCATGCTCGACGTTACCCGCGCCGAGAACCGTTGTCGCTCAGTGATATCGCGCTGCGCCGCCCGCATCAGCGTGGCGATCGCCAGCCCATGCTCGGAGGCGAGCCGCCAGCACACCGCGAGTCGGTCCCACTGCGCGGGCAGGGCCGACGACCGCGCCACGTCGCGGAGGCCGGCGGTGACGTCGGCACCCAGTCCGGCTCGCGCCGCCACCGCACGCAACGACCCGGCGACCGCCCCAGGCGTTTCGTCGGCGGCGACGGAGAACGCGCGCACCGGATGAGAGCCCACCCGCAGCTCACCGACGAGTACCTCTAGGGCACTCTCCAGCTTTCGACCCTCGTGCACGGCGCGTCGGAGACGACGACGGCGACGGTAGCGCAGGCTCGCCGTCGCCCCCACCACTCCCGCGGCGAGCATCGTCGTCGGGGGCAGCAGCACTGCAGCCGCAATGACGAGACACGCTGCGACGCAGCCAGTTGCACCCGCGGCGGGAAGCGTTGCCCGCCGGGACCGCGGCTCCTGGCGGGGGAGCCGGTGCCGCGGTGAGGACGGATGAGTTACGAGCGCAACCGACAAGAGCAGGGCGGCCAACGGGATTCCGCTCATGCCGACATCCGGCTCTGCAGCAACCGGCGCAGATCCTCCGCGTCGTCCGTCATCCCCCGGTCCGCGTGCCAGACCGTGGCGGCCCGCACCTGGCCTTGAACCTGGCGCAGCACGGCGATCTCACCGAGCCGACGGCGGCCGGCGCGGTCCCGCGCAACGTGCAGCAGCACCTGGACCGCGGCGGCGAGTTGGCTGTGCAATGCCGACCGGTCCAGCCCCCCCAGCGCACCCAACGCCTCCAGGCGGGCGGGTACCTCGCCCGGGTTGTTGGCGTGCACCGTGCCCGCACCGCCGTCGTGGCCGGTGTTCAGCGCCGCCAGCAGATCTACCACCTCGGCGCCCCTGACCTCGCCGACCACGATGCGGTCGGGCCGCATCCGCAACGCCTGCCGGACGAGTTGGCGTACCGGGACTTCGCCGACGCCCTCGACGTTGGCGCACCGCGCGACCAACTTGACCAGATGCGGGTGCCGGGGCGCCAGCTCGGCGGCATCCTCGACGCACACGATGCGTTCGTAGGGTCGCACGGCGCCCAACATCGCCGCCAACAGCGTCGTTTTCCCGGCTCCCGTTCCACCGCACACGAGGAAGGCCAACCGAGCGGCGATGATGTCGGCGATCAGGGTGGCCGCCCGGGGTGCGATCGCGCCGGCCGCGGCCAGGGCCGCCAAGTCCTGGGTGGCCGGCCGCAAGACCCGCAGCGACAGGCAGGTGCCCGCGGCCGCCACCGGGGGCAGCACCGCGTGCAGTCGCACCGCGAACCCTCCGGCTCCGATGCCGCTCAGGTGGCCGTCGACCCACGGCTGCGCGTCGTCGAGCCGTCGACCGGCGGCCAGGGCCAACCGCTGGGCCAATCGGCGCACCGCGGCCTCATCGGTGAAGCCGATGTGGCTGCGTCGCAGCCCCTTTCCGTCGTCCACCCAGACCGCATCGGGTGCGGTGACCAAAACGTCGGTCGTGCCGTCCGCACACAGCAGCGGCTCGAGGATGCCGGCGCCGGTCAGTTCTGTCTGCAGCACCCGCAGATTGGCAAGGACCTCCGTGTCGCCGAGCATCCCCCCGGACTCGGCGCGGATCGCGGCCGCCACCACGCTGGGCCTCAACGGAGAGCCCAGCGAGGCGGATTCGGCGGCCAGCCGCTCGCGAACCCGCTCGATCAGCGAACCGCTCACGCCGCCCTGCCGTTCTGTCCCAAGCGGGCATGCGCCAGCACCGCCAGCACCCGCTGCGCTGCTGAAGCGAGCGGGGATCGCCGTCCCAACCGCAGACCGCGGCGTTCCAGCTGCTCGACGAGTTGAGGCTGAGCCCTGACCGACGCGAGCAACGGCAGGCCGGTGATATCGGCGATCTCGGCCGCCCGTAATCCTCCCGGTGACGGACCCCGAACCACCAGCCCCAGGTTGGGGTTGATCGCAGCCAATTCCGGTGCCATCGCTCCCGTGGCCGCGCACGCGCGCACGTCGCAGCGGCTGACCACGACGACGAGGTCCGCCGCGTCCAAAGCGGCCTGCGTCGCATCGGAAAGACGTCGGGCAAGGTCGCACACCACGGTGACTCCCCCGCGACGTCCGGCATCGACGACGGCGTCCACCGGCGCGGCGTCCACTTCGTACGCGCGCCGTGCGCCGGACAGCACGCTGACTCCCCGGTGCCGTGGTAGCGCTTCGTGCACGGCCGACCAGGTGAGCCGTCCATCCTGCAACGCGACATCGGGCCAACGCAGACCGGGCGTCGTCTCGCCGCCCACGAGCAGGTCGATGCCGCCGCCCCAGGGGTCGAGGTCGACCAACAACGCGTCGGTGGCGGCCTGCGCCAGGGCGACCGCAAGCAGAGAGGCGCCCGCCCCGCCGCAGCCTCCGATGACGGCGACGACCTGCCCGCGAGGCCCGTCGTCGCGCGCGGCCTCACCGGCTTCGGCGAGCTCCTGGATCAGTTCGCCCTCCTGGTCGGGCAGCCGCAGCACCTGCCCGGCGCCGACGGAGACGGCGGCCGCCCAGGTCGCGGACAGCGGTTCGTCGAGGGTCACCACGCTCACGTGGGCGCGCCGCGGCAGCGCCGCCCGTCCGTTGCGACGCGCCGCGCCCTCATCGAGCACCACGGCCACCGCCGCCGACCACGTCTTCCGGCTCGCCGCCGACGCGCCGCCGGCATGCACCACTCGAACCCCCACGGCCGCCGCCACCCGGTCCAACTCGTCGCGCAGCCCAGGATCGGTCACCATCGCCAACACGCCCGCCGAACCGGCCGCCGCGGTGCCGCTGGTCTGTGTCACCACCCCACCGTGCGGCGCCGTGACCTTGGGACACCAGTCCCAAAGACTGATTTGTGGATAGAGACGCAAGTGTGCACAAAGGCGACCACAAAGGCACCGTCGGGACACCGCTGGGCGGCCACCGAGCACACCGATGGCGACTCGCGGGCAACAGGCGGCGAGGCGGTCTAAGTACCGCCGCCGCAAAACTGCCTTACCCCAGAAAAGGGACGACCCCCGCCAGGGGGGGAGGAGGCGAGGGTCGTCGTGTATCAGCCCCGGGGGGTCGGGCTGATACACCCTCGGCGCAAGGCCGAGTAATGCTTACTATACACACGACAGTCCGCAGTGACGCAAGAACCTTTTTATTGAAAAGAGTCGTTGAGCCGCAAAAACAGTGCCGACGGCAATGATTGCACGCCCGGGTGAGTGCTCCGTTCGGGTGCGAGTTCGCAGACCCGCGGCGTCATCGACCTATGCTGGGCCGGTGACCGTCTCCGACCGGGCCGCGCAGCAGCAGAACTCTCCGCAAACTGGGGAAACCAGCGCTCTCGGCGCACGTACCGCCGCCTTCTTCGACCTGGACAAAACGATCATCGCCAAGTCGAGCACGTTGGCGTTCAGCAAACCGTTCTTCAACCAGGGATTGCTCACCCGTCGCGCCGTGCTCAAGTCGAGCTACGCCCAGTTCATCTTTCTGCTCTCCGGCGCCGATCATGACCAGATGGACCGGATGCGCATCCACCTGACCAACATGTGCACCGGTTGGGACGTCGAACAGGTCAAGTCGATCGTCAACGAGACGCTGCACGACATCGTGACCCCCCTGGTCTTCGCCGAAGCCGCGGACCTGATCGCCGCGCACAAACTGTGCGGCCGTGACGTCGTGGTGGTTTCGGCATCGGGGGAAGAGATCGTCGCGCCGATCGCCCGGGCGCTGGGCGCCACCCATGCCATGGCGACCCGAATGGTCGTCGAGGACGGCAGGTACACCGGCGAGGTCGGGTTCTACTGCTATGGCGAGGCCAAGGTCCAGGCGATCCGCGAACTGGCCACCCGCGAGGGCTATCCGCTGGAACACTGCTACGCCTACTCCGACTCGATCACCGACCTACCCATGCTCGAGTCGGTCGGGCACCCCAGCGTGGTCAACCCGGACCGCGGGCTGCGCAGAGAAGCCACCGAGCGCGGCTGGCCCGTGCTCACGTTCTCGCGGCCGGTCTCCCTGCGGGACCGTATCCCGGCGCCGTCCGGTGCCGCCATCGCGACCACCGCCGCGGTGGGCGTCAGCGCGCTGGCCGCGGGCGCGATCACCTACTCGCTGCTGCGCCGCTTCGCGTTCTAGCTGCTGTGCACACTGCCGGCCGACGCGCCAGCAAACGCGCCAGTACCGCAAGGGATTTTGCTTCGCAATTGGGCCTTGCTGTGCTACGGGTCGAGGAGTACAAAGGAAACCACGGAAGCCCGGTGCGGCCTAGGTCGATCCGGAAGAGAAGGGTCGATCTCCCAATCCGGGCGCCTAGCACGGTTCCCGGCACCCACGCGGAGTCATAGCCGCGATAATGGCAGAAGTGTTGCGGGCCTGCGTAATTGCGAAAAGTGAAAGGCGTCGGCGGCTCTTTGGGTGGGGTCGCAGCCGGAAGCATCGCAAGATCGCCGAGGCCACCCACGCAGCCCAGAAATGCACGCATGGTAACCGGGTCCCGTGTTAGCGGGCGGCGGACCGAATACTTCGGAACGCCGCCCGCTTTACCTTTGTGGAACTCATTTAACGAGCCACGCCGGCTAACGACTCGTCAGCGAATCGGCGATCGTCAGAGCCTCCTGTGCGCCGGCTCGCATCGCCCGGCAGCACAGCACCAGCCAGGTGGCCACGCCCTCCGGCGTACCCTCGGCGAACCCGTGGGCAGCGTCGCGATACGCCGCAGGTTGGCGCATCCAACTCACCTCGGGGACCCCCAACCCATGAGGGTCCAGCCCGCTGGCGATCGTCACCAGCCGCGACACCGCACGGGCCACCACGCCGTCCGCACTGCCGAACGGCTCGAGCGTCAGCAGTTCCCCGTGGGCGACCGCGGCAACCACGGGCGCCGGCGCCCGCGTGGACCC
This sequence comes from Mycobacterium sp., assembly GCA_031292665.1. Lineage (GTDB taxonomy): Bacteria > Actinomycetota > Actinomycetes > Mycobacteriales > Mycobacteriaceae > Mycobacterium. Next base: position 16,993 of record JARLGR010000049.1, on the reverse strand, counting down.
GGTCACCAAACCCGCCAGCAACTCGAGTCGCGGGCCGACCTCGGGCTGGGTGCGCGGGCGGCCCAGCCGGTCGGGGTCGACCTGATCGGCCGCAGCCAGCATGTGCAGACGTGCCAGGGCCTGCAGCGGTGCCCGCTGCCACACCGCGACCAGGGGTCCACCGCCCCCTTCCAGCGCCTGGACGACCCGCAGCGCCCCGGCGAATACGGGATCGCTGACCTGGACGGCCTCCGCGACGTCGTCCAATCGCACCGGCCCGCCGTCGAGCACCGACGAAGCGCGCGCCGCCCGTAATGCCGCCTCAGCCGCGGTGACCGGCCAACCCCGCAGGTTGGCGGGGTGGCGGTGCGCGCGACCCAGCTCGTCACGGGCCCGGTCGCTGGCCTCGGCGACGCCCGGGAGCTCCATGAGGGGGGCCAGCGGGTCAGCCGTCACAGCTTGCCAACCTATCGGGACGCACCCGGAGCGCGGGGAATGGCCTCAAGCAACTGACGGGTGTACTCGTGCTTCGGCCGGCTGAACAGCTCCTCGGTGGGCGCCTGCTCCACCACCCGCCCGGCCTGCATCACCAAGACATCGTCGGCAATCTGCCGGATCACGGCGAGGTCGTGGCTGATGAACAGGTAGGTCAGTCCCAGCTCGGCCTGCAGGCCGCCCAACAGATCCAGGATCTGCGCCTGCACCAGGACGTCGAGCGCCGAGACCGCCTCGTCGAAGACCAGCAGCTCGGGACGCAGCGCCAGCGCCCGCGCTATCGCGACCCGTTGCCGCTGGCCACCCGACAGCTCACGCGGCAGCCGCCCCAGCACCGACGACGGCAGCGCCACCTGGTCGAGAAGCTGACGCACCGTCTGCGCGCGCTGGGTGCGGTCACCCATGCGGTGAATCCGCAACGGTTCCGCGATGGTGCGAAACACCGAGTACATGGGATCCAGGCTGCTGTAGGGGTTTTGGAACACCGGCTGCACGCGGCGGCGGAAGGTCATTGCCTGATCGCGGCGTAGGGTTCCGTCGATCCGGGTGCCGTCGAAATGCACTGTCCCCGAGGTCGGTTGCAGCAGGCCGAGCACCATGCGTGCCAGGGTCGACTTCCCCGAGCCCGACCCTCCGGCGATCGCCAGGGTGCTGGCCCGGCGCAGGCGGAACGACACGGCGTCGACGGCACGAAACTCGGCTCGCCGCCACGGCGCCCCGCGCGACTCGCGGTAGATCTTGGTCAACTCGGAGGCGAGGAGGATGTCGCGGGCGGGTTCGGTCGCCGTTCGCGCAACCGCCCGGCTCCGCACCGTCAGCGACGGTGCAGCGGCGACCAGGCGCTGGGTGTAGTCGTGCTGCGGATCCCGCAGGATCGACTGCGCCGCGCCGGATTCCACCACCGCTCCGCGGTGCACGACGACGACCGATTCGGCCCGTTCGGCGGCCAGCGCGAGATCGTGGGTGATCAGCAGCAGCGCGGTGCCGAGTTCGTCGGTGAGCTGCTGCAGGTGGTCGAGCACCTGCCGCTGGACGGTGACGTCGAGGGCGGAAGTCGGCTCGTCGGCGATGAGCAGCTTCGGGCGACCCGCCAAGCCGATGGCGATCAGCGCGCGTTGACACATGCCGCCGGACAGCTGGTGTGGGTACCGGCCGGCCTGTGTCTCCGGGTCCGGCATGCCCGCCTCGGCGAGCAGCTCGACCGCACGCCGCCGCGCCTCACGACCGTTGGCCCGCAACGCTTCCCGGACCTGGAATCCGACCTTCCAGACCGGGTTGAGGTTGGTCATCGGATCCTGCGGCACGTAGCCAATGGAACGGCCCCTGATCGAGCGCAGCTCCCGGCGGTCGGCGCCGGTGATGTCCCGCCCGTCGAAGAGTACGCGCCCGGCGGTGATCCGCCCCCCGGGCGGGAGCAGCCCGAGAACCGCGGCGGCCGTGGTGGATTTCCCGGAGCCCGATTCGCCCACCACGGCGACGGTCTGGCCCGGCAGCACCGCCAGATCCACGCCGCAAACCGCCGGGGCTTCCGTGCCGAACGTGACTTCCAGCCCCTCGACCGACAGCAGCGGGAACGTTGCGGTGCTCACGCGCGCCGCTCTCCCCCGCAAGCGGGTGGGGGTCCCTCCCACTGGTGGGGGCGTGCCCCCACTGCATCGTCGCCGGCGCGGCTCATGCGCGCCACGCCCGCGAGGCCGGATCCATTGCGTCGCGCACGGCGTCACCCATCATCATGAACGACAACACCGTGATCGCCAGCGCGCCGGCCGGATAGAACAGTATCGGCGAGCCCGACCGCAGCCGGCTCTGCGCCAGGTTGATGTCGCCGCCCCAGGAGACCACCGACGTCGGCAGCCCGACGCCGAGGTAGGACAACGATGCTTCCGTCACGATGAAGATGCCCAGGGCGATCGTGGCCACCGCAAAAACCGGGCCGAGCGCATTCGGCAGCGCATGCCGCAGCAGTATCTGGAAATCGCTGAGTCCCAATGCCTTCGCCGCGAGCACATAGTCGCTTGCCCGTACCTCCAGCACCGCGCCGCGGGCGATCCTGGCCACCTGCGGCCAGCCGAACAAGGCCAAAATGGTGATCACCGTCCACACCGTCCGGTGGCGCATCACGCCCATGATCACGATGGCGGCCAACAACAGCGGCAACCCGAAGAACACATCGGTGATACGCGAGACCACCGCGTCGAGCCAGCCCCCGTAGAAACCCGCAAGCGCGCCCAGCGCCCCGCCTACGAAGAAGACGACGAGGGTGGCGCCGAGCCCGACGGTGACCGAGGCGCGGGCGCCGTACACCGTGCGCGCATAGATGTCGTGGCCCTGCAGGTCGGTGCCGAACCAGTGCGCCGCCGACGGCGGGAGCAGGCTTTGGCTGGGGTCGGCATAGGTGGGATCGATTCCAGTGAGCCACGAGGGAAACATCGCGACGACGAGAATGAACGCGACCAGCGACGCTGCCAGGACGAACTTCGGGCGCCGACGCAACTCCTGCCAGGTGTCACGCCAGAAACCGTGGAGTTGCGGAATGTCCTCAGCCATAGCGAATCCGGGGGTCGAGCGCGGCGTACAGCAAGTCCACCACCAGGTTGGTCACCAGATAGATCAACACCAGCACCGTCACTATCGACACCACGGTCGGGGCCTCCTGCCGGGTGACGGCTTGGTACAACACCCCGCCGACGCCGTGGATGTTGAAGATGCCTTCGGTCACGATGGCTCCGCCCATCAGCGCGCCGAGGTCTGCGCCGAGGAAGGTCACCACCGGGATCAACGAGTTGCGCAGGATGTGCACCGTCACCACCCGTGGCCGCGAAAGCCCTTTGGCGGTCGCGGTGCGGACGTAATCGGCGTGGGCGTTGGCGGCTACGGCCGATCGCGTCAACCGCACCACGTACGCGAAGGACACCGAGCCCAGGACGATCCCGGGGAGCAGCAACCGCACGAAGGTTGCCCGCTCGCCGACCGTGACGGGCGCGATCCCCAACCGGACACCGAAGAGGAATTGCGCCAGGAAGCCCAGCACGAAGACCGGGATCGCGATGATGACCAGGCCCGTGATGAGCACGGCGGCGTCGAAGATTCCGCCTTGGCGCAGGCCCGCGATCACACCGAAACCGATGCCCAGCCCCGCTTCCACGGTCACCGCGATCAGCGCGAGCCTGATGGTCACCGGAAAGGCATGCGCTAAAACCAGACTGACCGGCAGGCCGGAATAAGAGCGGCCCAAATCACCATGCAGGATGCCGCCCAGGTAGCGCAGGTATTGCACCAGGAAGGGGTCGTCGAGGTGATAGCGCGCGCGCAACGCCGCGGCCACCGCGGGAGTCAGCGGCCGGTCCCCCGCCATCGCGGCGATCGGATCACCGGGCAGCAGGAAGACCATGCTGTAGATCAGCAACGTGGCGCCCAGGAAAACCGGGACCATGACGGCGATTCGGCGCGCGATGTACCAGAACATCTCAGGTCTTCACGATGTTCTCGTAGTCGGGCAGGCCGTTCCACGTCACCGTCACGCTCTTGATTTGCATCGACCATCCCACCACGCTGATGTTGTCCCAGAGCGGGACAACCGGCATGTCGTGCATCAGGATTCGCTGCGCATCGTTGGTCAGGGCATCCGACTCGCGCATCGTCGGCGCGGCCTCCGCGGCGGTCAGCGCCGCGTCGAACTCGCCGTTGGAGTAGCCGACGTCGTTGGAACCGGCCCCGGTGGCGAACAGCGGCGCGAGAAATTCCAGCAGGGACGGATAGTCGCCCTGCCATGCGGCGCGGAAGGCCGTGGTGATGGTGTGGTTGGTGATCTGGGTTCGAAACCCGGCGAAGGTGGGCTGCGGCGCGCCGACCGCGTCGATGCCGAGCACATTCTTGACGCTGTTGGCCACCGCGTCCACCCACTCCTGGTTACCGGCGTCGGCGTTGTAGGCGATTGCGTACTCACCACTCCACGGGGCGATCGCATTGGCCTGCGCCCAAAGTTGCCGTGCGCGTTCCGGATTGAAGTTCAACACATCGTTACCCGGCAGGTTCGGGTCGAAACCCGGCAGCGACTGGGCGGTGAAGTCGCGCGACGGGCTGCGGGTGCCCAGGAAGATGTGCGCACAGATCTGCGCGCGGTTGACGGCGGCCGACAGCGCAAGACGACGCAGGCGGCCCTCCTCGCCGCCGAAATGCGGCAGCCGCAGCGGGGTATCGAGACTGTGTTTGACCGCGACGGGGCCCGTGGCGACGTTGTCGCCCAGGTCGCGCTTGTAGATCGGGAGCGCGCTCGGTGGAATCGTGTCCAGGACATCGAGATTGCCGGACAGCAGGTCGGCGTAGGCGGTGTCCAAATTGGCGTAGAACTCGAACCGCAGGCCTTTGTTGCGGGGTTTCCGGTTGCCGTGATAGTCGGGGTTGGGTCTTAGGTCGATCCTGACGTTGTGTTCCCAGGCCGGCCCGTCCGGGCCGTCGGCGAGCCGATAGGGGCCGTTGCCGACAGGGTTTCGACCGAATGCCGCCATGTCGCGAAAGGCGATGTCCGGCAACGGATAAAACGCGCTGTGGCCCAGTCGCAACACGAAGTCGATGGTCGGCGCCTTGAGTCGCACCGCGAACTCGCGATCGCTGACCACCTGCAGCCCGGCCATCGTGGAGCGCGTGGGTTTCGCGTCACCTGTCACGTTGGCGACGTCGTCGAACCCGTCGATCGGGCTGAAGAAACTCTGCTGCAGTTGGGCGTTGCTGCTCAACGCGCCATAGTTCCACGCGTCGACGAACGAGTGGGCCGTCACCGGTGATCCGTCGGTGAACTTCCAGCCCGGCTTGAGGACGACGCGGTAGTTGACGTTGTCGGTGCTTTCGATCGACTCGGCGACCTCATTCGAGGGTTTGCCGGCCGCGTCGTAGGACACCAGGCCGGCGAACAACCGATCGAGGATCCGCCCGCCGTTGCCGTCGTTGGTGCTCGTCGGGACGAGCGGGTAGGGCGGCTCCCCACCGTTGACCAGCACCAGATCCGGGGTCAGGGCGCCACCCCCGCAGCCGGCCACCGAGGCGACCGCCAGCATTACCGCGGCGACCGAGGCTACCAAAGACGGCGAGACCCGCATCCGACGCATGACATCCGACCCTAAAGCGTGTCGAACAACTTTGGTGAGTGGCTCGGCACCGCCCTTCTCGGGCGTCGTCGGTTCAGGCCGCGGGTGCGGTGTGAACGTCGGTTCCCGCGTCATCCGGACTGGTTTCACCGGCACACGAGGGGTGTCCCCCGCAAGCGGGAGGTGCCCCCAGGTCAGCGCCGTCCCGTCGGCGGGCATTGGTGGCCCGGCCCCGTTGCTTGGGGGTCCGGGGATCTGGTGATGCGGTGTGGTGGGTCTGGGCCCAGCGGGCCAGGTTCACTGCGGCATTGGTGTCGCGGTCATCGGAATGTCCGCAGCCGCAGGTGAACACCCGATCGGCCAGCGTCAGATCGTGGCGAAGGGCCCCGCACGCCGGGCACAGCCTGCTAGACGGGTACCAACGATCGGCGGTGAGGATCTGGCCGCCGCGCCAGGCCTGTTTGTAGCGCAGCAGCCGGGCGAACTCGGCCCAGCCCGCGTCGCAGATCGCTTGGGCCAGGTGATGGTTGCGCAGCATTCCGGACACGTTGAGGTCTTCGATGACGAGCCGGTCGTGGGTCTTGACCAGCGCGTTGGATACCCGGTGGAGGAAATGGCGGCGGACGTTGGCGACGTGATGGTGATGACGCCCCAGCTTGGCTGCGGCGTCACGGCGGTTGCGCGATCCCTTCTGCTTGCGCGACAACGACTTCGCAAGCCGCTGTTGGCGTATCATTCCGGCGATCAATGCCTTGGGCGCATCGGTGATGCGGGCCACCTGTTCACCGTCGCTGGTGGCGGCGACCACAAACGCCGACAGACCCCGGTCGATGCCGACCCAGCCGCCATCGTCTGCAGGGTCGCGAGACCGATGGTGGTGGGCGGGGTGCAGGTCGGCGGCCTCGACATTCAGCGACACCCACCAGCGGCCCGCGTGCTGGCTGACGGTGGCGAACAGGATCTTCGCTCGGCCCTTGGCCAGCATACGGCGCAGCCGGCGGGTGTCATCATGCACACCGATCTGGCCGATGCCGGGCAGCGTGACCGAGCGTGGGCGGTTGTTGTCGCCGACGCGGATCGACGCGGGCTTGTCCTTGCGGTCTTTGTTGCGCAGCCGAAATGACGGCATCGCTCCGGTTTTCTTCTTGAAGCGGGGAAACCCCACTTTCTTACCGTTGCGCTGGCCGGACCGGGACTCCGACCAGGATTTGAGCCCCTTAGCCAGATCGACCGCGGCTTCCTCGAAGACTTGCTGGCACACCTGGGCACGCCACGCCAAGCCGGTCACCACCGCCTCGGTCACACCCTCGGCATCGACGACGAACACGCGGCCGGCGTACCCGGTTTTCTTCCACGCGTTAAACGCATTGATCAAATCAAACCCAGTCCACGGCACGTCGATGTCCGGGTCAGTCTTGCGCTGCGTGAGCGCGGTTTTCACCATCCACAAGCACTGGTTGAACGCGAACCGCGACGCCCCGCCATGTCGAGCCAACAGCTCATGCTGCTCGACAGTGGGATCGAGGCAGAACTTAAACGTGGTATGCCGACTCATCTCACCGGAAAGCATCCCCCAGCCCACCGACAACCCACCCGACATGCGGTGACGTGTCGCACCGCGGCCGCCACCTCCGCCGCAAAAACTGGTGTCACCGTTGACGTCGTGTCCGGCTGAAACCCGGCTGCGGGGTTCATCGTCCAGCCGCGACGCTATTTGGTCGAATGCACCAACGGCTGGATCAACCACTGCCGCCGCCTCATTCTCAACCAAGGCGCCCTACTGCTCAGACGACTCGACCACAGCCAGTTGTTCGACACCCTTTAGGGCCTTGGGCCGCGCCGGGACCGCGGGCCCTATCCCCCGGCGGTGATCGGATGCACCTGCAGCGAGCAGGCGTCGATGGTGGTCAGCACGGTGTACATCTGACTGATGTCGGGAGGGTTGACCAGCAGGCCTGTGTAGGTGGGGCACGGGTTGCCGTTGTCGTCAACGGCCATGCCCTCGACGATGGCCTGGGCCTGCGTCGATATCGACAGGGTGACGGTGGGCGGCTCCTCGAGGTCGGCCGGCAGGCCGCCCAGGTAGCCGCGCGGCGTGGGCTCGGCGTGGATGAGCGGGCCTCCGTCGCCGGAGTCCACCCCGGGATAGCCGGTGAGGGTGCACGGCTCCGCGCCGCCGGCGAGGGTGAAAAGCAGGGTGACCGAGCGATGGCCCACGGCCGCCTGAGCCGGGGACCCGCTCACCGCGATCTGGTCCGACCAGCATGGCGTCGGCTCGTCGACGGTGTCGGGTGGCGCGGCCCACGCCGGCGACCCCGGCATGGCGGTGGCGGCGAAACCCACTGAGCCCGCGGCCGCCACGGCAAGGCTGCGGACTAGTCGGCGGGTGGGCCGCCCATGGGGTCCCGGCACACCGTGATTATGCGGGATGAGCGCATCTTTCACCCCGAATTCAGAAGCCGGTTTCCACCTGGCGGCGCTAGGCTCACAGACGGTTTGCGCGACCCGACACAGGAGAACAGCCAGTGACCGCCACCGATACCCCAGGACCGGCGTCCTATCCGCCGCCGGCGCAGTTCGCCGAGCAGGCCAACGCTGGTGAGGGCCTGTACCGCGAGGCCGCCGGCGACCGGCTGGCCTTCTGGGCCAAGCAGGCCAATCGGCTGTCCTGGGCGACACCGTTCACCGAAGTGCTGGACTGGTCGCAGGCACCGTTCGCCAAGTGGTTCGTCGGCGGCAAGCTCAACGTCGCCTACAACTGCGTGGACCGCCACGTGGAGGCCGGACTCGGTGATCGGGTCGCCATCCGCTGGGAGGGCGAGCCGGGCGACAGCCGCAGCCTGACCTATTCCGATCTGCAGGCCGAAGTGTGCAAGGCGGCCAACGCGCTGACCGACCTGGGCCTGGTCGCCGGCGACCGGGTCGCCATCTACCTGCCATTGATCCCCGAGGCGGTGATCGCAATGCTCGCCTGCGCGCGGCTGGGGATCATGCACAGCGTCGTGTTCGCCGGCTTCACCGCAAAGGCGCTGCGGGCCCGGATCGCCGACGCCCAGGCCAAGTTGCTGATCACCAGCGACGGGCAGTTTCGCCGCGGCAAGCCGGCTCCGCTGAAGGACGCGGCCGACGAGGCCATCAAACCCGGTCCGGACGGGAACAGCTCCGTCGAGCACGTTCTGGTGGTGCGGCGCACCGGAATCGACGTGTCCTGGAACGACGGGCGTGACGTGTGGTGGCACGACGTCGTCGACGCCGCTTCCCCCGAGCACCCCCCGGAGCCGTTCGACGCCGAGCAGCCGCTGTTCCTGCTGTACACCTCGGGCACCACCGGCAAGCCCAAGGGCATCATGCACACCAGCGGCGGCTATCTGACGCAGGCTTCCTTCACGCACTACAACGTCTTCGACATCAAGGCGGACAAGGACGTGTTCTGGTGCACGGCCGACATCGGCTGGGTCACCGGACATACCTACGGGGTCTACGGTCCCCTGTCCAACGCGGTCACCGAGGTCCTCTACGAGGGCACGCCCGACACACCTACCCAGCACCGGCACTTCGAGATCATCGAAAAATACGGCGTGACAATTTATTACACCGCGCCCACACTCATTCGCACGTTCATGAAGTGGGGGCGCGAGATCCCCGATGCGCACGACCTGTCCAGCCTGCGACTGCTGGGAACGGTGGGCGAACCGATCAACCCCGAAGCCTGGCGCTGGTACCGCAAGGTGATCGGCGCGGACAGCACCCCGATCGTCGACACCTGGTGGCAGACCGAGACCGGCGCCGCCATGATCTCGCCGCTGCCCGGGGTCGCCGCCACCAAGCCGGGTTCGGCGATGAGGCCGCTGCCGGGCATCTCGGCGAAGATCGTCGACGACCACGGAGACGAATTGCCGCCAGCCACCAAGGACGGAGAGCACGTCGGCGGCTACCTGATCTTGGACCAGCCGTGGCCGTCCATGCTGCGCGGCATCTGGGGTGATCCGGACCGGTATGTCGAGACCTACTGGTCCAGATTCGCCGAGCAGGGCTGGTACTTCGCCGGCGACAGCGCCTGGTACGACGCCGACGGCGCCATCTGGGTGGTGGGCCGCATCGACGACGTGATGAACGTGTCGGGGCACCGGCTCTCGACCGCCGAGGTGGAGTCGGCTCTGGTCGGCCACGCCGGGGTCGCCGAGGCGGCCGTGGTCGGGATGACCGATGAGACCACCGGCCAGGCCATCTGCGCGTTCGTCGTCATGTGCGCCGACTACCAGGTGCACGACGGGATCGTCGACGAATTGCGGGTCGAGGTGGCCCGGGAGATTTCTCCCATCGCCAAGCCCCGCGAGGTCCATGTGGTGCCCGAGCTGCCCAAGACCCGCAGCGGCAAAATCATGCGCAGGCTGTTGCGTGACGTCGCCGAAAACCGGGAGTTGGGTGACACGTCGACGCTGCTCGATCCCAGTGTGTTCGAGGCGATCAAGCCCTCGAAGTAGCTCAGGCCGACTCAGGCCGCCAGTGGCGCGAATCCCGCGCCGGGCCGGTGCTTGGCGTAGATGTCGGCCAGGATCGCGTTGAAGGACTGGACCACCGCCGGGGTGTGCAGCGGGATGTATTTGATGATGCAGGTCGGCAGGTTGTCGCTGAAGGCCCCGTGGATCATCCCCACCAGCAGGCCGTTGACGGTTACCGGCGCTCCGGAGTCGCCCGGCTGGCCGCAGACCTGCATGACGATGGTGCCCGGATCCTGGCCCGGCCCCCAGGTGACACCGCACGAGTTTCCGGTCGTGCGGCCCTGCTTGCAGGCGATCTGGCCGAAGGCCGGATCCGGTCCGATGCCGTTGATCGGAAAGCCGTTGTAGTTGGCCACCGGTGTCACCTTGGCCGGATCGAACTTGATGACCGCGTAGTCCAGAGTGTCGTTGCCGGCGACCATGGTGCCCAAGATGCCCGCGTTTTCCGCGCCCTCGGCGGCGACCTGAGCGCCGGGACCACCGCAATGCGCGGAGGTGAAGCCGATCAAGTCGCCGGCGGCGTCGTTGCCGATCGTGGTCAGCGTGCACATCGTGTCCTTGTTGATGACGATGCCCGCACCGCCTCCCATCGGGATCCTGACATCGGCCGCCGCGGCACGGGCGGGCGTGCCCATGAGGGCCAAGAGCATGGTCACCGTCGCCGTCACGAAGTACCGGTGCCCCGTCTGCACAGCACCACTCCCATCGACCGGCCGGACATCGTGACCGGCTTGGTCAGTCTATGGGCTGGGCGCCCTCCCACGCCTCAATAGACGCAGTAGTAGCAGCGGTCTTCGGCTGGCCTCGTTCGGCAGCACCCCGGCATGGCAACATAAACCGCGACGAGCGCGAGCCGGGGCAAGAAACGAAAGAGGTCTGTCTGTGAGCAAAGCCGACGCCAAGAACGGTGTGCCCAGCACCCTGACCACGATTCCGTTGACCGACCCGCACGCCGGGGCCGCCGATCCGTCGATCGGTGATCTGATCAAGGACGCAACCGCCCAGGTGTCCACGCTGGTGCGCGCCGAGGTCGAATTGGCCCGCGCCGAGATCACCCGCGACGTCAAGAAGGGCCTCACCGGCAGCGTCTTCTTCATCGCCGCGCTGGTGGTGCTGTTCTACTCCACGTTTTTTTTCTTCTTCTTCCTCGCCGAACTGCTCGACACCTGGCTGTGGCGCTGGGTGGCGTTCCTGATCGTGTTCGGCATCATGGTCGTGGTCGGGGCCGCGCTGGCGCTCTTGGGCTTCTTGAAGGTGCGCCGGATCCGGGGGCCGCGGGAGACGATCGCATCGGTCAAGGAGACACGCACCGCGCTGACCCCCGGGGGCACCAGGCCCCGCGAGCTCCACGGCAGGCATGAGAAGCCGGAGAACGGCACCCCCGCCGACCCCTCGGGCTGGTAGATGGCAGCACCGGATCCGTCGATAACCCGGATCGACGGGCCGTGGCGCCATATGGAAGTGCACGCCAACGGGATTCGATTCCACGTCGTCGAGGCGCTACCGGCTCGGCCGCCCGCCGAGCCGGCCACGGCGCGGCCGCTGGTGGTGTTGCTGCATGGTTTCGGGTCGTTCTGGTGGTCGTGGCGGCATCAGTTGCGCGGCCTGACCGGGGCCCGCGTGGTCGCGGTCGACCTGCGCGGCTACGGGGGCAGCGACAAGCCGCCCCGCGGCTACGACGGCTGGACGCTCGCGGGCGACACGGCCGGCCTGATCCGCGCGCTCGGGCACTCGTCGGCGACGCTGGTCGGCCACGCCGACGGCGGGATGGCCTGCTGGGCCACCGCGCTGCTGCACTCCCGGCTGGTGCACGCCATCGCGCTGATCAGCTCGCCCCACCCGGCCGCGCTGCGGCGATCCACGCTGACGCGCCGTGATCAGGGGCGCGCGCTCTTGCCGACACTGCTGCGCTACCAAGTGCCCATCTGGCCGGAGCGCCTCTTGACCCGCGACGACGGGGCCGAGATCGAGCGCCTCGTCCGGACCCGAAGTGGCGCCAAATGGGTTGCTTCCGAGGATTTTTCGGAAGCGATCAACTTCCTTCGCCTGGCGATTCGGATTCCGGCGGCCGCGCACTGTGCACTGGAATACCAGCGCTGGGCGGTGCGCAGCCAGCTGCGCGACGAAGGTCGGCGATTCATGGCGTCGATATCCCAACAGCTCGGCATGCCCCTGCTGCACCTGCGCGGGGACGACGACCCGTATGTGCTGGCCGACCCGGTGGACCGCACCCAGCGCTACGCGCCGCAGGGGCGCTACCTATCCGTCAGCGGCGCAGGGCATTTCAGCCACGAAGAGGCGCCGGAGGAAGTCAACAGACACTTGATGAGGTTCCTCGAGCACGTGCACGGCCCCCAGGTCAGCTGACGCAGGCCCCGGTTCCCGCCGGCTGGGTGTCGCCGATTCTGGCAAGCTGACCGGCCACCTCGTCGGCCGTCAACACGAAACCCGTGTCGGGGTCGTCGACGGCCGCGCCGAACACCACTCCCAACACGTGGCCGTTGAGATCGATCAACGGTCCACCCGAATTGCCTTGCTCCACATCGGCTCTGATGGTGTACACGTCGCGGGTCACCGGCGCCGGATCCCGGTAGATGTCCGGGCCGCTGAGTCTGATGGCCTCGCGAATCCTGGCCGGAGTCGCGGTGAAGTTGCCGCCACCCGGATAGCCCAGCACCACGACGTCCGTACCGGACTTCGCCTCGTTTTGAGCGAAGGCCAACGGCGGCGGCGGCAGATTTGGGACGGCGAGGATCGCGATGTCCACCGACGGGTCGTAGGACACCACGGTGGCGTCCAGCGGGTTGCCGCTCGCGTAGACCTGGACGCTGTTGGAGCCGGCCACCACGTGTGCGTTGGTCATGACTCGGTCCGGCGCTATCACAAATCCACTGCCCTCCAACACCTTCTGGCAGCCGGGCGCCAGGCTGCGCACCTTGACGACGCTGGGCGCGGTGGCCAGGACCACCGGATTGTTGGCCAGGGCGGGGTCGGGCGATGCCACCGGGATCACCGGGGTGCGGCTGAACGGGTCCAGCACCGCGGGCAGGCCCGAGGTGTTCAGCAGTGCCGAAAGTCGCTTGGGCACCGTCTTCAGCCACGGCGGCGCCACCTCGTTGACCTTGGCCAGCACTCGCGAACCCTTGACCGCGGAAGCAAGTTCGGGTTGGTCCTTGGACTGCGTCAGCGGCGTCGCCAACAACCAGGCCGCGGTCAGCACCACGATGAGCTGGACCCCCACCCCGATGACCGAGTCGACGGTTCGGATGGTGCGGCTGCGGATCGCGCTCCGCACGGCCCGTCCCAGCACCACACCGGCGACCTCACCGACGACCACCAGCGCGAGAATCAAAAACAGCGCCGCGAACAGTTTGGCGCGGGGTGCGGCGATCTGGCTGACGATGTGGGGGGCCAGCAGCACGCCCGCGATCGCGCCGAGTAGCACACCGACGAACGACAGCAGCGAGCCCAGCGCGCCGGAGCGCCAGCCCGAGATGGCCGCGATGAACGCGACCGCAAGGACGGCGACGTCCAGCCACTGCGACGGGGTCATCGAATTCATGTTCATCGGGACCCACCATGCTCGCCGACCAGCGCCATCGCCGCGTCCAATTCGCGCACGTCGGTGCTGTCCCACGGCTGGGCCCAGCCGGCGACGTCGAGGATCGCGGAGATCACCTGGCCAGTGAATCCCCAGACCAGCATCTCGTTCAGCAGAAACGCCGGGCCGACCCAACGGCGACCCAGGTCGCCGCGGTACACCATCAGCCGATTGGCCGGATTGATGAAGGCGCGCAACGGAACTCGCGCCACGATCGCCGTCTCCGCCTCGTTGACGACGGTCACCGGACCGGGATCGGGCGAGTAGGCCAGCACCGGAACGACGTGGAACTGCGACGGCGCGATGAAGGTCCGCTCCAGGGTTACCAGCGGGTGCAGTCTGGACACGTCGATCCCGGTTTCCTCGTGCGCCTCACGCAGGGCAGTGGCCACCGGGCCCTCGTCGGTGGGGTCGGAGGCGCCGCCCGGGAAAGCCGCCTGGCCGGCGTGGTGGCGCAACGTCGAGGCGCGCACGGTGACCAGGAGGTCGGCGTCGCCGGGAACTCCCCCAGCCGGCCCGGATTCCGGGCCGGAGAACAACACCAGCACAGCGGCTTCGCGGCCGTTGCCGCGCAACGGTGCCACCACCTTGGCGCTCACCATCGCCAACACGTCCGCCGGCAGCCGACGCCGGTATGCGTCGGGAATCGCCGCAACGTCGTCGACCAGCGGTCGCAGCCAGGACGGGCAGACTTCAGGCCTCAGCGCAACGGTCCCCGGCGGGCGGGCGGAACCCCCAGCACTCACCGGCGCCTCCCTCGTAATTGCTTATCCGGCGTCGTTTCCGACCGCGGCCGCGATCTCGTCGGCACTCGCGAACGCTCGCGGCAGCGTCTGCGCAACGCTACCGTCTGGCCGCAGAACCACCGTCGCTGGCATCACGTTCACCACGTGGAGAGCCGCCGCGACTCGACGGCGGCCGTCCTGCAGGGTCGGTAGCCGAACACCCAACTCGGCCAACCGCAGCAACGCAGCCGTTTCGTTCTCGTCCTGGTGCACCGTCAGCACCGTCACGGCCGGGCCGACCCGTCTTTGGTACTCGGCCATCGCGGGCAGTTCGGCCGCGCACGGCGCGCACCAATACGCCCAGAAATTGAGGACGACGCGGCGCTCGGCCAGCGCTCGCGCGACGTCCAGGACCGAACCGTCGGCCGCGCATTCGACCGTCACCCCGCGCAACTGCGGGGGACCCGGTCCGCCGCCGGCGGCCGGACACGGCGCCAGGTGGGCACGCTGCCGCGGGCCCACCAGCGCGGCCGGGGTATCGGCGTCGCGGTGTTCGCGATCGGCCGTTGTCGGCCTGGTGGCCGTCGTCGCCGATTCGTCGCGCAACTGGGCGACCAGCGCCACCGTCAGCGCCACCACCACCGCGAGGATCGCGATCGTCCAACGCGTCGTCCGGGTCAAGGTCGTGCTTTACAGCCCGACCAGGGCCAGCAGGTGCTCGGTTTCCGGGCCCCGCACGAGGGGCGCGGCGAGCAGTGGCTCCGTGGGACCGAGGCCGAAGGAGGGGCAGTCCTTGGCGACCAGGCACACACCGCAGGCGGGTTTGCGGGAGTGGCACACCCGGCGGCCGTGAAAGATCACGCGGTGGCTCAAGTCGGTCCACTCACCGCGTTCGATCAACTCGGCGACCGCGTGTTCGACCTTGACCGGGTCCTCTTCGGTGGTCCACCGCCACCTGCGGACCAACCGCCCGAAATGAGTGTCGACCGTTATCCCGGGGACGCCGAAGGCGTTGCCCAAGATGACGTTGGCGGTCTTGCGGCCAACGCCGGGCAGCGTCACCAATTCGGCCATGGTCGACGGCACTTCGCCGTCGAACCGCTCGACCAAGGCCTGCCCGAGGCTGATCAGCGAGGCCGCCTTGTTCCGGAAAAAGCCGGTGGGACGGACTAGGTTCTCCAATTCCGCCCTGTCCGCCCGGGCATAATCCAGCGCCGTTCGGTATCGAGCGAACAACACGGGCGTCGTCAAGTTGACCCGCTTGTCGGTGCTCTGCGCCGAAAGAATCGTGGCCACCGTCAGTTCCAGCGGCGTCGTGAAATCCAGCTCGCAGTGGGCGTGCGGAAAGGCCTGCGCCAGAGCCCGATTCATCCGTCGGGCCCGTCGCACCAGACCGGTTCGGGATTCCTGCGCCCAGCGCCGGGCAAGGACGCCCCCTGGTGGCGCCGGAGTGGACCCAGAGCGGCCGGACGACTTTGCCACTGTCACCTACGACAGAGTACTGATTTCGTGACCTCCCCGAGACCGCGTGTTGATGCAAAGCCGGGTTTACTCTCCTTGTGTCGTGGTTGCTGGTGGCCTGCATGCCCGGGTTGCTGATGCTTGCGGCCCTCGGTCTTGGGCGACTGGAAAAAGACCTTGCCGGTGACACCGTCACCGCGATGGAGGTCGACGATTTGGTGGTACACGCAGAGGCCGTCGACGTGCATACCCTGGCCAGAGAGGGCATCCCGGAGGCGCTGGAATACCTCCACCTGCTTCAGGCTCAGCGGCTTTCCGGTGCCCTGCCGGCCGGCCGCCACGCGTTACCGACTCACGCCACGCCGCTCTTTGCCGTGGACTTGCCGGAGAGTGGGCAGGTCGGGGTATCGGTGCGGATACACGCGCATTCACGCGTCAATCAGCAGGTTAAGCTAACTCGACACGTCAATCGTGTGTAGCGTTGGGCACGTTGGACATATTCGGCCAACCTCTAGACTTGTCTCTCGGGCAAGAGGTTAGCCCGCCCGTAACACATCGTTGGAAAGCTGAAGAGGCAACGTGGACGAGATCCTGGCAAGGGCAGGAATCTTCCAAGGGGTTGAGCCCAGCGCCGTCGCCGCGCTGACCAAGCAGCTACAACCCGTCGACTTCCCGCGGGGACACACCGTTTTCGCCGAAGGGGAGCCGGGTGACCGACTGTACATCATCGTCTCGGGCAAGGTGAAGATCGGTCGCCGCTCGCCCGACGGCCGGGAGAACCTGCTGACGATCATGGGGCCGTCGGACATGTTCGGCGAGTTGTCGATCTTCGACCCCGGCCCACGGACGTCCAGCGCTACGACCATCACCGAGGTGCGGGCGGTATCGATGGACCGTGACGCGCTGCGGGCATGGATCGCCGACCGGCCCGAGATCGCCGAGCAACTCTTGCGGGTGCTGGCCAGGCGGCTGCGCCGGACCAACAACAACCTTGCCGACCTCATCTTCACCGATGTGCCGGGCCGGGTGGCCAAGCAGCTGCTACAGCTGGCCCAGCGTTTCGGCACCCAGGAAGGTGGCGCGATGCGGGTGACTCACGACTTGACCCAAGAGGAGATCGCGCAGCTGGTGGGCGCTTCGCGGGAG
>JARLGR010000048.1 GCA_031292665.1 Mycobacterium sp. | reverse complement strand
TTGGCGATCACCCCAACCCCACCCGTACCGTGTTCGGCGAACCGGGAACGCCACCGCCGCACCGTGTCCGAGTCAACCTCGCAGCGCCGCGCGATCTCCTCGTTGGCCACCCCGTCGCTGGCCCACAACAGCCCCCGCGCCAGCACCACCTGCCGATGAGGCAACGACCTCGACGCCGCCATCCGCTGCAACTCCGCACGCTGGGCATCGCCGACCGGCAACGCCGCAGCTGTCATAACAGGCATACTACAAACTACCGTACTAATTCACAGACAGACCACTAGGTGCCGGTGATAACGCCAGCTGCCGGCGGCCGCCAGGCGAGTCAAAGCTACCCGACAGCTAAACAGTCCTCCTGCTAAGGATGTGTTGCGGTTGTCGTTGGTCAAGCGGTGGTGATCGGCCCGACCCCAGCAGCGCGTGTGGCTGTCTTGTCGTCGGAGTGATCGGGAAATCCGGGGAGAAGGATTGCCGCACAATTGACCCGAACGGCCGGTTCGAGGCACACACTGTTCTCATCGCACGACACGCGACGAAAGGATGCGTCTGTGACCAGTATCCGGGCTGCGGCGGTTCAACTGAGCCCCGTGTTATACAGCCGTGAAGGTACCGTCGCGCGGGTCGTCGCGAAGATCGACGAACTGACTGCGCTGGGAGTCCAGTTCGCGACTTTTCCGGAAACTGTTGTTCCGTACTATCCGTACTTTTCGTTTGTGCAACGACCCTATGAGATGAGCGCCGAACAACTTCGATTGCTGGAGCAGGGGGTCACCGTGCCATCGCCGACGACCCAGGCCCTCGGGGAAGCCGCGCGACGCGCCGGAATGGTGGTCTCCATCGGCGTGAACGAACGTGACGGCGGCTCGCTGTTCAACACTCAACTGCTTTTCGATGCCGACGGCGAATTGATCCAGCGTCGTCGCAAGATCACCCCCACTTATCACGAACGCATGATTTGGGGCCAGGGCGACGGCAGCGGACTGCGAGCCGTCGACAGCGCGGTGGGTCGGATCGGTCAGTTGGCCTGCTGGGAGCACTACAACCCGCTCGCCCGATACGCACTGATCGCCGATGGCGAACAAATCCATTCGGCGATGTTCCCCGGATCTATTTTCGGCGAGCTGTTCTCGCAGCAAACCGAGATCCAGGCGCGCAATCACGCGCTCGAGTCGGGTGTCTTCGTGGTTACCGCGACCGCATGGCTGGATCCTGATCAACAAGCGCGGATCATGGCCGACACCGGCTCGCCCCTGGGACCTCTCTCGGGTGGCTGCTTCACCGCGATCGTCACGCCGCAGGGCGAACTACTCGGTGAGCCCGTGCGCTCCGGTGAAGGTCAGGTGATCGCGGATCTGGACTTCGCGCTGATCGACAAACGCAAGGCTTTCATGGACTCCAGCGGGCACTACAGTCGACCCGAATTGCTCAGCCTTCTCATCGATCGCACGCCCAGCGCCCATGTCCATGAGCGATCCCCCGGCTCATCGGACTCCGCCGACGTCGAGGCGAGTGACCATCTACCCCACTGATCCTCGGAAACCCACTCCGGTTGTCGCGAGCAAGTGGGTGATCGCTAGTTGGCGCGGCCACAATTTAGCTTTGAGAGGAGCACACCATGGCCGATGGTGAACCCAGCCAGCAGGAGCAGTCCGTAGGTGCCGTGGCCGACACGGTTGGCGCGTCGGGCAGCTACAGCAACAGCGCGATTACGGCGTTGCGCGCCGGAGAACCCCTTCCCACCTCGAGGGACGAACAGATACTGGCCGCCAAAATATCGCGCGCAATGTTGTCGGGACCTTTGCACATCACCCGGGACGCCACGGTTGCGGACATGGATGCACAAGGCAATGTCGTAGTGCTTCGTCAGGGAACCAACCAGTGGGTGTGTTTCCCCGGCGATGAGAACGAAATCGGCAACGTGCCCATGTGCGCCGATCCCATGGGGCTGCAGTGGATGAGAGATATCATGGCCGGCAAGCCGGCTCCGACGAATACAGCCCCCGGGATCATCTACATGCTTTGCGGTGCAACGCAACACAGCAACACCGATCCGTTCGACAGATCAAGTCCTGCCATCCCCATCGGTCCGCATTGGATGATCATCTGGCCATACGATGCGGCCCGTGACGGCCTCCCGAACACCGTACGAGATGCCGGCGCATGGGTGATGTTCGATGGGACGCCCTACGCATATCTGCATATCTGCGGTACGCCCTGGGCAGGAAATGAGTACACGCCCGGCCAGGTGCCCATTTGGACAATGCGATACGGCGTGCCCACAGAACCACCGATGGCGGCGGCATCCACAACACCCGAATAGGGCCGATGCCAACGTCGCCGATGATGCAATGACCCAGTACAACGTGAAGGCGGCACATACGACAACAAAGATCAAGCAGATCTTAGCCCAATTTGGGTGAGCTAGGTCGGACGGAATCAACATGTTTCGGGCGTTCGTCGCCCGCATGGTTGTGCTGGCGGCGACGAGTCCGGCATGTCGACGGTCGAGTACTCACTGTCGACTTTTACATCCTTTGTGATGCCCCTTCGTGTGCATCCCCTGGCGGTACCCGAACGTCGATACGACACACGGCCGCACCGGCCAGAAAGCACCGCCCTGCGTGGGAGCACAGATTGACGAGCGCGAGTCAGTACTGGTAGATGGCGATTTTCTGCCGATCACCGCCGGGTGAAACGAACAGCCGGCGTCCCGCAGCGTCGACCTCCAGCCACCTGGTGTCGCTGGGCGCCCACCCGGGAATATCGCTGAGTGACACGAATTTCGTCAGGGTGCTCGCTCCGTCGGAGAGCACATACAGATCATTCGAGTTGAAAAATATGACAAACAATCGCCCATCACCGGTGGCCGCAAACCCCTGACAATGTCCCGGCCCGCTGAATTCCCCTTTTGGCATGCCGGTGCCAGCGTCTACGACGGAAATCCTCGTGGGCGAGATGACCGGGTCAGCCCCGACTACGACGTAGGCAGTGTTCGTCTTCGGCTCGAAGCCCATGGCCATTGGTTCTCCTCGGCCCTCGACTGGCGTGCGCCATTTCTCCTTCAACATCTTGTCCGCACGCGCGACACCGAACGCATTCAAGTACAGAACGTCACCACTCGCCGAGTCCACCGCGATCGATCCAACCATTGGGCTCTTGCCCTTCACGTTTGGCCCGACGACATTCTCGCGGACGATGTGGCCGTCGGCATCGAACTGGACGAGGCACGCGCCCTCGTCGGCGGCTCCACCGCCATACACCACGTCGGTCGCCTGGTTGATCGCAAGCACCTCTAAGGAGCAGGACGGCTTCTGGGCGGTCGAAACGAGCGTATCCGAGTCCGTACTGAACACCTTGATATCCCCCGACATCATGAGCGCGTACCCACGCCTCAGCTTGTCATTGACTACGAGGTGTTGCTGCAAGCCCTTGATCGACGTGTCGAACCGCTCAATTGGCCCTGACGGTGCGGACAGCGAGACGACATACTCCCTCCATTGTGGCGGTCCCCCCGACACCTCCTCCATGCCACTTGCATACAACTTGTTGGCCGAGGCACTAAACGTCAGATCCATCGGTTCAAACGGCAGAGCTATGGCGGTCGTCAGCGGCGGCGGGCCAGTTGAGGAAATCGTCGCGGGCTGAGACATTCTCAGGGGTTGCGACGGCGTCCTGCTAAACGAGCAGGCAACAAGAATTGCGGTCAGCGCGATCGCAGCTGGCCAGCACGACTGCCGGTTCCGCATGGCGGAAATTGTCCCACGGGCTGGCTACTACTGTGCGCCTCATAGGCGCGGATGCTGCTCCGCGCCGTCGCCCAGTACAACATCAAGGCCACCGGTCACGTCGCCAAGCTGCGCCGCGACCTGTCGGTCTGAGGCGATCGCGAGCGCGGCGAAGCCGGGCGAAGCGGGTCGCCACCATCGGTCTGAGGGGGTTCAAGCCCTGATCAGGCCAGGTTGGCCAGCAGCAGCGCCTCGGCGGTCGCCGCGCGCTCGAGCACGCCCAGGTGCAGGCTCTCGTTGATGCTGTGCGCCTGGGTGCCGGGGTCTTCGACGCCGGTGACGAGGACGTTCGCCTGCGGGAAGGCGGCGGCGAACTCGGCGATGAACGGGATGGAGCCGCCCATGCCCATGTCGATCGGCTCGACCCCCCACGCCTGCCGGAACGCCGACCGAGCGGCGTCGTAGACGCCGCCGCGTGCGTCTATGGCGTAGGGTTCGCCGGTCTCGCCGGGCGTGACGCTGACGTGGGCACCCCACGGGACGTCGCGCTGCAGGTGCGCGGTGAGTGCGTCCAGGTGCGCCGCGGCATCGCCGCCCGGTGCGACGCGCATGCTGATCTTGGCCCGGGCCCGCGGAATCAGCGTGTTCGATGCGGCAGCGACCGGCGTGGTGTCGATGCCGATCACCGTGATGGCCGGCTTGGCCCACAGCCGCTGCGGCACCGAACCCGAGCCGATCTCGGACACACCGTCGAGCAGACCGGAGTCGGCGCGGACCCGCTCGGGCGGGAACTCGGGGTAGTTCAGCGACCGAACGTCGGGTTCGTGCAGGCCGGCCACCGCCACGTTGCCGTCGTCGTCGTGCAGGCCGGCGAGCAGCCGCACCAGCACGCTCAGCGCGTCGGGAACCACGCCGCCCCACAGCCCAGAGTGCAGCCCGTGGTCCAGCGTGGCGACCTCGAGCACGCAGTCGACCAGCCCGCGCAGCGACACCGTCAGCGCCGGGGTGTCGGTGCTCCAGTTGTCGGAGTCCGCGATCACGATCACGTCGGCGGCCAGGGTGTCGCGGTGGGCAGCGAGCAACCGGCCCAGGGACGGCGAGCCGGATTCCTCCTCCCCTTCGACGAACACGGTCACGCCGACGGGCGGTCGCCCGCCGTGGGCCCGGAACGCCGCCAAATGCGTTGCGATACCGGCCTTGTCGTCGGCGCTGCCGCGACCGTAGAGCCGTCCGTCACGTTCGGCGGGCTCGAACGGCGGCGATGCCCACTGGCCGCGGTCGCCTTCAGGCTGGACGTCATGGTGGGCGTACAGCAAGACTGTGGGCGCACCGGGCGGCGCCGGATGCCGGGCGATGACCGCGGGCGCACCACCCTCGCTGACGATCCGCACATCGCCAAACCCGGCCTGCGACAACAGATCCGCTACCGCCTGGGCACTGCGGTGGACCTCCGGGCGACGGGCGGGGTCGGCCCACACCGATTCGATCCGCACCAGGTCTTCGAGATCGCGCCGCACCGACGGCAACACTTCGCGGACGCGCTCCACCAGATCGCTCATGACCTTCCTTTCCTTCGCGAGCAGACGCAAAAGGCCCCACTGTCCGGCGTGTCGCGGGGCCTTTGCGTCTGCTCGCGCCTAGGGAGCCTCGAGAATTGCCACAGCGGCCGCGGTGTCGCCTTCGTGGGTCAGCGACACGTGGATCGTCACGTCGGCCAGGTGCTTGGCGACGTCCCCGGTCAGTCGCACCCGCGGGCGTCCCCACATGTCGGTGACCACCTCGATGTCGCGGTGGATGGCCTCCGGCAACACCGGCCGCTGGGCGAACCGCGATCCCGACCAGGCCTTGATCACCGCCTCCTTTGCGGCCCAGCGGGCCGCCAGGTGACGCGCCGCCGACGAGCTCTTGTCGGAGGCGTCGCGCCGCTCACCCGGGGTGAAGGTCTCGGAGAACACGGTTCCGGGCTGGTCGACCTGCTCGGCGAACTCAGCAATGGAGACGAGGTCGATCCCCACTCCGACGATGCCCATGGGTGGCCAGGCTAACCGACGACCGAAGTCATCCCGCAGAGCCCTGGTAAGCCTCGTAGATATCGCTGCCACCCAGCCGGGCGTCCGGATTCAGCAGCATCGCCGCCTCCTGGGGCTTCTCCGGCGCGTCGTGGTCGAAGCGACGGTCCGGTGGCCGCTGATACATCGGTGCGCCGCCGGCGATGGCCGAGACCAGCCTGCGCTGGCCGGCCAGCAGGCGCGCATCCGCCCGCCGGCGGTAGTCCGCCCGCTGCTCGGGGTCGAGCGCCGCGATGAACGCCTGCGGGTGCACCAGGGCGACCAGCCCGGACACGTGGCCGAACCCGAGACTGGTCAGCATCCCGGCCTTGAGCGGGAACTTCCCGCCGAGCCGCAGTGTCTCGCGCACCCAGACGAAGTGGGCGGAGCCGGCCAGTTCGTCGTCGACGCAATCCAGGCTGCGGTTCGGCGGAATCACCCCGTCGCGCAGCATCTGGCACAGGCCCATCGTCTGGAACACCGCCGCGCCGCCCTTGGCGTGGCCGGTCAGGCTCTTCTGCGACACGACGAACAGCGGAGCACCCGGTGAACGCCCCAGCGAGTCCGCCAGCCGCTCGTGCAGCTCGGTCTCGTTGGGGTCGTTGGCCAGAGTCGACGTGTCGTGCTTGGAGATCACGGCGACGTCGTCGGCGGTCACGCCGAGCTTGGCCAACGCGCGCGCCAGCGGGGAGTCCTTACCGCCACGGCCCGCGCCCAGCGCGCCCAGTCCCGGAGCCGGGATCGAGGTGTGCACGCCGTCGCCGAACGACTGCGCGAAGGCCACCACCGCGAGCACCGGCAGGCCCATCTTGAGCGCCAGATCGCCGCGCGCCAGCAGGATGGTGCCGCCGCCCTGGGCCTCGACGAACCCGAGCCGGCGCCGGTCATTGGGCCGCGAGAACTTCGAGTCGTGGATGCCGCGGCCGCGCATCATCGAAGTGTCGGCGGTAGCCGCCATGTCTCCGAAGCCGATGATGGCCTCCAGCGTGAGGTCATCCAGGCCGCCGGCTACCACCAGCTCGGCCTTGCCCAACCGGATCTTGTCGACGCCCTCCTCGACCGACACCGCGGCCGTCGCGCAGGCGGCGACCGGATGGATCATGGCGCCGTAGCTGCCTACGTAGGACTGAACCACGTGTGCGGCAACGACATTCGGCAGCACCTCCTGCAGGATGTCGTTCGGCTTGTTCCGACCGAGCAGGTTCCCGTGGTACATGGTTTGCATCGAGGTCATGCCGCCCATCCCGGTGCCCTGTGTGCTGGCGACCAGGCTCGGGTGCACCCAGCGCATCAGCTCGGCCGGGCTGAACCCGGCGGACAGGAACGCGTCGACGGTCGCGACGATGTTCCACAAGGCCACCCGGTCGATCGAGGTGGCCATGTCGGGGCTGACCCCCCACACCGTCGGGTCGAACCCGGTCGGGATCTGCGCCCCGACAGTCCGCGACAGCTTGGTCTTGCGGGGCACCCGGATCTCTGTGCCGGCTTTGCGGGTGACCTGCCAGTCGCTCGAGTCGGGCACCGGTCGGACCACCGTGTGCTCGGGGTCGAACTCGGCGAAGGATCGGGCCTCGGCCTGCGAGGACACCACGAACGAGAGGTCCTTGTCCAGGAACACCGACACCAGCAACGGGGAAGCGTGGTCGGGGTCGATCGCGCCGTCATCGACGAACTCGCGAATGCCGCAGCGCTCCACCACGGCGTCGTGGTAACGCTCAACCAGCTCTGACTCGTCGACCAAATCCCCGGATTGGCTGTCGTACCATCCCGGTTGAGGATCGTCTTCCCAGCGGATCAACCCAGTGGTCCAGGCCAACTCCAGAACGCCGGCCGCCGACAGTTCGTTGTCGACCTCGATCTCGAAGCGGGTGCGCGACGAGCCGTACGGACCGATCTCGGCACCGCCGACGATCACCACCAAGTCGGCCGGGTCGACGTCGAGGTCATCCCATGAAGGCGGTGGCGCCGGGGTGAACCCGCGCGGCGGGGACGGCAGCGCCGCGATGGTGCCCTCGGCCGCCGGGCCGTCGGCTTCGGTTTCCGACGTGGCCTGCTCGCGCGCCTTGGCGGCGAGTTCGGCCATGTCGATGTCGGCATCGCCGAGCCCACCGGTCAGGTCCGCCGTGATCGGCGCGCCGGCCGCGGCCAACTTGGATTCCGGGTCGCACAGGTCCAGCAGCATCGCGGCCATCTCGTCGGTCGAGTAGGTGGTGACCCCGGCCTCCTCGACGGCGGTGACGATGGCGTCGTTGTGGCCCATCAGCCCGGTGCCCCGGGTCCAGCCGATCAGCGCGTGCGCCAGGCTGACCCGCGACGCCCACGACGACTCGGCGTGCCAGCGGCTCACCAGGGCGTCCAGCGCCGACTTGGCCTCCCCGTAGGCGCCGTCGCCGCCGAACATTCCGCGGTTGGGCGACCCGGGCAGCACGACGTGCAGCCGCGACGCGATGTCGCGCTCGGCGCCGATCCGCGACAGCCCGCCGACCAAGCGCTGCACCGCCCAGAGCAGAACCTTCATCTCTATCTCGGAACGCGAACCGGCGTCCGACAGGTCCCCGGCGACGCGCGGCGCCGCGAACGGGAACAGCAGCGTCGGAGTCTGCGCGTCCTTGATGTGGATCGACTGCGGCCCAAGGCTTTCCGTCTGCTGGTTACCGACCCACTCGACGAGGGCGTCGATGTCCGAGTAGGACGCCATGTTGGCCGGGACCACCCACAGGGCGGCGCCGTACCGGGCGTGGTCGCGATACAGCCCGCGGTAGAACGCCAGGCGTTCGTCGTCGAGCTTGGAGGTCGTCGCGATCACGGTGGCACCGCCGTCGAGCAGCCGCGCGACGACCGACGCCGCGATCGAACCCTTGGAAGCGCCTGTCACAACGGCGACTTCGGTGCTGTGCGGGCCCGGGTCCGGGTTCTCCGCACCGGCGGCGATGCGGCCGTACAGCGACGCGTGGATCTGGCGGCCCGCGGCCAACGCCTTGCCCTGCCACCAGGTGGCCTGGGTGGCGACGACATGGCCGGCGCCCTCGAACCTGTTCGACAGACTCAGCCACTGGGCGTCGATGTCGCCCTCGTCGGTCAGCCACAGCCTGACCAAGTCCTCGCGCGCGCTGGCCCACCGGTCGTCGAACAAGACGGCCTTCTTGGCGTCGAACACCGGCGCCACCAAACGTGGCCAGTCCGCGCCGAGTTCGACGGTGACCAAGTCGATGAGCTCGGCATCGGTGGTCGCGGGCGACCCGCCGACCGGGTCGTCCAGCCCAAGTTGGTTCAGCACCAGTCGGGCCGCCGAGGCCAGCACGCCGTCGCGACCGGTGATCTGGTCGGTGAATTCGCTCAGCGCGGCCGCGTCGATGGTCGCACCGCCGCCACCGCCCGACGACGGCAGCGCCACGGAAATGCCGCGGCGCGCGGCGACCGACGTGACCGCCGCGTCGATGACCTTGTCGACGGACGCCGCGTCGGCCAGCGCGCCCTCGTGCAGGTGGCCCAAGGCGCCGCCCCGGACGCTGGTGCCCTCGCGAGTGCCGAGCGCGACCTCGACGGTGACGTGCTTGGTCCAGCCGTCACCGAGCTCCCACACCTTGTTGACCCGCTCGGCAATGGCAACGGGCCGCTTGCCCGAGGGCCCAAGCACCGTCCGCAGCTGGTCGTTGATCGCGTCGGAAAGCACTGGGCCATAGGGCTTGTAAGTGCGCGCCAGCTTGGTCACCTGCGAGCGCAGGCCGGCCAGGTCGGCCTCGGCGGCTCCGTCGATGGCGCCCAGGTTGAGCTCCGACCCCAGGTCCACCAGCAGCTGGTTCCGCCGTGACGATGCGCCGTCGGTGATGGATTCGATGGAATCCAACTGCTCGATCTGGTCCAACCGCATCTTGGCTGACAGGGCGATCAGGGCCGAGGTGGCGTCGGCGGCGTCGAAGGGGATGTCGTCCGGGCGTGGAGCCCCTGACGGAGCTCCGGCGCCAGCCGGAGCGACCGAGGGGGCGAAATTGGGGCTGAGCGCACCATCCGGCGAGGCCGGAACGGACTCGTCGGAATCCACCTCCTCAGCTTCCGGCTCGGGGTCGGTGTCGGTGGCGAACAGCACCGCGGCGTCGCGCTCGGCGTTGAGCACTTCGACTGTGCTGTGGGCATATTCGGGCAGCTTGAGGGTGTTGGTGGCCAGTCCGGCGACGGTCGGGGCCGACTTCACGCCGATTTCGACGAACCGCTCCACACCCAGACCCCCCGCGGCCTCCTCGGTGAAGAGCAGGTCTTGGGTTTCGATCCAGCGCACCGGGCTGGCGAACTGCCACGCCAACAGCTCGATCAACACCTTCCGGGCCAGCTCGCGGGGCTTGTCGTTACGCCAGGTGTCGTAGTCGGCGAGGATCTCGTCGAGCGGCTCGGCGGGCACCAGGTCCCGAATCTCCTGGATGAAGTCGCGATCCAGCGTGAACGGCCGAGGCACCAGGTTCGGAATGTAGCGCCCGATGATGATGTCGGGATCCTTGTCGCGCGGCATGACCCGCTCCAGCGACCGGCGGAAGTCGGCGACACCGACGCGCAACACGCGCGAGTGGAACGGCACGTCAATCCCGGGCACCAGGATGAACGACCGCCGGCCACCGCTGAGTTCGCGGCGGCGTTCCACCTCGGCTTCCAGCGCTTCCAATCCGCGCACCGTGCCGGCGATCGCGTACTGCGAGCCGCGCAGGTTGAAGTTCACGATCTCGAGAAACTCGCCAGTATTCACCGCAATATCGGCGACGAAGGCAGGGACCTCATCGTCGGGGAGGTCGATCTGCGAGGGCCGGATTGCCGCCAGCCGGTAGTTGGAGCGGCCCAGCTCGTCGCGCGGCACGATGTCGTGCATCTTCGAGCCGCGGTGAAACACCACCTCCAGCAAGGCCTCCAGCTCATAGATGCCCGTCACACAGGCGAGCGCGGTGTACTCCCCCACGGAGTGACCGCACGCCATAGCTCCTTCGACGAAGGCTCCTTGCTCGCGCATCTCCGCGACCTGCGCGGCGGCCACCGTTGCCATGGCGACCTGGGTGAACTGCGTCAGGTACAGCACGCCCTCGGGGTGGTTGTAGTGCACACCGCTGGCGATGATGCTGGTCGGGTTGTCGCGCACCACATGCAGCACCGAGAAGCCCAGCGTCTCGCGGGTGAACTTGTCTGCGGTGTCCCATACCTTGCGGGCGGCCTTCGACCGGGCCCGGACCTCCATGCCCATGCCCTTGTGCTGGATGCCCTGCCCGGGGAACGCGTACACCGTCTTCGGAGAGTCCAGCCGGGCGGTGGCCGACATCACCAGGTCCGACCCGACGCGGGCGGCCACCTCCAAAACCTCGGCACCCCGGTCGATTCCGACCCGGTCGACGCGGAAGGCGACCTCGTCACCGGGACGCACCATGCCCAAGAAGCGTGCGGTCCAGCCGATCAGCCGGGCCGGCGGGCGCGCCCGGCCATCGGTGGCCGTCGCCGCGTGCTGCGCGGCGGCCGACAGCCACATGCCGTGCACGATGGGCGATTCCAGGCCGGCCAGCAGTGCTGCCGCCCGGTCGGTGTGGATGGGGTTGTGGTCACCGGACACCTCCGCGAACGGGCGCATGTCGACCGGTGCGGTGAGCGTGACATCGCGCCGGCGCCGGCGCGGTGTGTCGGTCGCGTTCTCCGACACGGCTCCGCCGGCGCGCGCCGGCTCGTTGAGCTCGGCGGTGCCTGTGCGCCCCAGGATCGCGAAACGCTCACTGAGAGTGGCCACGACTTCAGCGACGGAGCCCTCGCCTGAGGTGATCTTCACCGAGACCGGCACGACACGGCCAATGTCCGTGTCGACGGCGGGCAGAGCCGTTGCCGCGATCGTCAATTGGGCCGGGACCGCGGGCAGCTTGCCGACGACGCGCGCGGCGTGGTCCAGATGCACCAGGCTCAGCAGGCCCTCCACCACCGGCACGCCTGCGGCGGTGACCGCCGAGCCGATGGCCGCGAAAACGGCGGGCCAGCAAGGGCCGACAAGGGCGTCGGGCACGGTGGTGAGGCTGGGGGCCAGCGACTCGGAGAAGATTGCCGTGACACCCGTGTGGTCGGCCACCCGCTCGGGGTCCCAGTCCACCGTCAAGGTGGCGGTCCCGTCGGTGACCGGGGGCAGGAACTCCGGTCCGTCGACCCCGGCGGCGATCGCCAGCACCGCGCGCATGGCGGTGGCGGCGTCTTCGGTGGAGACCACCGGAGCACCGCCGTCGACGGTGTTGGGAGGCAAGGTAAACGGGATGTCGATCCAGGTGCCCGATACCGGCACGCTCAGGACGACGTGCTCATCGCTCGAGTCACCGTCGACGTGCACCCGCGCCCCGGTGGATGAGTGGGTGGCGCGGCGGCTTTCGGGTCCGTCGTGCACCAGCCAGTCGCCGGGGTCGGCGATTCGATGAACCGGGTTGATCGCGGTGCGGCCGGCCCACTGGACATCGGGGGCGTCGAGCACGACGGCCAGCGGTCCGCTCACGTCGGCGCGCCCGCGCCGGCGCGACGTGACTGCCCGGGGCTTTGCGCCCGAAGCCAGCACCTCGTCGACGGCGGCCCGCTCGAAGCGGTCCAACAATTCACCGACGGGTTCGTCCGTCCGGGTGATGCCGGCCACCGCGGCGATGCCGGGGATGATGCACACCTGGTCGGCGGCGTAGCGGGCGTCGTGCGCCTGCCACAGCGAGTCGCTGCGCCACCAGCGCCGCACGTCCTTGTCGATGACCGGTACGAAGTTGACCGGCTTGCCCAGCGTCTTGCACAGCGTGACGAAGAAAGGGACATCGGCCGGATGCAGCTGCACGGAGTCGGCATCCGGGTAGTGCGCCAGCAACGTGGCGATGGCCTCGTGAGGGGTCTCCAGCAGGTCCTCGGTATCGAACAGCGTCTCGATGGGCCCGAAATCCTTTGCGTGCAAACGCGCTTCGGCGCGCTGTAGCATCAGCTGGAATCGGTCGCGCCAGGTGTCGGCCAGCCATGGGCTGCCCGGCGACGCGGTGTCGGCGGTGGAGTTGCCCTCGCCGATGGTCAGCTGGACGTAGCGCCGCAACCACTGCAGGTAGGTCATCTCCCCGACGTCGCCGAAATAGGGCTTGGCGGTCTTGTCCATCGCCGCGATGATCTCGTCGCGGCGCGCGGCGACCGCGTCCGCGTCACCGGCGACCTCGTCGAGCAGGCGGCCGCAACGCGAGGCGCTGTTGTCGATCTCGTGGATGTCCGCACCGAGCTGGCTTCGGCTGGAAGCCATGCCGCCCTGAGCTTTTCCGGCGCCGATCCACTGGTCGGTGCCCTGCGTCTCGACCAGCATCCGCTTGACCGACGGTGAGGTGGTGGCCTCTTCGGTGGCCATCGCCGCGGTGCCGACCAAGATGCCGTCGATCGGCATCAGCGGGAAACCGTACACCTCGGCCCAGCGCCCGGACAGGTACTCGGCCGCCCGCTCGGGCGTGCCGACGCCACCGCCGACGCAGACGGTGATGTTGGGGCGCGACCGCAATTCCGAATACGTCGCCAGCAGCAGATCGTCCAGGTCTTCCCAGGAGTGGTGGCCGCCGGCGCGCCCGCCCTCGACGTGCATGATCACCGGCTTGGTGGGGACCTCGGTGGCGATGCGGATGACCGAGCGGATCTGCTCGACCGTACCCGGCTTGAACACGACGTGGCTGATGCCCACGTCGCCCAGCTCGTGAATCAGCTCGACGGCTTCCTCCAGATCGGGGATGCCGGCGCTGATGACCAGCCCGTCGATCGCCGCGCCCGACTGACGGGCCTTCTGCACCAGCCGTTTGCCGCCAACCTGCAGCTTCCACAGGTAGGGGTCGAGGAACAACGCGTTGAACTGGTAGGTGCGCCCGGGCTCGAGGAGGCCCGACAGTTCCTCGATGCGGTTGGCGAAGACCTCCTCGGTGACCTGCCCGCCACCGGCCAGCTCGGCCCAGTGCCCGGCATTGGCCGCCGCGGCGACGATCTTGGCGTCCACGGTGGTCGGCGTCATGCCCGCGAGCAGGATCGGTGAGCGTCCGGTCAGCCGGGTGAACTTCGTCGAGAGCTTGACCCCGCCGTCCGGGAGGCGAACGACGGTCGGGGCGTAGCTCGACCATGCCCGCGCCACCTCGGGGACGGCCCCGACGGTGAAGAGGTTGCGCTGGCCGCCGCGGGTGGCCGCGGGCACGATGCCGACACCGAGGCCGCGGATCACGGGCGCGGTCAACCGCGTGAGGATGTCGCCGGGACCCAGGTCGAGAATCCAGCGGGCTCCGGAATCGTGAACGCGTGTGATCTCCTCGACCCAGTCGACGCGACTTACCAAGATGGACTCGGTCAGCTCCCGGGCCAACGCGACGTCCAGGCCGACCTTCTCGGCCCAGCCGCCGACGATGTCGATGCCGTCGGCCAACCGGGGCGTGTGGAAGCCCACCTCCACCTGCACCGGATCGAAGACCGGTGAAAAGACATCGCCGCCGCGGAGCTTGTTCTTGCGGTCGGCCTCCTCCTTTTCGGAGATCTGCCGGCAATACAGCTCGAAGCGGGAGAGTTGCTCCGGGGTGCCGGTGATGACGACCGAACGCCGGCCGTTGCGGATGGACAGCACCGGCGGCAGCACGGTGCGGACATCCTGCGCGAACTCGTCGAGCAGACGGCCGATGCGCTCGGGGTCGGCGTTGGTGACCGACACCATGGGCGGGCGGTCGCCGAGCACGCAGATGCCGCGCCGACGGGCAACCAGCGTCCCGGCCGCGCCGATCAGCTGGGCCAATGCCAGCAGTTCGACGTCGCGCGCGCCCGCGGCCTTTAACGCCTCGACGGCGAGTACCCCCTGCGAATGCCCGGCGACGGCCGCCGGCGGTGTTGCTGCCCAGTCCATGCCTTGGCGCGCCAGGGCGCGCACGGCCGCGATCTGCGTCAGCAGCACGCCGGGTATGGAGACCGCGGCGGACGTCAGGTGCTTGTCCGACGGAACCGGATCCTCGGCCGCCAGCGCACGCACCCATGCCAATGGCTCGAAACCGATCGGACGGACCACGACCAGCTTCTTTGCCACCGGTTCGAGGAGCAGTTCGGCCTCACCGACCAGCGTCGCCAGGTCGGATTCGATCCCTCCCGAGGACTCGAGTTCTTCGAGGGTCTCCAGCCAGGCGCTGCCCTGGCCGCCGAATGCCACGGCGTACGGCTCGCCTGCCGTCAGGCGGTCGACCAGAGCATGGGTGTTCTGCGGGCTTTTCCCGTCGCGGTCAGCGGACACCTCCCCTTGCTTCGCTGGGGAACCCCCGTCGTGCTCGTGGATCGTCACCTTCTAGATCTCCCTATATGCGTCTTTACGTCTCGCCCCGTGCTACCGGTCCAGAGGTGGGTCTGGTCGGTCCCCGTCGATTCAGCGTCGAATCATCGTCGGTAACGGCCGACCGGTGTGTTCTCGGCGGGCCGCTCCCGCGGCCGTGGCGGTGCCGTGAACTGCATCGGCTGTACTAAGAGTGGCATAAGGATTCGTCCCCTTTTTGGACGCCGATCGGTTACTGACGAGTTCTACGCACGGGTAACCGTGTCCTGGGTAACACTGCATTCAACCGGCGCCGCGAGCGTCCCGAACAAACGTGCTGCGTGCAGGTGGTTACGGTCGAGTAGCCATAACTGCGCTGATCAAGGCCGTATTGTTATGTAATCGTTATGTAAAAAATTTCGGGTCGTGAGAATCCCTGACGCGGCGTCAGCCCTGCCGGGTCTCGGACGCCGACAGCTGCGCCGCGCAAGAATCAGCGAACGAGTGTTTGCTGGCGCGCTGCCTATCCCCACGCTCCCGGGCCTGACGGGCCGGGCCGGCTGGTCCGGGCCCCTAGACCCACTGCCCGAATTGGGGCTTGAGGATCTCGTTGATGTCGACCCCGACGCCCCCGACACTGCGTTTGTCGATCTCGACCTGGTGCAAGTGCGCGGCCGGATGGGTGAACCCCTTGGGCGAGCCCCAGTTGTGCTGCCAGAAATAGGAGCCCAAGCCGTCGTGCAGCGCCCAGTCGATCGTCTTGGAATTCGCGTACACACCTGTGCGCTGGTGGCCGATCACCGACTCCCAGGACCGCAGATACGGAACCACCTGCTGTTTGTACTGGTCATAGGACGGGTCGTCGTCGATCGAGGCGTAGATGGGGGCGGCGGCGGGCCCGCCGGCGGC
The DNA here is from genome assembly GCA_031292665.1 of Mycobacterium sp. Classification (GTDB taxonomy): domain Bacteria; phylum Actinomycetota; class Actinomycetes; order Mycobacteriales; family Mycobacteriaceae; genus Mycobacterium. Next base: position 4,777 of record JARLGR010000048.1, on the reverse strand, counting down.
GGCGTGCAACTGCATGCCGCGCTGCGCGTGCTGGACGCCCGCGCTGGCTCCACCCAGCCAGTCCGCGGTACTGCCCTTGCCGAACTGATAGCACGACACGATCTTCAGCCCGTTTGCATCCAGGTCGCGCGCCTCGGCGACCTGGATCGGCTTGCCAAGCATCCAGTTGCCGCCGGGTCGCCGATCGGACACGTAGCGGATGGAGCCGACGGCACCGGCGGCCCGGATCTGGCTGGCCGGGATCACTCCGGCCGCGTAGTCCAGCAAGGTGCCGAGTGAAGCCGATGCCGGCGCGGCGCGCAGCGTCGCACCCGCGACTCCCAGACCTACCAAGGCGGGCGTCGCGGCCGCGAATTTCAGCAAGTCGCGTCGCGAAACCGATGACACAAGCCACAGGGTACGACAGACACCCCATCTGACACACTGAACTCAGCGGTCACATCTGCATCACATTGCCGCATCACCGGTTTAGACCGTCCTTGGCCGCCGCGAGCGGATTCCTAGACCGCTTTGGTGGTTTCAGCCGCGCTGAGCACGTCGTGGACGAAGCCGAGCTTGGCCACCACCGGAAGGTTGAGCCGAAAGGGGTAGAGGGCCTCCCTGCCCATCGCGTGGTTCACCCGGTTGAGCACGCCGGAAAGCACCTCCCAGTCGTGCACGAGCGCGGCGAAGTCGCCTTCGCCGTAATGGACCCGCGGGTTGATGTCGGCGTCGAGGTCGAAGTGCACCCGATCGGCACGCAGCATCAGCCCGGAGTCGGCGACGGCCGCCAACGTTCCCGTGATGTGCAGATAGTGGGCGAAGGTCTCCGCCCAGTCCTCCCAGGGGTGGGCGGTCGCGTAGTGCGAGATGTAGTCCCGTTCCCACTGATCCGGGACGTGCCCGGCGTAATAGTCCGCCAGCGCGGCCTGGTAGTCCCGGCGCTCGTCGCCGAAGAAGGAGCGGGCCTGGTCGATGAGTGTGCCGCCGGTGAGCAAGATCATCTCGTAGTAGTGGCCGACCTCATGGCGCAGGTGACCGAGCATGGTGCGGTAGGGCTCTTTGAGGATGATCCGCTGCCGTTCGCGGTAGAGCTCAAGCGATTCGGCCAGATCGATGGTGATGACACCGTTGGCGTGTCCCATCGTCACCGGATGTCCGACGGACTGGCTGGAAAGCAAATCGAATGCCAGGCCCTTCGGGTCTTCGTGAAATGGCGTGATCGGCAAACCTAGGTCGAGCAGTTGAAAGATCAGGCGCCGCAGGGCTTTCAGGGTGCTGGCCAGTTCGCTCAGCGCCTCGGTGTCGTCGACATCCGGTCCGGTCCGTACAAAGCCGTCGGCGAAGCAGACACCGGTCGGCGAGTCCTTCTGGACCAGCCAGTTGCAGCCTCGATCCCAGTGGGCGCACCGCACCCATTCGGCGTCGTCGATCATGGTGGACGCTCCGGCTGCGGGCGCGAGCGCCACCGACATCCAGGGCTTGTGGAATGCCACGTCCGTCGCGCAGGCCGAACAGCATTGTTCTTCGAAGGCCACTGCGAAGCCGCAGTGCGGGCAGCGGAAAGCGCGCATCGCTGCTATCCCTCGTCATCCGTGGCGGTGACGTATGTCCAGGGCTGTTGCGGGCGGCTTTTCAGGTACCCCCGCTGCCAGTTCCATTGCGGGTGTTGCCGCAGGAATTCGTCGGCGTCGAAAGGTGCACCGTCGGCCCGCCCATATCGCGCCCACAGCTTCATCTCGGCGATGTCGGCGGCGCAGGCGACCTTCGCGTCGACAGAGCCGAAGGGTGTAAATGGCGTCAATCCGCTGCTCTCACAGGGATCCTCGTCGGAGTGTGCGCAGATCGTGCGAGCCGACGGGTGTGTGTAGTTGAGGTACGGATCGAAGGTGTCACCAATCATTCGCTTGCCGACCTCGACGTCGATGCGCCCGTCGTGCTCTCCGAGCAGTTGTTGCCAGCGCACCTGGCGGGCGCCGTTGGGTGTGCGGATATCGCTGAACCCCGTCCCGAAGCATTCCAGGTTGCGGATCCGCGGGTCGGTCGGTGCATTGTCACCCCAGAAGTAGCCGTCGGTCTTGCGCGCCAGGCTCTGATAAAGCAGACCCTCTTCGTAGCGCGCGATCTCACCGGTCTTGATGTCGCCGATCAACCACGAGTTGGCGTACCCGCCGTTGTTCTCGGCATTCATGAGGCTGATCCAGTGGTCGATGTCGTTGGCATACTGAGTGGCGACGCGCGCCCGGCAGAACTCCGGCATCCGCGTCTCGTCATACCCCTTGAAACCCTCGTATCCGCCGATGGTCGTTTCGGTGATCGCCAGACCGGCTGAGGACAGCCAGAAGTCGGTCATGCTCGCGACCCACCCGGGCGCGGTCTGCAGCACCATTCGATTGCCCTCCGCGGGAGTCAGATCAAGAATCACGTTCTCGAACTGGCCCTGCCAGAAGTCGGTGAAGCTCGTGTGGCCCAGCACGATTGAGCCATCACTGGTCGCACTGCCGGTCGCGATGAACGCGCTGCAGTGGTTGCCCTCGCCACCGGTCGGGGCAAGCGCGGTGTAGCGGCCCGAGTTCTTGGGCCACCAGTAACCGGTCAGCTCCATCCAGTCGTTGATCCCGAGCACGTCGTCGAACGTCGACGGAACTCCGGCTGCGGTCAAACCAGCTGCAATACCTTCGATTTCGGTACGCAATTCGGGCGGGACCTGGGCGGCGTGCAGTTCGACGGCCTTGGCCACAAAGAAATCGTAGGTCATCCCGATGTCTTGATAGGTCATCTCCCGGTAGACCCGGATCGACTCGGCATACTCGTCGGCGACGAGGTAACCGTACTGGAACCCGCGTTCGAATGGTGGGCCGCCGATCGAGAGGTGCACCCATCCGTTGACATCGTGTCGGGAAGCTCCGGCAAGCCAACCCTTCTGCTCCCCTGTCAGCTTGGCGGGCGCGGTGCGGGCGGGTGCGGCGCTGGGAGCGGCCGGCGGTTGCACATTGTGGTGCGGGGGGTGGGACGGGGGCTGGGCGGGTCGTGCGGACGGCTGGGGTGTCATGATCACTCCTGGTGGTGGTTGCCGAACATGCCCAACTTCAGCCGGTTGACGACGTGTGCGACGGCGAACCAGCCGCGCACACTGTTGCCGGCCGCATTCAATTTCGGGGAGAAGGCGGCCACCGCGAGTCGGCCGGGTACCACGGCCAACACGCCACCGCCGACACCGCTCTTGGCGGGTACGCCGGCCGTGTAGGCCCAGTCTCCGGACTGGGTATACATCCCCTCCATCGCCATTTCCGCCAGCAAGTAGGGGACGTTGGAGTCCGCGATGACCCGAACACCCGTGCGGGGATTGACCCCGCCAGAGGCCAACGTGGCGCCCATGGTCGCCAAGTCGGCAGTGTTCAGCGTCGTCGAACATTGCCGGGTGTACACCGCGCAGGCTTCCATCGGGTCGCAGAAGATCGTTCCCGCGCTGCACATCAGCCAGGCGATCGCTTTGTTGTGCGCGTTGGTGGCTTGCTCGGAAGCATTGATCTCCTCGCTGATGGACAGCGGGCGCCCCGCGAATGCACTCTGAACGTCCAGGATTTTGCGCCACCGGTCGGACGAATCGGTGGCCTGTACCAAACTGGTCGCGGCCATCGCGCCCGCGTTGACCAAGGGCGACGTCGGCTTGTCATGATGTAGCTCGAGTGCCAGGACCGAATCGAACGCAGCTCCAGTCGGATTCACTCCGAGATTGGCTCGCACCGCCTGGTGGCCTTGCTGCTCGATGACCAACGCCAGAGTGAACACCTTCGAAATCGACTCGATGGGGAACTCGTGTTCAACGTCTCCGATCGAGGCGATGCGCCCGCTGGGAGTCATCGCACATAAAGCGAAAAGCCCCGGATCCACGTCGGCCAGTGCGGGAATGTAGTCCGCGTTGTGTCCCTCGGAGTTATGCCGATGCAGCGAATAGGCGTCTTGCACAGCGGAGTCGATTGCTGCCGAGTCCAATGGATCTGCGGCCATGGCGAGTCACTCCCAGCCCCGGGTTGGGGAAGCACCTGTAATTAGGGTCATGCCTGTTGCGGGAGGTTGCCCGCGCCAACGCAGACCGCGTGCGGCTTGCTGTGCATTTCGTGATTCTTCGGTTCCTAACGCAGGTCGCGCGAAATCGCGACAGCGAGCGTAGCAGAGTCGATTCGCGGCCGGCTGGCTCGAGGCTGAGCCCGAACCCGTCGGGACCGGCGTGGAACCTTCTCGATGAGCCAATTATCATTGTCAGTATTAACTTTGCGAAGTGAGGGTCAACGAAGCCGGTCGTCACGGGTACAGGACCACAATCGACTGCAGGGGACTTCCGATGGAACGCGATCAGCTCATCGACCTGACCCGGCGTGCGTGCAAGTTGGCGCGCGACAACACGACCGACCTCGCCCCCGCGCCGCACCGAGTCGATGCGCGCGAGTACACCTCCGTAGAGCGACACGAACGCGACAGGGCCATGGTGCTGGCCAGCCCCCAGCTGGTCGGCTACGCCTCGGAGCTGCCCGGAGCCGGCACCTACTGCACCAAGACGGTGATGGGGCGATCGATCCTGCTGACCAGGGCGTCGGCGGGATCGGTCAGGGCGTTCGACAACGTCTGCCTGCACCGCCAGTCTCAGGTGGCGAGCGGTTGCGGCACCGCCCAGCGGTTCACCTGCCCGTACCACGCGTGGACTTACGACAACACCGGAGAGCTGGTCGGGCTGCCGGGCCGCGAAGGCTTCCCCGACGTGGCCGTCAGATCCGACGGTTTGACCGAACTCCCGGCC
>JARLGR010000047.1 GCA_031292665.1 Mycobacterium sp. | reverse complement strand
TGGACGCGGCCGGCGCGGGACACCGTGTACAGCGCGGAGGTCCGGAGCGCCGGTGCTTCGCCGGCTCAGTCCGGTGAAGGGGCCGGTTCAGGTGCTGGCTGAGGTGCTTCGCCGAACCGCGCCAGCACCAATGTTGCGGACACCGCGACGACGAATCCCGCCACAACGAGCCAGCCGAGGCCGTCGCGCGCGCGGTCGCCCAGCCACACCACTCCCACGAGCGCAGGCGCGATCGTTTCACCGACCACCATCCCGGCGACGGCCGTGGTCACCGACCCGCGATGCAGGGCGGAGGTGAGCAACATAAACCCCGCGACCCCGCCGGCGGCGGCCGCGTACAGGGCGGGGTCGGTGTAGAAGGAGCGTTTGGTGGGGTCGATCACCTCGATCAGGCGCACGCCGATCTCGACCACCCCGAAGCCGCTTCCGGCGCCCAGACCCAGCGCCAGTGCGCGCGCGCGGTCGGGCAGTCGGCCCGCGGCTGCGCCGGCAACGAAAATCACGGCTACCACACCCAACAGCGCCCACCCGAGTCCGGCCGGGGCACGACGAAAGTGCGCCGGTCCCGCGGCGAGAGCGAGCACGACGAGGCTGACGCAGACAGCCCCCACGGCCGTCCATTCACGCGGCGACAGCCGCGCCGACAGTACCCACGCGGCCACGATGCCGGTCACTGCGATCGAGGCAGCCAACGCCGCGGCGACGACATAGATAGGCACCAGGCGCAGCGCCGCCACCTGCAGCAGAAAGCCGACGCCGTCGAGGCTCACACCGGCGACATAGCGCCATTGCCGGGCGGCGCGCAATAGCAACACGGTGTCGACGCCCGAGCCGCTGCCCGCTTCCACTGATCGCGTCGCCGCGGCCTGCAACACTGACGCCGTACCGTAAAAAACCGAGCAGCCCAGGGCGAGGGCGAAGCCGATCAGCACACACCGACGATAGGGCCGCGCCGCGCGCCCTCGAGATGCCGGCGTGTTTGCGCCGCACGCGTGTGGGGCACATCACACATAGCTGCCGCGCACCCATCCATACGCAGGCACGAGTGAGTGAACGGGTATGCAGCTTTGTCTAGATGTCATGATGGCATGTAATCGGCTGCGTCCCAGCATATTATGTTTTGATGTTTAAGGCGGGTGTACAGATGTGTACTCTAGCGCCATAGTTGAACGCGGCGCTCAACCCAATGTCCCCCGCGGGCGTCGGTTGTTGCTGCGAGCGGTGCGTCGCTTGTTCAGTCCGCTACGGCCGGACGACTACCTCGAAATGATCAACCCGCTGTGGACCACCAAGGAACTGCGCGGGAAGGTCGAACGCATCGAGCAGCAGGGCTCGGAGGCGGCAAGCGTTGTGATCCGCCCGGGCTACGAATGGCCGGGGCATCAGCCCGGACAGTACGTGCGGCTCGGCGTGGTGGTCGACGGCGTGTACCACTGGCGTGCGTATTCGCTGACGTCGGACCCCGTCCCCCAAGACGGCCTGATCAGCGTGACGCCCAAGAAGGTCGACGGCGGCGTCGTGTCGCCGTATCTCGTGCAGCGGATCCAGCCCGGGGACCTCGTGCGGCTGGGCGAGATCGAGGGGGTGTTCACACTTCCCGAGCCCCTGCCGGCCAAGATGCTGTTCATCAGCGCGGGCAGCGGCATCACCCCGGTCATCAGCATGCTGCGCAGCCTCGATCATCGCGACGAATTGGGCGACGTGGTGGTCGTTCACTCCGCGCGCACGCGCGAGCAGGTCATGTTCCTGTCCGCGTTGGAAGAGCTCGAACGCCGCCACGAGGGAATGCGTCTGGATTTGCGCCTCACGTCCGAGCGAGGGCGCCTCAAGCCGAGCGACCTGGACGAGGTGTGCCCGGACTGGCGCGAGCGCGAGGCCTTCTGTTCGGGACCCGGCGAGATGCTCGACGCTCTGATCGACCACTGGGAAAGCAACGGCGATCGGGACCGGCTGCACTTCGAGCGGTTTCAGCCGAAGATCGGCGGAGACGCCAACGCGGGCGAGGGCGGCAACGTCCGCTTCCTGGACAGCGATAAGACCGTCGAATGCGACGGCGTCACATCGATTTTGGAGACCGGCGAGAAGGCCGGGCTCCACCTCGCCCACGGCTGCCGCATCGGAATCTGCCATACCTGTGTCGGGACGCTCAAGTCGGGCAAGCTGCGTGACCTGCGCTCAGGTGAAGTGATCGAGCCCACCGGACAGGACGTCCGGATCTGCATCAACACCGCCGAAGGTGACGTGGAACTCGAACTGTGATCGAAAGGAGCGGCTTGTGACAACCGCCGCGAAAACTGCTGGGGCGAACCCACTTGCCCGCTTGGGCGAACAAGAACGGGAAAAACTCGCGAAGGAACTCGACGCGATTCACGACGAGGTGTTCGCCGATCTAGGCGACCGGGACCGTCGCTACATCAAGACGGTGATTTCCGTGCAACGACAGATCGTGGTGGCCGGCCGTGTGCTGTTGCTCGGCTCGCGCTCGAAAACCGCGTGGGTTCTGGGTACGGCTTGTCTGGGGATGGCCAAGATCCTGGAGAACATGGAGATCGGCCACAACGTGATGCACGGTCAATGGGATTGGATGAACGATCCCGATATCCATTCCTCGGTCTGGGACTGGGACACCGCGTCGACCGCGGAGGCGTGGAAGCACTCTCACAACTACATCCATCACACGTTCACCAACATTTTGGGCAAGGACAAGGATCTCGGCTACGAGATCATGCGGATCGACCCCGCTCAGAAGTGGCGTCCGCGGTACCTGTTCCAGCCGCTGTACAACCTGCTGCTCACGCTGCTGTTCGAGTGGGGTGTGGCGGTGCACGACATGGACATCGAGGCCATCCGGGCGCGCGAGAAGTCGTGGCCGGAAGTGCGGGAAGACCTGAAAGGCATTGGCGGCAAGGCACGCGCGCAGGTCATCAAGGACTACCTCGGCTGGCCTCTGATCAGCGCGGGCGCGTTCGCGTTCGTCCAACCGGCGTTGCGCGGCCGCATCGATCAACCGGCGCAGTCCCGCCTCGGTAGGGCGCTCCGCAAGGTGTCGGACAGCGGCCGGATCGGCGCCACAGCGAGCTTCCTCGACAAAGTGGCGCCCGGTGTGGAAAGCACCTACCTGCGCACGCTGGGTGCCGATGCCCTGGCCAATGTCATCCGCAACGTGTGGTCGCACGCCATCATCTTCTGCGGCCATTTCCCGGACCAGGCCTACACGTTCACGCAAGAGGAAGTGGAGAGCGAGACGCGCGGCGGCTGGTACGTGCGCCAATTGCTCGGCGCCGCCAACATCGAGGGCGGCCCGCTGTTTCACGTCATCAGCGGCAATCTGGGTTATCAAGTGGAGCACCACCTCTACCCGGACATGCCGAGCAGCCGGTACTCCGAGATCGCCCCACAGATCAAGGACATCTGCGAGCGCTACGAGCTGCCCTACAACTCCGGCCGCTTTTCCAAGCAATGGTGGATGGTGCACCGCAGCATCTTCCGCTTGGCATTCCCCGGTGGAAAGCCCCGGCCGAAGCCCGGGCCGTACCGCAGCCAAGCCACCCGACCGGGATCCGAGCGGCCCAGTGAGAGCGCCCGATTCCGTGAGCGGGTCCCAGCCGAGCATCCGGCCGCCGGACCGGAGCATGCAGCCGGCGGCGTCGAGGTGCAACCACCCCCGCGCGGCACGGACTGAGGCGACCGCCGGCATCGAAGACGTGGCCCGTAACCCGTAATAGGGTCACATGGCAGCAATGATGTGCAGGCGCCGTGCGCTGTACTCGGTGTCAGAAATCGCGCCACGGGCGTGCAGCTCATCGAGTTCTTTGAGACGCTCGGACAGCGACGGCCCGGACGGCGGGTGCGCGGCGCGCGGCGCGTCCCCGATCTGGACACCCCACCCCGCGCCGAGGTTGATCAGCCGCCACGCACACACCACACCGGCGGCTGTGATCGGCAGTCCCAGGTAGAGCATCCAGCCCAACGGCAGGCCCGCTCTGCTCAGCGCGACGTAGCGCGACAGGAGCAGTAGAGCGATCATCAGGCCGCCCAACAGCGCGATGACCTTGGCTTTCATGCTTAGTGCCCCTTCCTCGTCCCTGCTGCCGGCGGCAGCGGTCATGAGGCCAGTGGAGACCGTCGGCGTCGCTACCGATCCCAACGTCGGGAGGCGAGAAAACTGAGGAGCTGCTGTGAAAAGTCTTTGGTGCGGGCGCGCACTACTGCGGATGGCCGCTCGAGAAACTAAGATTACGATCGTGACGAATGGCAGGACGAGGGCGACGGCCGCGGTGTGCGGTGGTGCGGCTTTGCTCGTCTTGGCGGGCGGATGGTCGCCTGCCGACGCCATGGCTGGGACCACTACCACCGCTGCGTCGTCGAGCGTGACGCCCCCGTCCCCGTCGACTCCCGGCGGCGCCCTGCCGGTGCGTCCCGCCGGCGGAGGCGCATGCATCATCGGCCTCAACTGTGGCTGCATTCGCAACATCACCTGTCCCAAACCGCGGGCTCCCCGGCCGGGTAACGCGAATGATCAGCAACACTCCGCCCCGGCCCCGCCGAATCCGTAGCTTCTTTCCGCAGGGCGATTGCCCCGCAGGGGCGCCGCGTAGCTTCCCTATCATTTGGGGATGAGCGCCGGTGGGCTGGATACCGTGAAATCGCCGGCATTCACCGACGAGGAGACGGCCCGTTTCCACGCCGCGGGGTGGTGGTCTGAATCGACGCTGTCCGACGCGGTACGTCGGCACGCCCAACGGTCACCGAACCGCCTCGCTTATGTCGACCATCCCGGCCTGACGCTGACCTGGCGTGAATTCGATTCAGCGGCGAGCGGTCTGGCGGACCGGCTGGCCGGCGTCGGTGTGGGGCGCGGTGATCGGGTTGCGGTGTGGCACCGCGACTCCGCCGCCATCCACGTGCTGTTCGTCGCGATCGAGCGCTGCGGGGCCATCGTCGTCGGGATCGGCGCCCGCGCCGGCACCCGCGAGGTGGCTGCAATCCTGCTCAGTTCACAGCCGAAGCTGCTGATCAGCGACGAACACCGCAGCGGCGCCGCGACCCTGGCCGCGGCGGATGCGTCGGGCGATTCTGCGGTGACGACGCTGGTCCTCGGCCAGGACGCCGACCCGCTGTCCCTCAACGCCGACGCGCAGCCCAGGACGCTGGGAATCGAGTCCCAGCTCGGCCCCGACGACGTTTTCCTCATCAATTCCACCTCGGGGACGACGGGCCTCCCTAAATGCGTCGTCCACACCGAGAACCGTTGGCACTACTTTCATCAGCAGGCCGTCGCCAACGGGCTGCTGGTCCCCGAGGACATTTTCTTACCCGTCATACCCACGCCGTTCGGCTTTGGCATCTGGACCAGCCACACCACCCCCGTCTACCTAGGCGCCACCGCGGTGATCACCGAGCGGTTCAGCACCACAGCGACGTGTGAGGCGATAGCCCGGCATCGGGCCACCGTATTGTGTTGTGTCAGTACACAACTGACGATGCTGATGGCCGATCCCGCCTCGCGCGACCATGACCTCAGTTCGCTGCGTGTCGTCTTCACCGGCGGGGAAGCGTTGCCGTACCGGCCCGCCGCCGACTTCGAAGAACTCACCGGCGCGACGATTCTGCAGTTCTACGGCTCCAACGAGACCGGCCTGCTGAGCGCGACGACGGTCAGCGACTCGCGTGAACGCCGATTGCGCACCGCCGGCCGGATCGTCCCCGAAATGGCGGTCCGGCTCTTCGACGGCGACCGGGACGTCACCGAGTCGGGGCGGGGACAGCCCGCGTGCCGGGGGCCGGCGACCAGCCTCGGCTACCTCGGTGGGACCGATCACGACCAGCTGTTCACCCCGGACGGGTGGATGCGCATGGGCGATATCTGCGAGCTCGACGCCGACGGTTACCTCACCGTCACCGGCCGAACATCCGACTTCATCCTGCGCGGCGGCAAGAACATCAGCGCGAGCCAGGTCGAAGACGCCGTCATGACCCATCGCGCGATCGCGCTAGCGGCCGCCGTCGCCATGCCCGATCCGGTGTTCGGGGAGAAGGTCTGCCTGTACGCGGAACTCGTCGATGCGCACTCCATCGACTTGCCCGAGCTCGTCGAACACCTGCTGGCCATGGGAGTTTCCAAGGAACTGCTGCCCGAGCGACTGATCGTGGTCGACGAGCTGCCCCGGTCGTCCGGGGGCAAGGTCGCCAAAGGCCGGCTTCGGGAGGATATTCGAGTCAGGATGGAGGCTCATGATGAACGTTCCTGAGGCACGTCGGGGCGGCCTGGAGGTCTGGGCGCCGTCGGTCGTACCCCCGATCGGCGTCGAGCTGTCCCACGAGCAGGCGCTGGCCGTGGCATTCCGCCACCTGGCCGGGATCGGGTTCTCCGAGAACATGGCCGGACACATCACCTGGCAGCTCGACGGGCAGACGGACATGTTCGTCAACCCGTGGGGGCTGTGGTGGCAGGAGATCACCGCGTCGGACATCTGCGTGGTCGATAGCGACGCCCGGGTGGTCCGCGGCCGGTGGGATGTCACTCCGGCGATCCACATCCACACCGAACTGCACCGGGTCCGCGGCGACGCCCGGGTGGTCATCCACAATCACCCGTATTACGTGTGCGTGCTCGCGGCATTGGGCAGGCTTCCCGAACTGGTGCACCAAACCGGGTCGTTGTTCCTCGACGACCTCTGCCTCGTCGATGCCTACGACGGCGAGATTGACAGTCCCTCGCGCGCAGCGGATCTGGCAGCGCGGATCGGGGGCGCGAACCTGACGATCCTGGCCAACCACGGCGTCATCGCGACAGGTCGCAGCCTCGCCGAGGCCGTCTACCGGGCGGCGTCCATCGAGCGGGTATGCAAGCTGGCCTACGACGTCATGCTCACCGGCAAGGAGCCGCTAGCGATGAACTGGTCGGACATGGCCGGCATGCAACGGTCGCTCATCGAACGGGCCGCCGACGTGTACTGGGCCGGAGCGGCACGCATGACCATCAAGGGCAATCCCGATGTGCTCACCTAAGCCGTCCGGTGTGGGCTCAGGGCGGCAAAATGCCGACCGGCCTCGCCGCAACGCCCAGGAGGGTGACGAGTGAAATCGATCGACGAGTTGGCCGCCAACCTGGACTTCACCACCGCCAGGACCGGCGAGGACCGGTCGGTGACGTTCCTGCCGGACCCACCGCGGGCGCGACGCCGGTACACCGTGATTTCGGTCGACGACCACATCGTCGAGCCGCCGGACACCTTCACCGGGCGTCTCCCGCGAAAGTTCGCCGACCGCGCACCCAGAGTCGTCGACACCGAGAACGGCGGGCAGACCTGGGTTTACGACGGTCAGCGATTGCCCAATGTCGGATTCAACGCCGTGGTGGGGCGGCCGGTGTCGGAGTACGGGTTCGAGCCGGTCCGATTCGACGAAATGCGCCGCGGCGCATGGGATATCCACGAGCGAATCAGGGACATGGACCTGAACGGCATCTACGCCTCGCTCAACTTCCCGTCTTTCCTGCCGGGGTTCGCGGGCCAGCGGCTGCAGCAGGTCACCAAGGATCGCGACCTCGCGCTGGCCTCCGTCCGCGCCTGGAACGACTGGCACCTCGAGGTCTGGGCGGGCTCGTACCCCGAACGCATCATTGCCTGCCAGCTGCCGTGGCTGCTGGACCCCGAGCTCGGCGCCACGATGATCCGGGAAAACGCCGAGCGCGGGTTTCACGCCGTCACGTTCAGCGAGAACCCGGCCATGCTCGGATTGCCCAGTATCCATTCCGGACACTGGGATCCGATGATGGCCGCCTGCGCCGAGACGGGCACCGTCGTGAATTTGCACATCGGGTCTTCGGGATCCTCGCCATCCACCACCGACGATGCACCACCGGACGTGCAGGGCGTGCTGTTCTTCGCGTATGCCATCTCGGCGGCGGTCGACTGGCTGTACTCGGGATTGCCGAGCAGATTCCCGCACCTCAAGATCTGCCTGTCCGAAGGCGGGATCGGCTGGGTCGCGGGGCTGCTCGATCGCCTCGACCACATGCTCAGCTATCACGCGATGTACGGCACCTGGCAGTCGCTCGGCGAAAAGCTCACTCCGGCAGAGGTTTTTATCCGTAACTTCTGGTTCTGCGCCGTGGAGGACAAATCGTCGTTCGTGCAGCGCGACCGGATCGGCGTGGACAACATCATGCTCGAAGCCGACTATCCGCACTGCGATTCGACGTGGCCGCACACCCAGCAGACGATCCACGAAGAAATCGGCGACCTGCCGCCGGACGTGATTCGCAAGGTCACCTGGGAAAACGCGTCGCGTCTGTATCGCCACCCGGTCCCGGACGACGTCCAGCGGGATCCCGATGCGTTCTGATGACGACGGCGAAGGTTGACTTCGGTTCGGTCCACTGGGGTTCGGTCGAGTGGACGAATCTGGTCACGCTCTACCTGCGCGCATACGAAAGCCGTTCGCCGAAACCCATTTTAGGGGACGGGGCGGCGGCCGAGGCGGTAGATCAAATCAGCTACGACTTCAAGCGAATCCACCGCGCCTCGCTGCCGGCGTCGAACCAGTATCTGGTCGCGTTACGCGCCCGGCGGCTCGACGACTGGTGTGCCGACTTCCTCAGCCGCCATCCCGACGCGGTCGTCCTGCACCTCGGTTGCGGCCTCGACGGGCGCCCCTTTCGGCTCGGCGTGCCGCCGTCGGTGCTGTGGTTCGACGTCGATCAGCCCGGCGTCATCGATTTGCGCCGCCGGCTTTACTCCGACACCGAGCACTATCGGATGATCGGGTCGTCGGTGACCGAGTCCGGTTGGCTGGGCCAGATCCCAACCGGTCGCCCCACCCTGGTGGTCGCCGAGGGCCTGCTGATGTACGTGAGCGGGAGCGAAGTCCGGCAGTTGCTGAAGCGCCTGACCGACCAATTCGATTGCGGGGAAATGCTTTTCGACACCACCGCAGCGGTGGCGCCCCTTCTGTCGAAGATCCTGACCAAGGGCATCACCAAGTGGGGCATCCGCGACGCGCGCGAGATCGAGACCTGGAATCCCCGGCTGCGATTCATCGAGCAGGCACCCGCAGTTGCCGGCTACGAACAGATCCCAACGGCCGCGGTGCGACTGATTTACCGGCTGGTTTGGGCGACGCCTCTTCGGGCCTACGACGTGCTCAACCGCTTCGAATTCTGAGTCGGGCATCCCGGTCAGCGGCGCGTGAGCGAATTCAGCGCCGCCGACAGTGCGGCCACCGTCTCGGCGTCCAGTGGCACCTCCGCTTCCGCGGCGGTGAGCGCGTCCACCGGCACGCCGGCCGCGTTGGCGAGTTCTTCTGCGGTGAGCTCGGCGCGATACCGGGCGGCATACAGCCGCTGGCCCAGGCTCGCCCCGGGGGCGCGCTCCGCACGCAACATCAGATCCTTGTAGCTGCGTCGAACCGCGCTGAGCACCAGCGCGACCTCGGGCGCCCCCCTGGCGCTGCGTGCCGCGCCGGCCGCGACACCTTCCAGCTTCCGCAGGTCACCGAGGATCCCGGCGGCACGGTGGCTGAAGGTCGGGTCGGACGTGTCGGGCAACGACTCGATCGCCGTAGAGATCGTGGTGAGCGCGACCTCCACGGCCTCGGCGAGCAGGGGCGCACGCACGGTATTGGTCATCACAACCGTGTCGTCGTTGTCGGCGTCGGGGTGTTCGCGGCGGATTCGGGCGATGGTTCCGTGCGGCCATTGCAGCGCGTCCTCGAGCCGGGCCAACGTGGCCTTGCGCGGCCACCGTCGGCCCTTCTCGAAGTCGATCAACGCGCCGGCATTCACGATTCCGCTGCGCGCCAGGTAACGCTGGGTCAGCTTGAGTTCCTCGCGGCGGGCGGCCACCGCCGCGCCCGCGCGGGCGATGCGTGGGTCGACGGCGTCGAGCGTGCGCTCGCTTTCCTCGTCGTCGGGGGACACGTCCGTCCCACGCCCGGGCGGCGCCGACGCGCCGAACGAGAAGCCGACCGGGACGCCCCGCGGGTCGCCCAGATAAATGGTGGTCCCGTCGCGGATGGGAATCGCCGACTGGCGCATGCCATCGACGAAAATGCCGTTGTTGCTCGGGTCGACGGCGATCCAGCCGCTCGGTGCGCAGTCCAGGCGCACGTGCGTGCGCGAGATGCGGTCGTCATCGATGCGCACCTGAGCCGGAAACTCGCGGCCGATGGTGATGGGCGCATCGCTCTCGCGCGCGGTGTAAGTCTGGTTGCCGACCCGAATGGTCAACGACGGCCGTCGCTGGGCAGGCGCCGACGGGCTGCCCGTGCTCTGCATCGATCGCACTCCAACGTCGGGGACCACGGTGCTACGCCAAAGCTAGCATGACGATCCGCGGTTCCCGTGGCAGCGGGCTGCTCACGCCTCCGCCCTGGCACGTCTATGAGCTGGTGCAATGAGTGGTTTCGCGGATCTCCGAATTGGCCGTCGGCCGCGGTGCGCCACACGTCCACGTCGTCGAATGCCGTAGCGCTCAAAGCTCGGAAGCGAGTCGGCGCAGGATGTCCGACGCGGGCTCGGCGGTCGCGTGCCGGTAACCGGTGCCCGCCCACAGATGGACATAGTCGGGTTCACCCGCCGCGGCGGCGGCTTTGCGCAGCGGGCTGGTGAGGTGGTGAATCGCGGGGTAACCCAGCGGCGCCTCGGACTCATGGGCGTCGATGAACGCGTTGCGCAGACCGCGGGCCGGGCGGCCGGTGAACGCGTGAGTGAGCACCGTCTCGGTATAAGCGGGATCGACGAGCGCGGCCCGGTGGGTGGCCGAGGCGCCGCTCTCGTCGGCGCGCAGCAGGACCGTTCCCACCGCCGCCGCCGCGGCGCCCGCTCGGATCACGTCGGCCACCGCGCCGGGCGAGGCGAGTCCGCCCGCGGCCAGGATCGGCAGCGGCACCGTGGCGGCGATCCGTTGGACGAGGTCGACGATGGGAACCGGCGTCAACGGCTCGCGTGGTGACAGCGTGCCGGAATGCCCGCCGGCGGCGGCGGCCTGCACGGCAAGCATGTCGACACCGGCGGCTTGGGCCTGCGCCGCTTCGCCGGCATTCGTCACCGTTTGCACCACAACGGTGTTGGCCCGCTGCAGCGCGGCGATCACCCCACGCGCCGGTATACCGAAGGTGAACGACACCATCGGCACCGGTTCATCCAACAGCAGCGCGATCTTCTCGTCGAACCCGTCGTCGTCCTCGATCGGCTCGGCGGGCAGCGTCAGCCCGAACTGCTCGGCCTCCCGCTGAATGGTCGCGGCATAACCCCGGTAAGCGGCCGGGTCCACCGGCAGGGGATTGGGAGCAAACAGGTTGATGCCGAACGGACTTCCCCCGGCGCGAACGTTCTTGATTTCGGCCTCGACGGCCTCGACGGTCTTGTAGCCGGCAGCGAGCATGCCGAGAGCCCCCGCCCGCGTCGCAGCCAAAACCATGGCCGGGGTCGTCGGGCCGCCCGCCATCGGGGCGGCGATCAGCGGAATGGACATGCCGAACTGTGCCAACATCGCGGCACCCTCCGATCGCTTTCGATGTGCCCAGACGCTGTCTCGACGATATCGGTGCACGCCGAAAACGTGCCCGCTGGTCGGTCGTCTGTTCGGCGTGACAGGATGCTTCAGCGTGAAGCGTCCCAACTTTTTGGTGATCGTGGCAGACGACCTCGGGTTCTCCGATATCGGTGCCTTCGGCGGCGAAATCAACACGCCGAACCTGGACCGCCTGGCCTGCGCGGGGATCCGGCTGACCGATTTCCATTCCGCCCCGGCCTGCTCACCCACGCGGGCGATGCTGCTGACGGGAACCGATCACCACGTCGCCGGCATCGGCACGATGCTCGAGGTTGCGGCCCCGGGGTTCCGCGGCGCGCCCGGCTACGAGGGCTACCTGAACGACCGGGTCGTCGCATTGCCCGAGTTGCTGCGCGACGCCGGCTACCTGACGCTGATGTCGGGCAAATGGCATCTGGGCAACACGATCGAAAGGTCGCCGTCGGCCCGCGGATTCGAGCGCTCGTTCGCGTTATTGCCAGCCGGCGCCAGCCACTACAGCGCCGGCGCGGGCGGCGGGTTCTCGCCCGTGCCAACGCTTTACACCGAAGACGACCACTTCGTCACGGTGGGCGAGGACTTCTACTCGTCGGACCACTACACCGACACCCTGCTCCGGTATTTCCGCGAACGTCCCGACGATGACGATCGACCGTTCTTTGCCTACCTGCCCTTCCAGGCGCCGCATTGGCCCCTGCAGGCCCCGGAGGAATCCACCGCCGCCTATCGCGGCCGCTACGACGCCGGGCCGGACGCATTGCGCGAGGAGCGTCTGGCGGCGCTCGAGCGGCTCGGCCTGTGCCGACCCGACGTCGCGGCGCATCCGGTCGTGGCCGACGGCGCCCCCGAATGGGCGGACATGACCGCCGAGGAGCGCGCGCTGTCCGCCCGCACCATGGAGGTCTACGCGGGGATGGTGGACAGGATGGACTGGAACATCGGCCGGGTGATCGACTACCTGGCCGACACCGGCGAGCTGGACAACACGGTCGTGATCTTCCTGTCGGACAACGGCGCCGAGGGCGCGATGGTGGAGGCCATGCCCCTCCGCGGCCCCGAGATCGCCGCGCGGATCGCGCAATACTGCGACAACAGCCTCGATAATCTGGGCGGGCCCACCTCGTTCGTCTGGTACGGCCCGCGCTGGGCGCAAGCCGCCACTGCGCCTTCTCGTCTGCACAAGGCGTTCACCACCGAAGGCGGGATCCGGGTGGTGGGCTTCGTCACCTGGCCGGGCTTTGCCCGGCAGGGGCAGATCGGCACGGCTTTCACCACCGTCATGGACATCGCCCCGACGTTGTTGGAACTCGCCGGCGCCGCGCATCCCGGCACCGCCTACCGCGGCCGGGAGGTGGAGCCCATGCGCGGCCGCTCGCAGGTGCCCTACCTGTCCGGGGACGGGGAGGCAGTGCACGACGCCGAAACCGGCACCGGTTGGGAGTTGTTCGGCCGCCGCGCTATTCGCCAGGGCGATTGGAAGGCGCTTCACCTGCCCGCGCCTTACGGCCCGGGCACCTGGCAGCTCTACGACCTGTCACGCGATCCCGGTGAGCTCGACGACCGGGCCGCCGCACGACCCGAAAAGCTGGCCGAGTTGCTCGAGCTGTGGGACCGCTACGTCGAGGAGAACGGCGTGATCCTCGAGCCCACATCGGTTTTCGACATCGACCTGCAGGCACTCACCCGCGACCCGGGTCGCCCCTAGACCGCCCCAGCCGGACGACGCCGACAACCGGCCGCGTCCTATGCTGGGAGCTGATGGTTGAGACGACCACGTGCGCGATCATCGGCGGTGGCCCGGCCGGGATGGTCCTCGCGCTACTCCTGGCCCGCGCCGGCGTGGAGGTCACCCTGCTGGAAAAGCACGGCGATTTCCTGCGCGACTTCCGCGGAGACACGGTGCACCCGAGCACGATGCGCCTGCTCGACGAGCTGGGTTTGTGGGAGCGCTTCGCGGCCCTGCCGCAGAGCGAAATCCGTCGGGGGACATTGGAATCCAATGGCCGCTCGGTGACCTACGTCGACTTCGGGCGGCTGCGCCAGCCGTATCCGTTCATCGCGATGGTGCCGCAGTGGGACCTGCTGAACCTGCTGGCGGACGCCGCACAGGTCGAGCCGAGCTTCACCCTGCGAATGAACACCGAGGTCACCGGGTTGCTGCGCGAGGGCGGCAAGGTCACCGGGGTGCGCTACCGCGGGCCCGACGGGCCCGGTGAATTGCGGGCCGAATTGACCGTTGCCTGCGACGGTCGGTGGTCGATCGCTCGTCACGAGGCGGGGCTGAAGACCCGCGAATACCCGGTGAAATTCGACGTATGGTGGTTCAGGCTGCCGCGTAAGGAAGACACCGAGTTTTCCTTCCTGCCGCGCGTCGGGCCGGGCAAGGCCCTGGCCGTCATCCCCCGCGAAGGCTATTACCAGATCGCCTATCTCGGCCCCAAGGGCACGGACGGGCAATTGCGCGCGCAAGGCATCGAGGCATTCCGCCGCGACGTCGGCGCTTTGTTGCCAGACATGACCGAGTCGGTGGCGGCACTGGCGTCGATGGAGGACGTCAAGCACCTCGACGTCCGAGTGGATCGACTGCGTCGCTGGCACGCCGACGGGCTGCTGTGCATCGGCGACTCGGCGCACGCGATGTCCCCGCTGGGCGGCGTCGGCATCAACCTCGCGGTGCAGGACGCCGTCGCGGCCGCAACCCTGCTGGCCCTGCCCCTGCGCCGGCACCATGTCACCGGTCCCGATCTGGCACGGGTCCGCCGTCGTCGGCTCTTTCCCACCGCGCTGACCCAAGCGGTGCAGCGGGTGCTGCACAGGCGGCTGCTGGGGCCGCTGCTTCGGGGCGAGGACCCTACCCCTCCGGCGGCGCTGCTAAGCCTGGTCCAGCGGCTGCCATGGCTGTCCGCTGTGCCGGCCTACTTAATCGGCGTCGGGGTCCGCCCCGAGCACGCACCGGCGTTCGCCCGTCGTGGGCCCGCCCGCTGAGGTGCTAGCGTCTGGACCGTGTCAGAGCACGTGCGGATCGGCATCCTGGGTGCGGCGCGCATCGCACCCTTGGCGCTGGTCAATCCGGCGAAGGGCAACAACGACATCGTGGTTGCCGCGGTTGCGGCGCGCGATGTGGCGCGTGCGCGGGCGTTTGCCGCCAAACACGGCATCGGCCGGGTGCACGAGAGTTACGAGGAACTGATCGCTGACCCGGACATCGACGCCGTCTACAACCCCCTGCCGAACGGTTTACACGGCCGGTGGACCCGGGCCGCGGTGGACGCCGGTAAGCACGTGCTGTGCGAGAAGCCGTTCACCGCGAATGCGGACGAGGCCCGTGACATCGCCGAGCTCGTTGCGAAATCGGACCGGGTGGTGATGGAGGCCTTCCACTATCGCTACCACCCGCTGAGCCTGCGGGTGGAGGAGATCATCGCCTCGGGAGAGCTGGGCAGGCTGATGCGGGTGGAGGCCGCGATGTGCTTTCCGTTGCCGAAGTTCTCCGACATCCGCTACAACTATTCGCTCGCCGGTGGCGCCACCATGGACGCCGGGTGCTACGCGGTGCACATGATCCGAACCTTCGGTGGTTCGACCCCCGAAGTGCTCTGGGCGCAGGCGAAATTGCGCGATCCGAAGATCGACCGCGCCATGGCGGCCGAGGTCGTCTTTGCGGGCGGGCACACCGGCCGGATCCGCTGCTCAATGTGGTCGTCGCAGCTGCTGCGGATCAGCGCTCGCGTTGTCGGCGAACACGGCGAGGTGCGTGTTCTCAATCCGGTGCTGCCACATTTCTTGCACCGGCTGTCGGTTCATTCCCCCGACGGCAGGCGTGTGGAGCGTTTCACGCACCGCCCCTCCTACGCGTATCAGCTCGACGCGTTCGCCGCGGCTGTGCTCCGTGGCGAACCGGTCAAGACGCCGCCGCAGGACGCGATCGAGAACATGGCCGTCATCGATGCGATCTATGGCGCCGCCGGCCTGCCGCTGCGCTACCCGAGCTGAACCTACAAACGTCGACAACGGAGCACTGCGACGCGCGCAAGGGCGGGTTTGGCCAACCCGCTGGTAGGTGTCACTTGCGAGGACGTGGATATTCGGTAGTCGTCGTATTAACTGCGATACATACGTCATGACTTCTGCCACGATGGAATCCGTGCGAGCCTTCGCCTGCCCCGTTTGTTTGGGCTTCGCACCATTCGAGTCGCGGCGTTGCCCGAATTGCTCGGCAGAGCTTGGATTGCATGTCCCGGGTCGCGCGATGATTGCAACCTCATCGGGCATGGCTGTCATCGACGGGCAGGTCTGGGTTGAGTGCACGAGGGCGGCCAGCCTCGGGTGCAACTGGCTGGTTCCGGAGCTACAGGAATTCGGTGGCCAGCAGGGACAATGTATCGCTCATTCGCTGATCCGTCGCGAGCCCGACGCGGACGACACCATCGCGATCGAAAAGCTGGCGTCCACTGCGTTTGCACTGCGGCGGTTGATTTATCAGCTGATCGACATCGGGCTGCCGGTCGACCCTTACTGGCGACAAGACGGAGGACTGGCATTCGATCTGCTGTCCAGTTACAGCGGCGGCGAACGGGTGGTGATCGGGCACGCCGACGGGGTGATCACTATCGATCTGGTCGAGTCGCTCGACGCCTACCGAGAGTCGCTGCGGGTGCACCTGGGTGAGCCCTATCGCACCATGCTGGGTCATTTCCGCCACGAGGTAGGTCACTACTACCAGAGCATTCTCGTGGAACGCGATCCCGGCGCGGGGCGCTATCTTGACGAGTGCCGCCAGATCTTCGGTGACGAGCGCGCAGATTATCAGGCCGAGATCGCACGGCACTACAAATTCGGCGCTCCCGCGAACTGGAGCGAGTCCTACATTTCCGAATATGCGACGATGCACCCCTGGGAGGACTTCGCCGAATGCTTCGCCCACTATCTGCACATCACCGACATCGTCGACACCTCCCGCGAGGCAGGGCTGGTCTTGCACGCAGACCGGGTCCGCTTTTCATTCCCGCGGGACATCGTTCCGCTCGCATCCTATGCCGAGGCCCGCATCGAGCAGCTGCTGGATGACTGGAAGTGGTTGTCGCTGTTCTTCAATCGGGTGAACACCGCCATGGGTAAGAACCCGCTCTACCCTTTTCAGATCCCGCCACCAGTGGTCCGCAAGCTGGCGTTCGTACACACACTGATCCGAGAGACCGCGCTCGGACGTGCCGCGGACCTCTGAACTATCGCAAGGAGAGGCGAATGTGTCGGTGGGTTGGATACCTCGGCAGCCCGATCGCGCCCAGAGAGTTGCTACACGATCCGCAACGCTCACTTATCGAGCAGAGCCGCAGGCACGCGCCGAACATGGAGATTCCCAACGGCGACGGCACGGGGCTGGGCTGGTATGAGCACCGCGCAGAACCGGCGCTGTTTCGCAGCATCACTCCGGCGTGGGGCGATGACAACCTTCTGGAACTGGCCACGGAGATTCGCACCCGACTGTTTCTTGCCCATGTGCGCGCCGGGACCGGGACTCCTGTTCAGCAGAGCAACTGTCACCCGTTCCGCTACCGCAATTGGCTTTTTGTGCACAACGGACACGTCGCGGGATATCAGAGATTGCGCCGGGATCTCCTGCTGGCTGTGGACCCCCACTTGTTTGGCAACATAGCGGGGTCCACCGATTCGGAGTTGTTGTTTCACCTCGCGCTTACCTTCGGTCTCGCGGACGATCCGATCACTGGGATCGCCCGGATGGCGGGTTTTGTCGAATCGATCGCCGCTGCGGCCGACTTGGGCGAACCCGCCCTCCAGATGACGTTGGGCGTCAGCGACGGCGCGACGCTGTACGCGGTCCGTTACGCCAGCGGACCGGAAGTGAATACGCTTTTCGTGAGCGAAGGTCCGGAGTCGGTGCGGATGCTCTACCCCGACAATGAGGGACCAGGGCACTTCGGTGACGATGCCAGGGTGGTGGTTTCTGAACCGCTGACCGATTTGCCGGGGATGTGGCGGGAAGTGCCAAGCGGGACCGCACTGATTATCGGCAATGACATCGAAGAGCGAGCCTTCCAGCCCGTAAGCCCGATGGCCGACTGATGGCGCTGCGACCCCTCAGGCCGATTCTCGGTAGTGACTTCGTGGCGCACTCAAAAGTCATTGCCGCCCGTCGGGTTGTCGAGTCCGCTGGTGACCTGGGAGTACAAGCGGCGCGCCGCCTCGACGCATGGGCGCAGGCGGTCGATCGGGCTCACGCCGGCCAGCGCCAGTGACCTTCTGGGCACCTCGATTTCGATCACGACGTCGCGGGGAAGCGCGGAAAGGATCTCGAGCAGTGGTAATTCCCCCTCGCCGGGAACCATGCGCTCAAACATGGCCTCCTCCATATAGTTATCCATGCGGGGCCGCAGTGTCGTGTCGTTGAGTTGCGCGTAGCCGATGCAGTCGGGCTCGATAGCCGCGAGATCGGCGGCGGAGGATCCGGACCGCACCAGGTGCATGGTGTCGATCAATACTCGGAAGTCGGTCCGGCCGACGTGTTCGCGGGCGGCCTGCGCGGTCGGCAGGTCGGCGACGGTGAGTCCGGGTACCGGTTCGACGACCGTCTGGATGCCGCGCTGTGCGGCAAGTGCCGTCAGCTCCGCGAACTGGTCGAAGGTGCGGCCGAGATCGGGGTCGAGGCTGACGACGTTGATCCTTGGAACGCTCAGTTCGGCCAAGGCGTCGAGATCCCCGCTGAACCTGCGGATCTCGGCGCCGGGCAGCACCAGGAACCCGTCGCCGAGCGAAATGCTCACGCCGCGGTGAGCCATTGCGGCAAGCACGTCGCGCCTCAGTGCGGCATCATCCTTCAGCGAGAACGGGGGATAGCCGAGCGGAACCAAGGGCGCGCCCTGTACCACGGTGGACATGTACCTGCAGCCAAGGTCCGCGGTGAGATGCACGAAGTCCACTGGCGGAAGACCGAATCCGCCGAGGAATCCGACGGCGAGCCGATCAAACGCATTGCCCACCGGCATGGCCTCCCGTCGAAAGTTTCAGGTCAGGGTAAGGGACCGGGTTCCTTGGCGCGCGGGACGCCTCCGCGCCGATCGGTATTGCGACCAGCGACACTACGAATATAGAGTGATGTACCGGTCTCATATCACGGAAGCGCGATGGACAAACGACGTAAGCCTAATCCAGCGGAGCGCCGCCGCGACTTATGCGATGCGGCCATTCGGCTGTTGGCCGACGACGGTGCCAAGGGGCTGAGCCATCTGAAGGTCGACCGCAGGGCCGGCGCGCCCGACGGCACCACGTCGTTTTACTTCCGCACCCGCTAGGCGCTGCTGCGAGCCGTGGCCGAGCGGCTCGCCGAGTTGGACCTTGCCGACCTGCAATCGGTCGCGGACAGCTCCGACGGTCGAGACGACAGTCCCGCGCCGTCCCGGTTGTCGCAGGTGGTCATTCAAGCCGGCAGGCAACCGCAGTTGTTGCGGACCAAGGCCAGATACGAGCTGACGATGCAGGCCACCCGCGACCCGGCGCTGGCCGCAATTCTTCAGCAGGCCACCAACGGATTCACCAAGCTGCACCGCGAGATTCTCGTGCAGCTCATGCCGCGCGGCGCCGAGCTGGCACCGGCCGTGGTCGAAGACCTGAGCAACGTCACACTGACGTTCATCAACGGTCTGCTGCTGCGGTTCGCCCATGGTGACCGGATCATCGACACTCCGGAGCAACTCGACGGGGTCTTGTCAGCCATCGCCGCCGGGATTTTGAAGAATCCGGAAAAAGGCCGGCTAACCGGGGACGTCCGCCCGCGACCGGCCGCTGCTTCGGGATGAGCGGGCCGACCGCACGGCTCAGCGCGGGGTCTTGCCAGGGCACCCGCCGTATGGTTCTCTACAACAATAGAGTGAGCCGACGTTCACGGGTTGTCGTGAGGCCAAAATCAGCCGAGCCCGTGCGCGTGCCAACACAACGCAAATTAAGCGGAATGTACAACATGCCGGGATGTGCGGGTCACCGTAAGTGGCGGCGGTAGGAGGAATTTCGTGACGGCGAGCACCGACAGCCATCTTCGTTTCGACCCATACGATGTCGGGCTCATCGCCGACCCGTATCCGATGTTCGCGCGCCTGCGCGACGAGGCGCCGCTGTACTACAACTCCGAATACGATTTCTTCGCGCTCAGCCGGTTCGCCGATGTGAACAAGGCGCTGGTCGACCACAACACCTACAGCTCGGCGCGGGGCGCGATCCTGGAATTGATCAAGGCCAACCTTGAGATCCCGTCCGGGATGCTGATCTTCGAGGACCCGCCGCTTCACGACGTGCACCGCAAGCTGCTGTCGCGCATGTTCACGCCGCGCAGGATCGCCGCGCTGGAGCCGACGATCCGCGAATTCTGCGCTCAAGCCCTCGATCCACTGGTGGGCTCGGGCGGGTTCGACTTCGTCACCGATCTGGGCACACAGATGCCGATGAAGGTCATCAGCTCGCTGCTCGGCATCCCCGAGGATGACCAGGAGTACATCCGCGACCGGGTCAACGCCCAGCTGCGCACCGAGGCCGGCAAGCCGATGGACACGACCAAGCACGGCCTGTCGGTGGGCGAGCAGTTCGAGGCCTACATCGACTGGCGCGCCGAGCACCCGTCCGATGACATCATGACCGAACTGCTCAACGTCGAGTTCGTCGATGAAACCGGCACACGGCGACGGCTGACTCGCGAGGAAATACTCGTGTACGTCAACGTGGTTGCCGGCGCAGGAAACGAAACCACCACACGGCTGATCGGTTGGGCGGGAAAGGTTCTCGCCGAGCACCCCGATCAGCGTCGTGAGCTGGTTCAGCGCCCCGGGCTCATCCCGCAGGCCATCGAGGAACTGCTGCGCTACGAGCCGCCCGCACCGCATGTTTCGCGGTACGTGACCCGTGACGTGACCCTGTACGACCAGAGCGTGCCCGAGGGTAGCGTGATGATGATGCTCGTCGGGGCGGCATGCCGCGACGAGCGCCAATTCGGTTCCGACGCGGGCGACTTCAACATCAACCGGCCCGTCCGTCCGCACCTCACGTTCAGTGTGGGCACGCACTTCTGCCTGGGCTCGGCGCTGGCGCGACTCGAAGGCCGCGTCGCGCTGGAGGAGATCCTGAAGCGATTCCCCGAGTGGGAGGTCGACCTGGACAAGGCCACACTCTGCCCGACGTCAACGGTGCGTGGCTGGGAGTGCATGCCGGCTCTGGTCCCGAGATGACCGGCAGGGTGCAGACAAGGTGGATGGCGCCGTCGACAACGGCAACTCGGCCATGCTCTTCGCGCGTCACGTCACAGGTGTTTCCCTTCCCGTCGACGCCACCATCACAGTGAAAGTGGGAGAAGACCGTGCCTGAATACGACTACGAAGAGATGAAGAAGGAAGCCGAGCAGTACATCAAGTTCGAGAAGGACAAGAAGAACCGAATCGCCTACATCACCTTCAATCGCCCCGAGGAGCTCAATTCCACCACCCTCGGCATGCGGCAGAACTATGCCGACCTGATTCACAAGTGCAACGTGGACGACGACGTCAAGGTCGTGGTCATCCGCGGCGAGGGAGAGGATTTCGGCAGCGGCGGAGACTTGCCCGAACAGCGGGAAATGCTGGAGAACCCCGGCATGCCGCTCCTGCACGAGCTCGCGATCAACGACGACGACGTCAAGTACCCGCCGGGCGGGTCGTACCGCTACCTGTCCACCGTGACGGATTTCTACGCCAAGGCACGCGCGGGGAACCGGCCGCTGCAGGAACTGCGCAAGATCAGCATCATCGAGGCCAAGGGCTACTGCTACGGCTGGCACTTCTACCAAGCCGGCGACGCCGACCTGGTGGTGGCCTCCGACGACGCCCTGTTCGGCCACCCCGCGTTCCGCTACGTCGGTTGGGGACCGCGGCTGTGGTGGTGGGCGGAGACCATGGGCCTGCGCAAGTTCTCCGAAATGTTGTTCACCGGAAGACCGTTCACCGCCAAGGAGATGTACGAATGCGGGTTCGTCAACAGCGTGGTCCCGCGGGAGAAGCTGGAAGACGAGACCCTCAAATATGCGATGGCGTGCTCGCGGTCCCGACCGACCGACACCGTCGCGGTGCAGAAGACCTTCCTGGAGCTCTACAAGCAGCACAAGGGCGAATACTTCGGCAGCCTCCTGACCGGCATGGTCGAGGGCATGCTGCCGATGATCGCCAACGACCAGGAGAACGACGTCGACCTCACCGAAGGCACGTTCGGCAAGGGACTCAACAACGTGGTGAAGGACAACGACATGAACTTCCCGCCGGAGTGGCGCCTCAGCCGCTCCGGACGCAAGAAGCCCTGACCCTTGCGAGTGCGCGCATGTCGAAGCGCCACCACTTCGGTGACCTGCTCGATGCGCTACTTGCCGAACTCTGACCGCCGATCAGCATCCGTCAGCCCAGGACGGGCCGTTGGTCAGCACCCGGGCTCCGCCGGCGGTGATCTGCACGGTATCCCGGCGGAACACCGCACCGACGCCCTCGTCCCACACGTAGGCCGTGAGCGCGAGCACCATTCCCGCATCGAGGCGGTCGTCTTCACCGGCGGCCGAGAGCGTCTCGGATACGACCGGCGGATCAAAACCCAAGCCGAGCCCGTATGCAACCGGCATCGGCGGCAACGGTTCGCCCGCGGCGTGGTAGGCGGCAAGTAGCTCGGTGGTGGCGCTACCGGGGCGGCAGGCGGCGATCATGTTGTCGAACAACGCGTTCGAGCGCCGGAACAGGCTGCGAACAGATCGGCCGGGCGCATCGCCGGCGGGCCAGGTCCGACCCACCTCGGCCACGTAACCGTTCGCCAGCGCGCCGGCAGCGAATGCGACAAGGTCGCCGGGGCGTACCTCGCTGTGGTCGTGAGCCCGTCGCCACGGCTGTTCCCGCGATGTTATCCATGCCGCGTCTTGGGTGGCCGGCGTGCTTACGCCGCCCGCGGCCATCGCCTCCAGCATCACCCCGGCTAACGTCTGCTCGCAGACACCCGGCCGCAATTCGGCTACGGCGGCGGCCAGTCCATGCTCGGCCACGCGCAGCGCCGGACCCATCGCTTCGATTTCCTCGGCCGTCTTGACGCGGCGTGCCGACCGCAGAGCCGGCTCCGCATCGACCAGCTCTGCATTGGGAAAGGCCTCGGGCAGCAGCGCGGCGAAAGTCGGTGTGATCGTATCGGTTCCGACTCGGCGTGCCGTCGCGGCACCGTCGATCATCTTGAGCACCCCGATGAGCGTCATCGGGTTCCAGGCCAACCCGTAAAGGCGGTCGTGCCCGATCTCCTCCGGGACGCCCTCGTCGTCGGTGCTGTTGAGGTAGATGTCCCCGGTGGCGCGCACCAGGACACAGACCGGGCCGAACGGTCGCGTCCCGGCTATCCACAGCTGCGGGGCGCCGGTGACGTAACGAACGTTGGCTTGCCGGCCGAGCACCAGAATGTCGAGATCGTGGGCGTCCATCTGTTCCAGCGCCCGCAGCCGACGCCCCGTACGCAACGCCCGCGGGTCGGGCGCAACCTCAGTCGCCATAGGGCGTGTAGGGGTAGTCGGTGATCGGCGTGAAGCCGCCTTCGGCGATCACCACGACCTCCTCACTGCGATAGCCCCCGGTCCCGTCCTCCCAAACCACGGGCTCCAGCACCAACACCATGCCGGGCGGGAAAACGAAACTGTCGTCGAACTCCTCGCCCAGATCGGTGCCGATCATCGGCGCTTCCGCGGGATAGGTGCCGATTCCGTGGCCCAGGTAGAAGTGCGGCAGCCAGGGTTTGCGCCCGCCGTTGGCGGCGATCGCGGCACGCGCCAGATCGCCCGACGTGGCCCCGGCCTTCGTCACCGCGAGCACCGCATCCAGGATCGCACGCCATTGACGAAACTGGTCCTGCTGGCGCTGCGACGGCTGCTCGCCAACCACCCAGGTTCGGCCGAAGTCAGAGCAGTACCCGGCGTAGGTGATGCTGATGTCGGTCCACAGCACATCGCCGGCGGCCAGTTCGCGGCCGGAGGTCAGCAGGGGCAATGCGAGGTCGCCGTGAGTGGTCCACACCCCGGTGTCGCGTGAACTGGGCATCACTTGCCAGATGGCCTCCAACATGTTGGTGGTCGCACCGAGTTCGAAGGCGCGCCGCACGAGCGTGGCCGAGAGATCGGTCTGCCGTACGCGCGGCGCCAACGCCTTCTGCACGTCCACCATGGCCCGCTCGGTGATGCGGCAGGCGCGGCGAAGGCAGGCAATTTCGTCGCGGGTCTTGACCAGCTGCGCGGCGCCGATCACGATGGCCGCGTCGGACGGCGGGCCGGACGGGAACAGGGTGGCTGCCGAGCGCCGCATCGCGCCGGTCAGCTCGTCGGCCGCGACGGACGCGCCGCGCGGGATCAACTCGCCCAGCGCGCGTGCGAAATCTTGTACGCCACGGTCGAATTCGAGGTACACGGGCCCGTGCAGGTGATCGTCGGGGAGCGGCGGATCGGCCGCCGCTCCGCTGCGGAAAGGCATGAATAGATGCGGGTGTTCGTCGTCGGCGAGTACCACCGCCACCGGACGCTCCACATGCGAGAGGCCCGCGTCGAGCAGGGGCCAGCTGACACCGGTCGCGTAGCCGACATGGCCGTTCATCAAAAGGATCAGCGCGTCGACACCGTGGTCGGCCATCGCGGTCCGCAGCCGTGCGCCGACCTCGGAACGCATGCGTGCCCAGTCCGGCTCGTCCGGAATGTCGGGTACAGAGCCGCGCGCGGTGAGTGAGCCGGTCATTTAGAGGCCCGGGAGCGAGCCATCCGCTCGGCGGTCATCGACTCAGTGAACACCGCCAATCGGTTTATATCAAGCAACTTATTCAGAGCGCGGAATCGGCGGTGCCGCGACCTG
The DNA here is from genome assembly GCA_031292665.1 of Mycobacterium sp. Classification (GTDB taxonomy): domain Bacteria; phylum Actinomycetota; class Actinomycetes; order Mycobacteriales; family Mycobacteriaceae; genus Mycobacterium. Next base: position 488 of record JARLGR010000047.1, on the reverse strand, counting down.
GGCCACGCGCCACTGGTCGCTGCGGCTCGCCGCGAATCCCGCAGCCGTCACGATGATTTCATCGGTCCGATGCCAGATACAGTCGCGCGGAGATTTGAGTCATGCCGACCGACCATACGGCGCTAAACGTCTTCATCGAGGGAGCCGATGACGTCGACGTGTTCGTCGGTGTGGAAAAGCTCGACGGCTCTGGCGTCGTCAATCCGATCGAGGCGTGCTCCGCTTCGCTAGCTGCCGTGGGCCTTCTGCAGCCGTGCTATTTCGCCGCCCCACACCGACCGCGCGCCGGCATCGCCGATCCGGTAGATCTGGATCATCGAGGAGATCCCAACGGCGAGCGCGACCAACACCACGATGACATTGGTTGCCATGCGGTACTTTTCGGATCGGCGTTCGATCAGGCGCAGGACGAGCAATCCGATAGCGACGGCCAGCAGCGCGGCGGAGAAGTAGATCATCTGGCTGCCACGGTCGGCGTGCTCGCCCAG
>JARLGR010000046.1 GCA_031292665.1 Mycobacterium sp. | reverse complement strand
CGGGCGGCGTAATACGGCAACTGGCTGGGATCCGTGGACACCGACGAGGGCGCGTTGGGCACCGTCCACGGCACGGCCGCCCCGCGGCCGACGCGCACCAACAACCACAACAGCACCGCGGCGCCGACGAACACGGCGACGTCGGCGGCCCAGTTGCGTCCCGGGCGCGCCGCCACGCCGCGGGTGGGATAAGTGCTGACCAATGTCATCAGGGCCAATGTTGGCGTACGCGACGCCTTTCCACCACCCGATTCGACCGGCCCCGTGGTCCACTGGGTGAATCAGCGGTGAACATCCGCCCGAAAGCTCGTTGCGGTCGATATTCTGCGTCCATCCGTCCGAAGGAGCCTGGTTATGAGCGAAGAACACGCGCTGGTCATCGTTGCCGGATATCAGGATCTGGACTCGGCTCGCCGAGACTTCGACACCCTCACCGAGCGAACCAAAGACAAACAGGTCTCGCTGCGTGGCGCGGTGCTGGTCGGCAAGGACGCCGAGGGCAATCCGGTCCTGGTGGACACCGGCAACCGGCTGGGCCGGCGGGGCGCCGCGTGGGGTGCCGGGGCGGGCCTGGCGGTCGGCTTGTTCTCGCCGGCGCTGCTCGCCTCGGCGGCGGTCGGCGCCGCGGCCGGAGCGCTGGCGGGCACGTTCGCCAACCACCGGATCAAAAGCGGGCTGGGGGACAAGATCGGGCAGGCGCTGGCCGCGGGCAGCGGCGTGGTCATCGCGGTCGTGCCGGCGGAGGGCAGGCTGGCAACCGAGCAGGCGCTGGCCGGCTCCCCGATGAAATCCGTTGCGGAGTTGAGCAGTTCGACGCTGCGCAGCCTGGGTGCGGCGCTGGAAGAGGCGATGGGCAAGTTCGACCCGGACCGCACCAGGCTGCCGCTGCCGCAACGCGGCTTCGGCGGCACGATCGGTCGCACCATGGCGGAGTCGGTCGGCGACTGGACGATCGTTCCCGGACCCAAGGCGCCCGATGCCGCGCCCAACGTGCTGATCGTGCTGATCGACGACGCCGGGTTCGGCGGCCCGGACACCTTCGGCGGCGCCATCCGCACCCCGACGCTGACCCGGGTGGCCCAGAACGGGCTGACGTACAACCGCTTTCACGTCACCGCGGTGTGCTCGCCGACGCGTGCCGCGCTGTTGACCGGACGCAACCACCACCGGGTGGGCTTCGGATCGATCTCCGAATTCCCGGGTCCCTTCCCGGGCTACTCGTCGGTCAAGCCGCAGAGCTGCGCCGCGCTGCCGCGTATCCTGCGCGACAACGGTTATGTCACAGGGGGATTCGGCAAGTGGCACTTGACCCCGGACAGCGTCCAGGGGGCGGCCGGGCCGTTCGACAACTGGCCGCTGGGGTGGGGCTTCGACCGCTTCTGGGGGTTCCTGTCCGGGGCCGCGGGCCAGTACGACCCCATCATCACCCAGGACAACTCCGTGATCGGGGTGCCGCAGGGCAGGGATGGCAAGCCCTATTACTTCCCCGACGACCTCACCGACAAGGCCGTCGAGTGGCTGCACAGCGTGCGGGCCCAGGACACCGAGAAGCCGTGGATGATGTACTACTCGACCGGCGCCACCCACGCCCCGCACCACGTGTTCGCCGAATGGGCCGACAAGTACCGGGGCCAGTTCGACGAGGGCTGGGATGTCTACCGGCGCAGAACCTTCGAACGCCAAAAGGAACTCGGCGTCATTCCCCCCGACGCCGAGCTCACCGAGCGGCCCGACCTGTTCCCGGCGTGGGACGGCCTGTCCGACAACCAGAAGAAGCTCTATGCGCGGCAGATGGAGGTGTTCGCCGGGTTCTCGGAAAACGCGGACTGGAACGTGGGCCGGTTGCTCGACGCGATCGACGACCTCGGCGAGACCGACAACACGCTGGTCTTCTACATCTGGGGCGACAACGGCGCCAGCATGGAGGGAACGGTCACCGGCTCGTTCAACGAGATGACGTTCCTCAACGGCGTGGTGCTCGATGCCGATCATCAGCTTAAGCTGATCGAGCAGTACGGCGGGATCGAGGCGTTGGGCAACGATCACACCGCGCCGCATTTCGCCTCCGCGTGGGCGCACGCCAACAACACCCCGTTCCAGTGGGGCAAGCAGATGGCCAGCCACCTCGGCGGTGCCCGCGACCCGATGGTGGTCGCCTGGCCCGCCCGGATCCGGCCCGACACCCGGGTGCGGTCTCAGTTCACCCACTGCATCGACGTCGTGCCAACGGTGTTGGAGGCCATCGGCCTACCGGAGCCGACCCATGTCGACGGCATCGAGCAGGAGGCCATGGACGGAACCAGCTTCCTGCACACCTTCGACGACGCGGCGGCCGAAGAGCGCCACACCGTGCAGTACTTCGAGATGTTCGGCAGCCGCGCCATTTACCAGGACGGATGGTGGGCCTGCACCCGGTTGGACAAGGCGCCGTGGGACTTCTCGCCGGAGACGCTGCAGCGGTTCGGGCCGGGGAAGTACGACCCCCACAGCGACGTGTGGGAGCTGTACTACCTGCCCGATGACTTCTCCCAGGCCAAAAATGTGGCGGCCGAGCACCCCGACAAGGTCGCCGAGCTCACACAGCTGTGGTGGGCGGAGGCCGAACGCAACCGGGTGCTGCCGCTACTCGGGGGCATGGCGGTGATGTTCGGCAGCCTGCCGCCGTTGCCGACCATCACGCGGTTCACCTTCAAAGGCGGCGTGCAGAACATCCAGCGCGGCATGGTCCCTCGGATTTTCGGCCGTTCGTACGCGATCGAGGCCCGGCTGCACGTCCCCGAGGGCGGCGCGCAGGGGGTGATCGTCGCCGACGGCGACTTCATCGGCGGATTCGCGCTGTGGATCGACGAGCACCAGCGGCTGCACCACACCTACTCCTACCTGGGCGTGGACACCTATAAGCAGGTGTCCACCGAGCCGATCCCCACCGGGGATGTCACGGTGCGGATGCTGTTCGAATCAGACCAGCCGGTCGCCGGCTCCGGTGGACGAGTGACGTTGTGGGCCGACGATCGACGCATCGCTGAGGGGGAGATGGCCAACACCGTGCCGCTGGCGTTCACGTCATACGCAGGGATGGACATCAGCCGGGACAACGGGCTCGTGGTCGACCTCGACTACGAGGACAGGGCGCCCTACGCGTTCACCGGCACCGTCAAAGAGGTGGTGTTCGACCTGAAGCCCGTTCCCGAGGACGCCGAGAAGGCGCTGCACGAGCACGCGTCCGTCCAGGCCATCGGGCACGGCGCGGCGGGCTGAACGGGCGGGCGGGGCCTACTGAACCGGAGCGCCCGAGGGCACGCTGGACAGGCCGTGCTGAATTCCCTGGTTCACTTTGTCCACGTGAGCCGGGCTGTCGGCCGGAGTGACCTCGGGGCAGCCGCAGCTGAGCACTCCGAAGACGCTGGGGTCGGCATCGGCGGGAGCCGCTAAGCCAAGACAGGCCGCGAAGACGATAGCGCCGCTAACGAGAATTCTCGTAATCAAATGCATTTCTCCGTAATAGGTGCTGCCTCAATATTACTCGCGATCGAGGCCGGGAGAACTGCTGCGGACGTTGCAATCAGGTGAGCGACGTTGCGATCGCGTTACGGGGCGTACTTCGGGCAGTACGCGCGGATGCTGGCACCGACGAAGAATCCGGAATGGTAGCCGTCCATGTTGCTGTTGCCCTGCACGGTTGACGCGACCTGGGCCAGCGTCTTGCCATTGTCGAGTTCGTCACAGACCTCGTGCGCGGCGACGAGCGCCTGGTCCGGTGACCCGAATTTAATGCCCTTGGCCTTCAGCGCACCCAGGAAGGCGTCATCGGTGGCGTCGGCGTGAGCGGTTCCTCCGAACGGGCCCAGCAGGCCGACCGCCAGCACCAGCCCCGGGGCCAGGCGGGCCAGCAGGGGCCGGAGAACGCCCGTGCTCGTCATTTAAAACTCCCGTGGAACAAAACCGCCCCGATTGGCGACGGCGGGCCGACTGCGATCTTTTTGCGAACTCCTTGCACCTTACGTTTCACCGGCGGGCATGATCGGCGAAATCGCGATCATCGTTCACGAGGCGCCGGGGCGCGAAAGGGTCGGGAAGGCGCGAAAGGTCAGGAAGGAATGTCCGCGTACCCCGGGCAGTACGCGCGTTCGGCAATGGCGACGAAGTACCCGGCGTTGTCGCCGTCCAGGGTGCTGCTGTTCATCACGTCGGTGGCAATCTGCTCCTGCGTCTTGCCCAATTGGAGTTGGTGGCACACCAGATGACCGGCCGCGATCTCGGATCCGTTCGACTCGTGGATGATGCCATGCGCCTTGAGTGCGGCGATGAAGGCGTCGTCGGTCGCGTCGGCGCGCGCTGTGGGGGCTGCTCCGAGCGGGCCAAGCAGCGCGGCCACCGCCAGTGGGCCGGCAGCCATCAACGACAGCCGGCCGGGCCTGCGGATACGGGTCGTGGTCATGTTCGTTACCCCGGTGCGATAGGAGCGTGATTGCGTGATGTCTTCAAGTGTTGCTGCGAAAGTTGCCGGCAGGTTACGGGCGGGTGCGATCCAGACATCGCCAAGATTGCCAACGTGCCAACTTTCCGATACGTTCCACGGCCGGCGACTGGCGTTCACCCGACCGCCCTCGCCGATTCACCAGGCCGCTCGGTAATTTGACGGCATGCCGTACGCGCGATGGTTGTGCCTCGCTGTGGTGGCGGTCTGCGCGGTATTCCTCGTCGGCTGCGGCATGCGGCATGTCTCGGCGGCCAGCGCCACGGACCTGCCCGGCACGTTCCGATCCGGGGGCATGGACCGGGCGTACACGCTGCACGTGCCGCCCGGCAACCCCGTCGGCCTGGTGTTGAACCTGCACGGCGGCGGCGGTAGCGGGATCGGGCAACGGGGCCTGACCGACTTCGACGCCGTCGCCGACGCGCATGAGCTGCTGGTGGCCTATCCCGACGGTTACGACAAGAGCTGGGCCGACGGCCGAGGGGCGTCGCCGGCCGATCGCCACCATGTCGACGACGTCGGATTCCTCGTCGCGCTGGCCGGCAAGCTGCAGAACGATTACAGCATCGCTCCCGGGCACGTCTTCGTCACCGGCATGTCCAACGGGGCTTTCATGGCCAACCGGCTGGCCTGCGACCGGGCCGACGTTTTCGCCGCGATCGCCCCGGTGGCGGGCACGCTGGGGGAGGGCGTGGCCTGCAACCCGTCGCGGCCTGTTTCCGTTCTGGAGGCACACGGGACCGCCGACCCGCTGGTGCCGTTCAAGGGCGGGGAGGTGCGCGGCCGCGGCGGGGCCAGCCACTCGATCTCGGCGAACAGCATGGTGGACAGGTGGCGTTCGGCCGATGGGTGCCAGGGCGATCCGTCGGCGCAGGTGTTGCCCGGCGCCGGGGACGGCACCGTCGTGCGCCGCTTCGATGCCGCGGCGTGTGCGGCGTCCACCGAGGTGGTCTTTTACCAGATCGACAGCGGCGGGCATACGTGGCCGGGCGGCGAGCAATATCTGCCGAGGGCGATCATCGGGCTCACCACTCGGGGGCTGAGCGCCTCCGAAGTCATCGCGCAGTTTTTCTTGGCGCACGCCAGGAATTAGTGCACGCGCCACGACGACACGGTGTACGTGCGGCAAACGGCAACTGAACGAACGGTTTTGGCGACGTCGGGTTGTTAGCATGTCTCATGCACGGAGGAATCGAGTTGAGACTGAGGCGATTCGGCGCCGGGCTGTGTATATCGGCCGCCGCTGCGGTTATGGTGTCGGCGTGCGGCGCCGACAACAACGCGACTCGGGGAAGCGCGGCGACGGGCTCGGCGCCGGCGCGGGTCGCCTGCGGGGGCAAGCCGACTCTGAAGGCCAGCGGTTCCACCGCCCAGGCCAACGCGATGACCCGTTTTGTCAAGGCTTTCGAACAGACCTGCCCGGGGCAGTCCCTGAATTACACGGCCAATGGCTCCGGCGCCGGGATCGGCGAATTCATTGGCAGCCAGACCGATTTCGGCGGCTCGGACTCCCCGCTGAGCAAGGACGAGTCCGCCAGGGCCCGGCAGCGCTGCGGGTCGCCGGTGTGGAACCTGCCGGTGGTGTTCGGCCCCATCGCCATCACCTACCACCTCAACGGTGTGACGTCGCTGAACCTCGACGGCCCCAATGCGGCACGGATCTTCAACGGCGGCATCACCACCTGGAACGATGCGGCGATCCAGGCGCTGAACCCCGGCGTCACCCTGCCCGCCGAGCCGATTCGCGTCGTGTTCCGCAGCGACGAGTCCGGCAGCACGGATAACTTCCAGCGATATCTGGATACCGCTTCGAACGGCGCGTGGAACAGGGGCGCCGGGAAGACGTTCAACGGTGGTGTCGGCGAGGGCGCCAAGGGCAACGACGGCGCCGCCGCGGCCGTCAAGAGCACCGAAGGCGCGATCACCTACAACGAATGGTCGTTCGCTCAGGCGCAACACCTGGACATGGCCAAGGTCATCACGTCGGCCGGTCCGGACCCGGTAGCGATCAGCACGGACTCGGTGGGAAAGACGATCTCCGCCGCCTGGTTCATCAGGGACGGCAACGACCTCGCCCTCGACACGATTTCGTTCTACCGGCCGAACCAGCCCGACGCTTACCCGATCGTGCTGGCGACGTACGAAATCGTGTGCTCGAAGTACCCCGATCCGCAGGCCGGGACGGCCGTCAAGGCCTTCCTGCAAAGCACGATCGGCGGCGGCCAGAATGGCCTGGCGGACAACGGATATATCCCCGTCCCGCAAGAGTTCAAGTCGCGACTGTCCGCCGCGGTCGACGCCATCTCCTGATCTCCCGGACGCTCAGGGCGATCCGTGATACCTCGGGCAGTACGCGGCTACGCTGGCACCGACGAAGAACCCCGCGCGGTAGCCGTCGAGCTGACTGTTAGTCATCACCTCAGAGACGACGTCGGACTTCTGCTTACCCAGGTCGAGTTCGTCGCAGACCTCGTGACCGGCAATGAGCGCGGCTTGCGGTGACGCGAAGTTGATGCCCTTGGCCTTCACCGCGATCAGGAATGCGTTGTCCGCCGCGTCGGCACGAGCGGTCGGCATTGCCACTGCCGCCAAGCCGGGCAGCGCGGCCATGAGCGCAAGGCCGGCCACCAGTGATCGCACCGATTTGGGCGAGCGCACTTGGCCAGTCGTCATCGCTGGAACCTTCCCGCTGAGTGAGCAGTGCCAACGGCACGCCACACCGTTAGCACTGCGATCATTGCACGCCGCGGTCGGACGGGCGAGGGTAATCCGCGGGTTCAGCGCTGGCAGGACGGGCACCAGTAGGTCACCCGCTCGCCGGTGTCGTCGTAGTTGATACGCGTGCCGCAGCGACGGCACGGCTGCCCGGCCCTCCCGTAGACCCACAGCTGCCGGCCCGACCGGGTGTCCCCTGTGGTGCAGCGGCTCCAGCGGAAACGGTTGAGCCACAGCATGTCCCGGGCTCGGCAAACCAGCCGGTGCGGATCGGTGATCGCGCTGACGCGCGCGGTGGGCAGGTGGCCGCTGACGAAACACAGTTCGTTGCAATAGGCGTTGCCCACACCGGCGAGGACCCGCTGATCCAGCAGCGCCTCGGCGATCGGCCGGTCCGGGCTTGCCGTCAGGTTGGCCGCAGCGCGCGCGGGATCCCAGTCCTCGCCCAGCAAGTCGGGCCCCAGGTGGGCGACCACCTCCCCGTCGCGGTTCCGCTCGAGGATTTCCAGCACTCCGAGGTCGACGCCGACGGCCCGGACGAACTCGTCTCCTTGCTTGGCTTCCAAAACGATTCGCGCCCGGTGGTCCACCCGCACCGGCCGGTTACCAACCAGCCAGCTGCCGTCCATCTTCAGGTGCGAGTGGATGCTGGCCGGCCCGACCCGGATGAACAGGTGCTTGCCCCGGCTGAGCACCTCGTCCACCACCTCGCCGGTGAGGTCGACGGTGGCAAACCGCGGCACCCGTACGTCGCAGCGGGTCAGCGTGCGGCCCAACAGATGCTGCCGCAGCGTGGCGGCGGTGTGCCACACGGTGTCACCCTCGGGCATGGTTCTCGGGGATGGTCACCGCAACCGCATCCCGCGGGGCGTCCGGGCGAAGCCGGCTTCAACAAGCCCCGCCAGCGCGTCCGACTCCCGCCCGCCGGCGTGCGGTTGCAGGGCCGGCGACCCGTCGATGCGTTCGACGAGGATCGAGGCGACGCGTCGGGAGGTGACGAGGTCGGCCAGGGCCATGGCCGCCGCGTGGTCGGCCGCGGGGTCGGTGGTGAAGGTCAGCAGGGACCGTCCGCCGCGCTCGAGGAACCAGGCGAGTGCGCCGTCCACGAGCACGACCAACGCCCCGGCCTTGCGGCCCGGCCGCGCTCCCTCGCCGCCCGCGGAGGGCCACGGCAGCGCGGCGCCGTAGGGGTTGGCCGGGTCGGCGGCGGCCAGCACGACCGCCCGGTATTCGGGCCGCTGCGGGTCGACGCCGTCGGTATAGCCGCGGAGGCGGTCGACGGTCGAAGCGACGGCGAACTGGGCGCCGCCCAGCGACTCGACGAAGTAGCCGCGCTGGCACCGGCCGGCGTCCTCGAAAGTACCGAGCACCTTGTAGAGGGTGGCGAAGCCGCCGGGGACGTTCTCGGCCGTCACCGCGCCCCTCGTCAGCACGCCGTGGCGGTTCAACAGCAGCTCGGCTTGGTAGTGGGCGCGCAGCGTGGAATCGGGCTCGGGCGCCGGCACGGCCGACCAGCGGCCGGCGACGGTCGGGTCGACGGCACGGTGCTGGGCGTGCGCGACGCTGTATCGGCTCAGCCGCGGCGGGCGGTGGGCCCGGTGCGCCGGGGCGGAACGTTTACGGGCGCCCGTTCCACTCAGTAGGGCGCGCACCGGGGCGAACGTGTCGCCGGTGACCCAGCCGGCCCAGATCAGTTCCCACAGCGCGGCTTTCAGGTCCGTATCGCTGATTCCGTCCTGGGCGAGCTGGCGGAAGAAGTAGGCGCCGCCGCCGGCCAGCGTGTCCAGGATCGCCCGGTGGGCGTCGGTGAAGTCGATGGCGGCAGGAACGGTCAGCGTTAATGGCGCGGAATCGCTGGCGTGCAACGCGATCCAGCCGTCGCCGCCCGAGATGGATCCGGCGCCCGACCAGGTGACCTCCCCGGTCGCCAGCAGTTCGTCGAGCATCGCGGGGGAGTAGCCGCGCACCCGCGGGGCGAGCACCAGCGGCTCGATCGCCGAGGCCGGCATCCGGACACCGGTGAGCTGGTCGATCACGGACACCAGCCCGTCCAGCCCGGACAGGCTTGACGACACCTGGTGCCAGGCGGGCAGGAACCGCCCGTAGGCGGCGGTGCTGACCGGTTCGACCTGGGCGCGCAGCGCAGCCAGGGAGCGGCGGCGCAGGATGCGCAACACCTCGGCGTCGCACCACTGCTCGCTGCCGGTGCCGGGGGCCCCCAATCCCTCAGCGCCGGCGACGAAGTCGCCGCGCACCAAGCGGCCGTCGGTGGCCAGCCGGCCCAGCACGTCGGCGGTCACCCGCAGCCCGAGGCCGAAGCGGGCGGCGGCCTCGGCGGTGGTGAACGGGGTGCGGGTGCGCGCGTAGCGGCCCAGCAGCTCGCCAAGCGGGTCGGCCACCTCCTCGGTGAAGGTCGCCGGCACGCCCAGCGGAACCGCCGCCCCCACGCCGTCGCGCAGCCGGCCTATGTCCTCGATCGCCACCCACCAGCTGCGGCCGGCGAACGACACCGTCAGCGCGCGCCGGGCGGCACGCAGTCCCTCCAGCCAGCCGCCCACATCGGCGCCGGCGGCGCGGGCGGCGACTTCCTCTTCGGTCAGCGGGCCCAGCAGCCGCAGCAGGTCCGCGACGGCCTCGGCGTCGCGGGCGGCCCGCTCGGCCGAAAGGTGCTGCAGCTGGTGGCCCGTGGCGGCGATGACCTCCGGATCGAGCAACTCGCGCAGCTCCACCCGGCCGAGCAGCTCGGCCAGCAGCGTGCTGTCCAGCGAGAGCGCCGCGGCCCGGCGCTCCGCCAGCGGGGAGTCGCCCTCGTACATGAACGCCCCGACGTAGCCGAACAACAGCGACGCCGCGAATGGCGAGGGTCGTGAGGTCTCGGCCTCGAGCACCCGCACCCGTCGCTGCGCGATGCCGGCCATCAGCTCGGTCAGGGCCGGCACGTCGTAGACGTCCTGCAGGCATTCGCGAATGGTCTCCAGCACTACCGGGAAGTCGGGGTATTTGCGGGCCACCTCCAGCAGCTGGGCCGAGCGCTGTCGCTGCTGCCACAGCGGCGAGCGGCGCCCAGGGTGCCGGCGGGGCAGCAGCAGGGCGCGGGCCGCGCATTCGCGGAATCGCGACGCGAACAGCGCCGAGCCGCCCACCTCGGCGGTGACCACGGGATCGATCTCGTCGGCGTCGAAGACGAACAGTTCCGCTCCGGGTGGTTTCTCGTCCAACGTATCCGGCAACCGCACCACGATGCCGTCGTCGGCGGCGGTCGGTTTCTCGTCGATGCCGTAGCGCTCCCGCAGCCGTCGCCCCACCGCCAGCGCGAGCGGCCCGTGCACACGCAGCCCGTAGGGCGAATGCAGGATCACCCGCCAGTCGCCCAGTTCGTCGCGGAACCGCTCGACCAGCAGGGTGGTGTCGGTGGGCACGACGCCGGCGGCGGTGCGCTGCTCGTCGAGCAGCGCCCACAGGTTGTCGGTCGCGTAGGCGTCGAAACCCAATGCGGCGCAACGCTTGTCGAAGGCTTCACGGTCCAGCCCGGCCAGCTCGCCGGTGAACGCGCCGAGCGCGGCGCCCAGTTCGGCCGGCCGGCCGGCGCCGTCGCCGCGCCAGAACGGCAACCGGGCGGGCTGACCGGGCGCGGGAATCACCAGCACGCGGTCATGGGTGATCTCGGTGATCCGCCAGCTGGTGGCCCCCAGGGAGATGACGTCACCGGGGCGCGACTCGTAGACCATCTCCTCGTCGAGTTCGCCTACCCGCGAGGGCGTTTCGGAATCGGAAGCCAGGTAGACGGTGAACATTCCGCGGTCCGGGATGGCGCCGCCGGAGGTGACGGCCAGCCGCTGCGCACCGGGCCGGGCGGTCAGCGTGCCGGTATCGCGGTCGTAGACGAGCCGCGGTCGCAACTCGGCGAACTCGGTGGACGGGTACTTGCCCGACAGCAGGTCGAGCGTGGCCTCGTACACGCTGCGCGGCAGCGTCGCGAATGGGGCGCTGCGGCGCACGGTGTCGAACCATCGATCGGCGTCCAGCGGCTCGAGCGCGGCCGCCGCCACGGTGTGCTGGGCGAGGATGTCGAGCGGGTTGGCGGGCACGCGCATCGTCTCGATCTGGCCGGCCAGCATCCGCTCCACGGTCACCGCGCACCCGATCAGGTCGGTGCGGTGCTTGGGGAACAGCACCCCCTGCGAAACCTCGCCGACCTGGTGCCCGGCCCGCCCGATGCGTTGCAGGCCGCTGGCCACCGACGGCGGCGCCTCGACCTGGATCACGAGGTCGACCGCGCCCATGTCGATGCCCAGTTCCAGGCTTGATGTGGCCACCACCGCCTTGAGCAGCCCGCGCTTGAGGTCGTCCTCGACCAGGGCGCGCTGCTCCTTGCTGACCGAGCCGTGGTGCGCGCGGGCCAGGAGGGGGGGCGCGCCGAAGGTCTGGCCCGAGCCCATGAGGTGCGCCGGGGCTCCGCCCGCCACCCTCGGATTGGTTTCTGCCGGCAACCCGGCGCCCGAGCGTTCGGCGTGAATCTCGTTGAGGCGTGCGGTAAGTCGCTCGGCCAGTCGCCGCGAGTTGGCGAACACGATGGTCGAGTTGTGCGATTCGACCAGGTCGACCAGGCGAGCCTCGACGTCGGGCCAGATGCTGTTGTTCTCCAGGTTGGCCATGTCCGGGACCGGCACCTGCACGGTCAGCTCGACGGTCTTGGACGCCTGCGGGGCGACGATGGTCGTCGGGGATTGGCCGGACAGGAAACGGGCCAACTCCTCGGGCGGACGCACGGTTGCCGACAACCCGATGCGCTGCGCTGGCCGACCGCCACGCAACTCCTGTGACAGGTCCTGGAGGCGCTCGAGCGACAGGGCCAGGTGGGCGCCGCGCTTGCCGGCGGCGATGGCGTGAATTTCGTCGACGATCACCGTCTGCACGCCCGCGAGGGTTTCCCGCGCGGCCGAGGTGAGCATCAGAAACAGCGACTCCGGGGTCGTGATCAGCACGTCGGGAGGGCGGGCGATGAGCTGCCGGCGTTGCGCGGGTGGGGTGTCGCCGGAGCGGACCCCGACGCTGATGCCGGGTGGCCGCACGCCGTGGCGCTCGGCGATCCTGGTGAGCCCGGCCAGCGGGGTGCGCAGGTTGCGTTCGACGTCGACCGCCAGCGCCTTGAGGGGGGAGACGTAGAGCACACGGGTGCCGGCGGGGCGGTCGGGCGCGGAAGGCACGGCCGCCGGGGTGGCGAGCGTGTCGAGTGCCCACAAGAACGCCGCCAGTGTCTTGCCCGAGCCGGTCGGCGCGATCACCAGGGTGTTGTCGCCATCAGCGATGGCCTCCCAGGCCTCGGCCTGGGCGGTGGTCGGCGCGGCGAAGGTGCTGTCGAACCACTCCCGGGTGATGGCGCTGAACCGGCCCAACGGGTCGGACGGCGGGGAACCGGGACGAGCGCTCACCTGACCATCGTGCCAGCCGGTACCGACACGCGCCCTAGAGTCGCGCGGTGGCCATCGCGCCGGCCAGCTCGTCCGGAATCTCCGGCACCCGGGCGATGGCGTCCAGCAGCGCGTGTGCACAGGCGTCGGCCAGCCGGTCGGCGTCGGTCGTGGGGTCGATGATCCGCTGGCGGCACACCTCGAAGGTGAACGCCAGCCAGCCGCTGAGGATCACCCGCAGGTCCCGCTCGACATCGGGTTGCAGGGCGCGGTTGTCCTCCATGCCGCTGACGACTTCGGCGATGCGGGACATGATGTGTTCCATCTGGCGGTTCTTGGCTTCCTCGTCGATGCCGAGCAGAACCGGGTCGGACCGGCCGAGGCCCACGTAAGCCGCCCACGCGGCCTCCGGGTTCTGTTGGTGATAGGCCATGTAGGCCAGCACCCCGGTCCGGATCTCCTCGAACATCGTCATACCCGCGGGCATCGGGTTCACGGTGGCCGCGTACAAGCGGTCCGCCTCGTCTTTCACCACGGCGGCGAAAAACGCTCGCTTGTCGGGAAAGTAGTGGTACATCAGCGCACGGGACACCCCGGCCCGTTCGGCTATCTCGTCGATGCGGACCTCGTCATAGGGTCGCTTCCCAAAGACATCTGCCCCCAACGCGAGCAGCTCCGCACGGCGATCCTCCGGGGATAGCCGCCTTCTGGCTGTCGGCATGTTCCAGATACTACTCACCGATTATGAGGCGCCCGCCACGGCGAGTTGTGGCGGACTTCGAGGCGGTTCGTCGGGGTTTGCCGCTGGGTACGACCCCGTGCGCCCTCCGCTGGATACCGGCGCGACATGCGGCCGGCCGGCTGCCGGAAATCTTGTCTCAGCGCGGTAACTATTGCGACGCGGCGAGCGATGGACTAGGAGTCAGCGCTGATGGGCCGGTGGGGACATGAGGGACAAGGATGCAGAGGGCAAGTGAGCGATCGCCCGGCGATCACCTCGGGCACGACGACGGCGAGGTGCACGCCGCCGTCCGGTTCGCCGTCCTGGCGACGGCCGCCGGAATCGGGTTCTTGGTACTGGCCGCTCTGTGGGTCAGCACGTGCCCGGGGACGAGTGTCGACACGGTGGCCTGTGGGGCGCCGCAGCGCACGCTCTTGGCGTTCGGTTGCCCGCTGATTTTGCTGGCCGCCGGCCTGTGGGCGTTCCTGCGCACCTATCGGGTGTGGAAGGCCGAAGGTAACTGGTGGGGATGGCACGGGGCCGGCTGGTTCCTGCTGACGCTGATGGTGCTGACCGTCTCCCTGGGCGTTCCGCCGATCGCCGGCCCGGTGCTGGCCCTCTAGTTTCCTGTATTTCCAGCCAGTTCCTGGTTACCCGTTCGTTCTGGCGGGTCATTACCAAAGAGGCATCGGCACGAGGGCATCACCGGCGTGTCTCGCAGGATCGCGGACCGCTGGTATTCCGAGCACCCGAAGCAGCGGCAGCGGCCCAACAGCTAAGTCGCATTCCGTAGACGCTCCACCCAGCCCCAACATCCAGGGGGTTACGGGAATGCCTGAGCGGGTATCACGTCTAGGCCATGATGAGTGCCATACTCGTTGCGCCAGCGTGCTTACCCTATCGCTGGGGCGACCACAGCCAGAACGATCGAACGCGCCTGTTGAACCCGTTCAATAGCGCGCGGCATACCCGGCGGCGATCATGATCAACCGATTGGAGCCTACGGTCCACGGCAGGCTGCAAAGTAGTAGTTCCAGTCAAAAGGTGCCGGGAGACCAGATGTCCGATGCGGGATTGCGCGCTAACCAGGGTCAACGCGGCCACCGCGCCGTAGAGTTGCACGTGGCGGCACGCCTGGAGAACTTGGCCGTGCTGCGCACACTGGTCGGCGCGATCGGCACCTTCGAGGACCTCGATTTCGACGCCGTGGCCGACCTGCGGCTCGCGGTCGACGAAGTGTGCACCCGGCTCATCCGATCGGCCACCCCGGACGCGACGCTCGTCGTCGTGGTGGATCCGCGCGACGACGAGTTGATCGTGGAGGCCTCCGCCGCGTGCGACACCCACGACGTGGTGGCACCCGGCAGTTTCAGCTGGCACGTCCTGACCTCCCTGGCCGACGACGTCCAGACCTTCCACGACGGCCGCGAACCCAACGAAAGCGGCAGCATCTTCGGTATCAAGCTGACGGCGCGACGGGCGGCCGCCAGCAGGTGACAGCGCGAGCTGCCGGCGGTTCGGTTTCACGGCCGAACGAATACGCCGATGTTCCGGACATGTTCCGCGAGTTGGCCAGCGTGGCGGCCGACCCGATGGAATTTCAGCGTCAACGGGACAAGATCGTCGAGCGTTGCCTGCCGCTGGCCGATCACATCGCCCGCCGGTTCGAGGGCCGGGGGGAACCACGAGACGACCTGGTTCAGGTGGCGCGCGTCGGTTTGGTCAACGCGGTGGTCCGGTTCGACGTCGAGGCCGGGACGGACTTCGTGTCGTTTGCGGTGCCGACCATCATGGGCGAGGTTCGCCGCCACTTCCGCGACAACAGTTGGTCGGTCAAGGTGCCGCGGCGACTCAAGGAACTGCATCTGCGGCTCGGCGCGGCAACGGCCGAGCTATCGCAACGGCTCGGCCGGGCGCCCACCGCAACCGAACTCGCGGCGGAACTCGGCATGGACCGCGCCGAGGTCGTCGAGGGCCTGGTGGCGGGAAGCTCCTACAACACCCTGTCCATCGACAGCGGCGGCGGTGGCAGCGACGACGAAGAAGCCCGCGCGATAGCGGACACGTTGGGCGACGTCGACACTGGTCTGGACCAGATCGAGGATCGCGAGTCGCTGCGTCCCATGCTCGAGGCGCTGCCCGAGCGGGAACGAACCGTGCTGGTGCTCAGGTTCTTCGAGTCGATGACCCAGACGCAGATCGCCGAGCGGGTCGGCATCTCCCAGATGCACGTGTCCCGGCTGCTGGCCAAGTCGCTAACGCGGCTGCGCGACCAGTTGGAGTAGGGGGTCGTGCGTCCCGCGCGTCCCGCGCATCGCCGGCACCAGCGGCTCGTGGGATGCCGTCGTGATCGGCAGGGTGCCGTCGGGGTCGCAGATGCGCAGCAGCCTCGACACCGCCGGGCTCGGCACCATGGCCCAGCGCACCTGGGCGCCCGAGCACACGACGTTGATGCGGTGCAGCGCCGAAAAACCGGCCGTACCAATGAATTCCAGTCCCCGTAAGTCCAGGACCACGCGCCGGGCGCTGCCGACGCTGTGTTGCACGTACGCGGCGAGCTGGTCGGCGTTGGCGGCGTCGAGTTCACCGTCGGCGGTGATCACGGTGCCCGGCGGGCGACCACGCCTACGCCCGTGACAACGCCGACCGGAAACTGCGAAGCCGGTTCGCCAGAAGAGCTGCGGCGTCACAGTCGTCCTCGACGAGGCCACCTGGTCCGATCCGCTAATCGGATCCTCCGACCCAATGGCGGATGATCAGCGCATGCGCCACGCAGATGAGCGACGTCTGGATACACACCAGCTCGCCGCCCTCGCCGCGGTGATCGAGCTCGGAAGCTTCGACGCCGCGGCCGAGTGGTTGCACGTGACACCCTCGGCAGTGAGCCAGCGCATCAAGACTCTTGAGCAGCGTGTGGGTCAAGTCCTGGTTGTGCGCGCGAAGCCCTGTCGAGCAACAGCCGCCGGCGCCCCACTGCTACGACTGGCCGCACAGACCGCGCTGCTGGAGTCCGAAGCCTTGGCTGAGGTAGCCGGCGGATCAGCAGACCGTACCCGGATCGCCATCGCGATCAATGCCGACTCGATGTCGACCTGGTTCACCACGGTGTTCACCCGACTGCCTGACATCGTGTTCGACATCCGGATCGAGGACCAGGACCACTCCGCACGGCTGCTGCGCGAGGGTGCGGTCATGGGAGCGGTCACCACCGAACGCAATGCCGTGGCGGGCTGCGGGGTGCAGTCGCTCGGGGTGATGCGCTATCTCGCAATAGCCAGCCCCGCCTATGTTGAGCGCCATCTACCGGAGGGATTCACCGCGGCAGCTGTTGCGGCGGCTCCCTCGCTGGCCTGGAACCGCGGCGATGCACTGCAGGACATGTTGGTGCGTAAAGCGTTTCGACGCATCGTGTCTCGACCGGTCCATTACGTGCCCACCGCTGAGGGCTTCGGGGCCGCCGTGCGGGCCGGACTGGGGTTGGGGAATGTATCCCGAACAGTTAGTGAGGCCCGAACTCGCCAACGGCACCCTCGTCCAAGTCGCTGAGGTGCACCTTGATGTGCCGCTGTTCTGGCAATGCTGGAAACTCGAGAGCCCATTGATCACGACGATCACCGACGCGGTCCGGTCGGCCGCAGCAGATCTGCGCCGAGGCCGGCGTTAGCCGCCGCCAAGGAGGTTCGCGCTCACGGCAGCACGATTCGTAGCCGCTCCCAACCTCTGACTGTGGACGTAGGCGCCGGTTCCATGCTGTCGTAGTCGATGTCCCACTCGGGGAAGCGGTTGAGTAGTTCGTCGAGCGCGACTCGACCTTCCAGCCGGGCCAGATTGGCTCCGAGACAGTAGTGCAGGCCCTTGCCGAATGTCAGGTGCGCCTTGTTGTCGCGGTGAATGTCGAACGCGTCGGGATTCTCGTAGCGGGCCGGGTCACGATTGGCCGCGCCGAACAGCAGCAACATCGCGCTGCCGGCAGGCACGGTTGTGCCGTAGGCATCGAAGTCTCTGACGATGTAGCGCGCCACGTGCGGTCCAGTCGGCTCGAATCGCAGGGTCTCGTCGACGACGCGGCTCAGCAAGGTTCGGTCTTCGACGACTTGGCGGCGCTGCAGGGGATGTTCGGCGAGCACCTTAGCGAGCCAGCCGATGAGCCGCCCGGTGGTTTCGTTCCCGGCCCCGGCGACGACCTGGGTGTAGTGCAGCAACTCCTTTCGCGTCAGCTTGCGGGTTACGCCGTGCTCGTCTTCGAACTCGACGTTGAGTAACGCGGTCATCAGATCGTCGGAGGGGTTCTTGGCGCGCCACTCGACGTAGTCGGCGAACATCCGGCCATCGGCGATTGCGTCGGCATTCGACACCTTCATTGGGACGCCGGGCTTCGTCCGAAGATTCGCATCTTGTTTGTCGCGGTAGCCGATCTGATCCGATTCCGGAATGCCGAGCAACATGCCGATCACACGCATCGGCATCATCGCGGCCAGTTCGGCAACGATGTCGAACCCGGCCGACCCGACGTGCGGTTCGAGGCAGCCGACACAGAAGTCGCGGATCTGGTCCTCGATGGCCGCCATCCGGCGTGGCGTGAAGACCCGCGCCATCAGCCCACGCAGCATCGTGTGCATGGGTGGATCCTCGAACATCATCACCCCCGACGGCATGTCGAAGTCCGACTTCACCAGCTCAAGGATGTCACTTCGGCTGTTGGAGAACGTCTCCCAATTGGACAGCGCCGCCTCGACGTCCTCGTAACGGGACAGTGCCCAGAAGTCATAGCGTTCGTTGTAGTAGATCGGCGCCTCGTCACGCAGTCGCGCGTACGTCGGCCACGGGTTCGCCGCGATGGCGAGGTCGTAGGGGTCGTAGTACACGTCGGTGTCATTCGCGGTCGTCATCGTCAGCTCCTATTTCAGCAGGCTGCCGGCGTCCACCGGGAGCGTAACGCCGGTGATGTAGCGGGCTTCGTCGGAGGCCAGGAACAGCACGGCGTTGCTGATGTCGGCCGGCTCCACCCACGGTATCGGCAGAAAGTGGAACGACTGACAGATCGGGGCTAGATCGTCGGGTCCCGGATTCTCCAAGTCCGGCCGAAACAGCCGATAGGTGGGCACGTTCATCAGCAGCGGGCTGCTCACATGTGTGGGATGGATCGTGTTGACGCGGATCGAGTCGGCGCCCAATTCGACCGCGAACGTTCGCATCAGGCCGACCACGCCGTGTTTCGCCGTCACGTAGTGGCCGACCTGTGGGTAGGCCTTCAGGCCGCCGACTGAACTGGTGATGATGATCGAACCGCCGCGGCCGCCGGACTTCAGATGCGGGACGCCGGCCTTCACGGTTTTCCAGACGCCGCCGAGGTTGACGTCGAGGGTTTCCTCCCAACTCGCCTCGTCCATCTTGTCGAGCTTGACCCCGGTGGTGCCGATACCGGCGTTGGCCACGATGACGTCGAGGCGTCCAAGCTCCTCGACGCCGTTGTCCACTGCGGCCTTGAGTGCCGAGTAGTCGCGCACGTCGACTTGCGCGGTGACCACGCGTCGATTGAGATTCTTGACCAGGTCTGCGGTTTCGGCGAGATCCTCGGGGGTGGCCGCCGGTGCGGGCGAGCCGTCGAACCCGCGGCAGATGTCCACGGCGATGATGTCGGCACCTTCCTGCGCGAGGCGGACCGCGTGACTTCGGCCCTGCCCGCGCGCGGCGCCCGTGATGAAGGCGACCTTGCCTTCGACTCGTCCGGTCATACGTCGCTCACTTTCACTCTGTTCGGATGCCGTTCATATCGAGGATGGCCCGCCGCCGTCCGACGGCGCGGCTCTGCGAAGCACGTTGGCGGCGTGGCGCATGAGGGCGGCGTCGACGAGCTTGCCGTCACGGCCGACAGCTCCGAGGCCACCGGACTCGGCGCGACCGTAGTCCGCAATCACGGCACGCGCATCGGCGACCTCGGTGGCCGTAGCGGTGAACACGTCGTGGGCGACGGGGACCTGGTCGGGATGGATCGCCCACTTGCCGTCGAAGCCCAGCAGGCTCGCCTGTGTAGCCGCACGGCGATATCCCGTGAGATCCCGATACGCCGGGTACGGCGCATCGATTGCGCCGATTCCCGCCGCACGTGCTGCCGCGAGCACCTGCATGCGCGCGAAATGCCAGAATTCCCCGGGATAGTCGCCTTGCGGATCGAAGTTTCCGTCGACGCGTGATCGCAGCGAGGCGGACAGGTCACCAGCGCCGAAGATGAGTGCCTCGAGCCGAGGGCTTGCTCGCGCGATCTCCGCCGCATTGACCAACCCCTCGGCCTCCTCGATGAGCGCCTCCAGGCCGATGGGTCGGGACAGCCCCAGGTCTTCCTCGAGTTGGGTCAGCAACACGTCTACCCACCAGATGTCGCGTGCGGATCGGGCTTTGGGCACGATCAGCACGTCCACCGCCTCGCGTGCACCGGTGACTACTTCGACGATGTCGCCGTAGCACCAGGGTGTGTCGAGTCCGTTGATGCGAATGGCGCGAGTGGTCTTGCCCCAGTCGAGGTTCGTAAGCGCGGCGACGGCGGTGGCGCGTGCCGACTTCTTCGCGCTTGGAGCGCAGGCGTCCTCGAGGTCGAGGAACACCACGTCGGCGCCCGCACGCGCGGCCACTTCGCACATGTGCTCGCTGCTGGCCGGTGTGGCGAGTTCCGAGCGGCGGATGCGGAAGGGGGGAGCGCTCTTCACGGTCGGCACCTCAGATCGTCCCGTCCTCGAGCAGTGCGGCGATGCGCTCGGGGCGCAGGTTGAGGAGTTCGCCGTATACGGCGTCGTTGTCGGCGCCCAGTCGCCGCCCGAGATGGTCTATGCGGCCTGGGGTTTCGCTGAGGACCGCCACCGGTGCCTGCACCGTGATCGGGCCGAGGTCGGGGTCGTCGACGGCCACGAACGTGCCTCGCGCGCAGAGGTGCTCGTCGTTGAGGAGCTGCTCCGCGTCGTAGACCGGCGCCGCGGCGACGCCTTCCTCGAGGAAGGCCTTCATCGCCTCGTCCTGGGTCCGACTACTGATCCACGTGGCAACCAGCCTGTCCACTTCGGCGGAGCGTGCCTGGCGCGGGACGGGGTCCACATACTCACGCCGCCGCGCCAGGTCGGGCCTGTCGATCGCGTGATAGACCCGTGCCGCGATGCTTGACGACGCGCTCGAGACGGCGATCCACTTGTCGTCGGACGTGCGGTAGGCGTTGCGGGGTGCGCTGGCGTCGACGCGGTTGCCGGCGCGTACGGGACTCACGCCGAGCTGGTCATAGGTCAGCGTCGCGTACTCGACGAGGCGTGCCAGCGGTTCTACCAGGCTGACATCGACGAGTTGGCCGCAAGCGCCGTGTACGTCGCGGTGGTAGAGCGCCATCATCACCGCGTAGGTTGCAGCCAGGGCAGCCACTCCGTCGGCGAGCATGAACGGTGGCAGCGTCGGTGGTCCACCCTCTTGGCCGGTGGTGTGAGCGAAGCCGCTCATCGCCTCCGCAAGCGTGCCGAAACCGGGTCGATCGCTGGCTGGACCGCCGCGCCCGTATCCGGTGACGTGGAGCATGACCAGTCTCGGATGCCGGTCGTGCAACGACTCGTAGTCCAGCCCCCACCGTCTCAGCGTGCTCGGACGGTTGTTGATGACGAGCACGTCGCTGACATCGAGAAGGCCGTGCAGCAACTCTCGGCCCTCCGGGTGGCGCAAGTCCATGGTGACGCAAAGCTTGTTACGGCTCACGCTCTTCCAGATCAGGCCGATGTCGTCGCGCCGCGCGCCCCAGGTCCGCAAGGGGTCACCCGAACCTGGTTGCTCCACCTTGATGACTTCGGCACCGAACTCGCCGAGTGCGGTGGCGACCAACGGTCCGGCGGCCAGGGTCGCGGCGTCGACGACTCGCAGCCCCGACAGCGGGCGAGGTGCGACGGGATCCATGGCGTTCTTGGGTGGGCTCAACGCTCGGGTGCTCAGATGGCGGGCTCGGCGACCATTTCGAAGAATGCCGCAGCCGAATCCGGAATTCGGTTTTGCTTAAAGATATTCACCGCGTAGGACACCAGGATCATCGAGTAGAGCAGGTGCAGCAACCTGGTGGCCTCCTCGGGCAGGTTGTTGATGTCCAGGCCGTCGAGGTATGCGATGGCCTCCTCGGCGCGCGGTGCGATGGCGTCGTAGAACGCGACCAGGTCTTCGAAGGGCCGGTCCAGCCGCGCCGCGTAGCGCTCGGCCCGTGTGGGCAGCGCCCAGTCCACGACGTACGGTTCGAGCTCGGAGAAGCTCTTTGGCAGTGTGTTTCCCATCGTCACTCCTTCGTTTCGCCGGACTGGTGGGCGGCGACGGTGTCGCGGATGACCGTGTGGAACTGCCTGATGAGCAGCTCCTGGTCGCTGAGGTAGAAGGTGTTCTGCGCGCGGGTCTTCAGGGCTGAGTGGGTGGCCTCGATGGTGTTGACGTCCTGCATGGCGAACTCGATCGTGCTGTCCACCGTCAGTTCCTGTGCGAGCCGTTCGTGTGCGTTGGCCGGTGGCACGAAGTAGAGGTCGATCTCGTAGATGTGCGAGTCGACCGTCTCGGGCCAGTAGGTGTAGGTGATGTAGTAGTTGCGCGCCCAGATCTGGATCGAGAGGTTCGGGAACAGCCAGAACTGGTCGTTGCCCCACGATGCGATGTCGCCGCGGTTGAGGAAGTCGGGCAGCGGGCCGATGTCGGGGACGTCGTCGGGTCCGAACAGTCCGGCACGGAACAACTTGTAGACCCACCGCTGATCCTGGCGGGCCGGTCCCGCGGTTCCCGGCTCCCGCGCCGGCAGCTGCGGCGGCCCGGGCACAGACGTCAACATGTGCGGACGGAAGAGGTCGTAGTGGTAGGAGTCGACCGGCGGCACCATCTTCTCCGCCTTCGACACGTCGGGGTCGATGAACCTGCCGTGGACGTAAGGCGGGTGGTACCACTCGCACACCGAGTCGACGGCGAGCTTCCAGTTGCCCATGATGCGGGTGGAGAAGCCGTACCGCTGGGTCATCAGATGGAAGGGGTAGGCCTCCATGCCCAGCAGGCCGTCGCCGAGGAAGGTACGCAACGGCACTGGGTCGTCGGCGAGGTTGACGAAGATGAAGCCCGCCCACACCTCGCAGTGCACGGGCGGCATGCGCAGTTTGCTCTTGTCGAGGTCGAAGAATTCATCCTCGTTGGTGACGTGGTTGACGCCGCCGTCCAGGCCGTACCGCCATCCGTGGTACTTGCAGGCGAACGCTCGGCAGTTACCCGAGGACTCCTCCTGGGGGTGCTCCTGCCAGACGACCTTGTTTCCGCGGTGGGCGCACACGTTGTGGAACGCGTGGACGTTGTCGTCGAGGTCACGCGAGATGACGATCGAGGCCAGCCGGCCCCGGAGCTCCCGGGTGAAGTAGGAGCCCTTGCGCGGTAGTCGTTCGATGCGCCCGACGCACAACCAGTTTCGCTCGAAGACGGCTTTGCGTTCGGACGCGAAGAACTCCTCGGAGATGGAGTCCTCGTACCCCACTGGACCGGTATCGAGGTCGGGGTAGTCGGTGGTGAACTTGCCACGTCCGGTGGCGAGTCGCTGCTGGATGCTGGTCACGATCGTGCTCCTTCGTCGAGGTGTTGCCCGTTGGCCTGCGCCGAGTTCGTCCACGGTTGGTCGTCCCAGGCCACGTCCAGCGGCTCCATCTCGCCGCCGAACGGGAAGAATGCGCGTTGCGCGTAGGTCTCGCGGGCCAGGCCGTGACCGAGCTCGTCGAGGAACGCGCGCTTGAGCGGATTGGTGAACAACTGGCGCGTGTAACGCAGTGTCAACGGGGGCCGTTTGACCAGTTCGCGGGCCAGCTCCAAGGCTCTGTTAAGCACTTGGTCCTTGGGGAGAACCTCATTGACGACGCCCCACTCCTTGGCTTCTCGGGCATCGAGCTTCTTGCCGGTGAGCAAGAAGTACCGCGCTCGGGTGTGTCCGGCGAGGTAGCTCCAGATGACATGCTGCCCGTCGCCGGGCACCTGTCCGCGCGGGAAGTGCGAGGCATCCTGGAAGTAGGCGTCTTCGGAGGCCAGCACGATGTCGCCCATGAGGGGGACTTCGGAGTGCATGTTGCACGGGCCGTTGACGGCACTGATCATCGGAACGTCGACGTCGAGCACGTTGGTGATGAGGTGACGTGCGTACCAGGCCTTCTCGTCGAGTTTGACCAGCCCGCGGGTGCCGGGCATGAGCATGTACTCGGGATGCTCTGGCGGCTGCCCGTTGGGCAGTCGACCCCAGTTGGCGTTGTAGTTCTCGCCGGTTCCGGTGTGGATCAACACCTTGATTTCGCGGTCACCGGCGATGTCAGCGAACGCATCCGACATGTCGTCGTGCGCTTGCCAGCTCCAGACCAGGGGGCCACCGTCGGTGTGGCACTGCATCAGCAGGATGCCGTCCTCGTCGAGCTCGAAACGATAGTTGGCGTAGCTGTTCTGGTACTCGCTGAATCTTGTTCGTTTCGCCATATGGTCGTCCTCTCATGCCTCTATTGCCAGCGATGGATGCCTCCGCGGAGCACCTGAAATATGTTGCAGCGCAGACATCGTCAAGAACCTCGGAGGCGCTCGACGACGGGAGCGAACGTCTCGATCCTGGACTGCTGAACCGTCACGTAGTTGATGCCGAAGGTTTCTCGGCGTGACTGCAACGTCTCGGCGATGTAGTCCACCGAACCGATCAGGACGTTCGGATGCTCATGCAAGAGCTCAGACGGGGCTCCGATCGCGGCCGACAGCCGTGTCAGTGTGTCGACCTCGTCGGCTCTGTCATTGATGACCCTGACGAAGTACGGCGAGCTCTCGATGTCGAGTGAGTCGAAGCGGCCGCCGGCGGCCGCCCTGACGTAATTCAGTCGCCGGGCAGCTTCCGCGCTCGGATCCAGGCCGTCTTCGTTACGCGCGACGAACGGCACGGTGTTGATGCTGACGATGTCGGCCTCTCGTCCTGCGTAGGAGAGAACTCGCTTGCGTCCACCGCCGATCATGATCGGCGGATGCGGAAGCTGCACGGGCATCGGCGTTCCGACGTACCCCTCGACGTTGACGTACTCACCCTTGCAGGCGATCTCGTCACCTGAGCAATGCGCACGAATCAGCGCGACTACTTCCTTGAGCTTCTCGATTCGCTCGCTCGGCCGATCGAACGAAATACCCAGCGCGCGGTACTCGGCCTCGCTCCACCCTGCTCCGATGCCGAGTTCCAAGCGGCCGTCCGAGAGCAGATCGAGAGTGACCGCCTCCTTGGCCAGCACGGCGGGGAAGTGGTAGTCCACGCAGAAGACCCGGCAACCGACACGGAGCGTTTCGGTGACCGCCGCGGCGGCGGCCATGGCCGCGATCGGTGCCAGATCCTGCCTTGGCGTGTTCTCAATTCTCTGCGCGGGACCGGGGCCGAGATAATGATCAGCGAGGAACAGTGTGGAGTAGCCGAGGTCCTCGACCCGCTGGGCGGCGTCGCGCCACTCGCGCGCCCCGGCCGCGTTGGTCGCCTGCACCGCGAAGCGGAACAGTTTTTTGTTCACGCGGCCGATCGTAACCCTGCCCGAGACAAAAGTATACAAATCTGCATACTTTTCTCGTGTCCGTTTGCGAGTCGCTTGACTGCGATCGCGAGCATTGACAAAAGTATGCAACCATGGATACTTTCAACGCGCGTCGGCACTCGTACCTGCTCCCGATCGCCAGAGGCGCGATGAGCGTCGCAGAACGGAAGGTGCTCTGATGAGCCAGGCGGACATCTACGGTGCCGGTCCGTCATGGTGATCAACCTGCGCCCCTTGGTGATTCAGTGAGGACCGCACTCGTGACCGGTGGTGCCTCCGGGATCGGGCAGGCCATCGCTTGTCGGTTGCGTAAGGACGGGTATCGGGTGGCCACCGTCGACGTCAACGCGTCGGACACCGAACACGGCTTCTGCGCAGACGTGACCGACCCGGCCCAGGTCCACGCCGCGCTGACCGCGATTCACGATGCACTCGGGCCGGTCGCCATCCTGGTGAACGCGGCGGGGATGACGGGTTTTCAACGGTTCGCTAGCCTGAGCTTCGACCAGTGGTCCCGCGTGATCGACGTCAACCTCAATGGCGTCTTCCACTGCACGCAGGCAGTTCTTCCCGACATGCTCGACGGAGGATGGGGGCGAATCGTGAACATCTCGTCATCGAGCACGCATTCGGGGGAGCCGTTCATGTCGGCCTACGTTGCGGCCAAGTCCGCCGTCAACGGACTGACCAAATCCCTGGCCCTGGAATACGGTCCGCGCGGCATCACGGCCAACGTGATCCCCCCGGGGTTCATCGACACGCCCATGCTGCGCAAGGCCGAGAAGGATGGTCTTCTCGGCGGCACCGTCGACGAGCACGCCAAACGGACCCCGGTGCGCCGGGTCGGGCGGCCCGAGGACATCGCTGCCGCGTGCGCGTTCCTCGTGTCCGAAGAGGCCGGCTACATCACCGGCCAGATCCTCGGAGTCAACGGCGGCCGTTGTACGTGACCAGGTCTCGCTTGATCGGACCGGGCAAGCCATGAGGAGAGGGATGATCCGCAGAGACGAGCTATTCATCGCGGGGCAGTGGTGCGCCCCTAGTTCCGACGCTGTCATCGAGGTGGTCTCACCGCACACCGAATCCGTCATCGGCACGGTGGCCGCCGCTGCGCCCGCCGACGTCGACCGCGCCGTCGACGCCGCTCGCATGGCGTTCGACCGCGGGCCATGGCCCCGGCTGGCGCCACGCGAGCGCATCGACGCCATTACTCGTCTCGCCGAGCTATATAAGGGTGCCCGGAACGAGATGGCGGAGCTGATTACCGCCGAAATCGGCGCCCCCATCCTGTTTTCCAAGCGTGCACAGGTGCGGTTGGCGTTGACGACGATGTCGGCGTTCTGCGAGGTGGCGGGTGCATATACCTGGCAAGAGGCACGGCAAGGTCTCTACGGCACTGACCTTCGGGTGTTCAAACAGCCCGTCGGTGTGGTTGCGGCCGTCGTGCCGTGGAACATGCCGCAGTTCCTCACCGTTACCAAGGTGGTGCCGGCCCTGCTCGCCGGGTGCTGCATCGTTCTCAAGCCGTCGCCTGAGTCGTCGTTGAACACGCTGCTGTTTGCGGATCTGATCGAGCAGGCGGGGTTACCGCCGGGGGTGTTGAACGTCGTTCCTGGCGACGCGACTGTGGGTGCGCACCTCGTCGGCCATCCGGGCGTGGACAAGGTCTCCTTCACCGGTTCCACGGCAACGGGACGGGCGGTGGCGCAGGCGTGCGCCGCAGGCCTCAAGCAGGTCAGCCTCGAGCTGGGTGGCAAGTCGGCGGCCATCGTGCTCGACGACGCCGACCCCGCCGCGATGGCCGCCGCCGTACAACTGGCCAGCCTGGCCAACAGCGGTCAAGTCTGCAACGCGTTGAGTCGGATCCTGGTGCCTGCCCGGCGGTCTGCCGAGTTCGTCGACGCGTTGGCATCGGAGTTGGCGTCACTGACCGTCGGTGACCCCTCGGACCCCGCGACTCAGATCGGTCCGTTGGTCGCTCAGCGTCAGCAGATGCGTGTCCGGGCATACATCGAGGAAGGCCAGCGGGACGGAGCTCGCCTGGTAACAGGAGGTACCGACCTGCCCGACGGCCTCGACCGGGGCTGGTACGTGCGGCCGACCCTGTTCAGCGAGGCGGACAACGGGATGCGGATCGCCCGCGAGGAGATCTTCGGGCCCGTTCTCACGGTCATCCCCTACGGTGACGAAGACGAGGCCATCGCGATCGCCAACGACTCCGACTACGGGTTGGCGGGCGCGGTCTTCACCGCCGATACGGAACGCGGGCTGGGAATCGCGTCGCGGATCAGGAGCGGATCCTTCGGCGTCAACGAGGGCTACATCATGGACCCGCTGGCTCCCTATGGGGGCGTCAAGGCGAGTGGCTACGGCCGTGAGCTCGGACGTGAGGGTTTCGAGAGTTACCTGGTCAGTCAATCGATTTCGTGCGCGGCGACACCAGGCGCGTGATGACCGCAGGCACGGGCACGCTAGCGGGGCGTCACGCCCCGCAGGAACAGTGCGACGGCTTGACGCAGGTGCCGCTCCTGCTGGGCCTCGCTGCGGTAGATGCCGAAGTCTGCGAGCCGACCCGGCACCGCCTCCACCATCGCCAAGAAGTGCTCCGCCGCCAGTTCGACGTCGTCGACCTTGATGGCGCCCTCGGCCTCGTGGCGCCGCAACAGTTCGGTCAGGGCGCGCTGCCTGCCCGCCCACATCATCGAATCGGCGGTCACGGCGAACTCGGGGAAGCGGGCCGATTCGTTGAGAGCGACGCGCTTGAGCCGGACGTTGTCGGGGTCGACTGCACGTTTGATGGCGATGCGCCCGAGCGCCGTCAGAGCCGCTTCGAGATCGTCGCCGTCAATGTCGTCCGTCGATTCGTTGTCGACGTATCGCGTCAGGGCCCAGGGGATCACGTCTGCGAACACCGCGCGCTTGTCGGCGTAACGGGCATACAGCGACCGACGTGTGATGCCGGCGGTGCGGGCAATGGCATCCATGCTCGTCCCGTCGTAGCCGAACTCCAGGAACGTAGCGACGGCGGCCTTGCGGACCGCTTGGTCGAGCTTCTTCGCCTCTGCCTGCGTGGGCCTTCCGCTGCGTGTAGCCACACCGAAGTGTACGTCGATACACGACATGGTCCCTGCGGTTCAGGTGCCGTCAGGGCAGCGGTGTTTTCCAGTCGAACGGCGGGTCGCGATCATGACTGAACTACGTTTCGACGGGCAGGTCGCCGTCATCACCGGAGCGGGGCGGGGCCTGGGGGCGGAGTACGCCCGGCTGCTGGCCGCGCGCGGCGCTCGCGTCGTGGTCAATGATCTCGGCGGATCGGTCACGGGCGATGGGGCAGCGACCGATGCCGCTGCAGCCACCGTCCAGCGGATCCGCGACGACGGCGGTGAGGCGATCACCGACACCAACACGGTCGCGACTCCCGAAGGTGGCTACGCCATCATCGATGCCGCACTCCGGCAGTGGGGTCGCGTCGACATCATCGTCAACAACGCTGGGACCGTTCGCGATTCACCCTTCGCGCAGATGACCCCCGACCGTGTGGAGTCGCTCATCGACGTCCACCTCAAGGGCGCCTTCTTCGTCACTCGGCCGGCGTGGAATGTCATGCAGGAGCAGGGTTATGGCCGCGTCGTCAACACCTGCTCGGCGGCGGGCATCTTGGGAGCCGAAACCATGAGCAACTACGGCGCGGCGAAGACCGGGCTGATCGGTTTGACCCGTGTGCTGGCAGCCGAAGGCTCTGAATTCAACATCAAGGTCAATGCCATTGCCCCGATCGCCGCGACACGGATGCTGGCCAGATCGATGGCCGGCGACGATCAGCAGCGCAACCCAGATGCCCAGGCGGCAACCGAATCGCTGATGCGTCCGTTCCTGGTGAAACTCGATCCGGCACGGGTGGCTCCCGTCGTTGCCTATCTCGCACACTTGGACTGCCCGGTCACCGGCGAGATCTACTCGGCAGGTGCCGGACAGGTCTCGCGGTTCTTCATCGGCAGGACCAAGGGCGTGTATTACCCGCAACTGTCAGTGGAAGACGTCCGCGATCACTTCGACGAGATCCGCGATGAGGCCGACTACACCGTGCCGCGTGGCGTGGCCGACGAAATGACCGAGCTGTTCGGCGCCATCATGACCGACTAGGACAACACCCGGAATCCGTTGATTGACAAACTCGTTCCCGCCAAGGAGACCCATGGCCGTCACCACGAGCACCATCACACCGACCGTCGGACTCGAGATCAGCGGTGTGACCCCGGACGATCTCGCCGGCCCCGAGGCCGCACGGCAGACCCTCCGCGCCCTGGAACGACACGGCGTCCTGGTGTACCGGGAGGTCAACATCAGCGACGAGGATCTGCTCGCCCTCAGCCGACGTCTGGGGACCTTGGTGGTCCAGCCGACCGGCGAGCACCAGTATCCGGAGATCCAGACCATCACCATGGATCCCACCAAGACCAACGCCATCATGGCGTCCTACCGGCAAGGTAATTTTCATTGGCACCTCGACGGCGCCATGGACGAGATCCCCCAGAAGGCAACGCTGCTCACGGCCAAGGCGGTAGACCCCGCGGGCGGTGACACCGAATTCGCCAACACCTACGCCGCCTATGCCGCGCTGTCCGAGAGCGAGCGCGCCGAGATCGCCGACCTGCGCGTCATGCACAGCTTCGCGCACGCGCAGTCGTTGGCCAACCCGGAGCCCACCGACAAGGAGCGCGCCGCATGGGATCGGATCCCCACCCGGGTGCACCCGTTGGTGTGGAAGCGCCGTGACGGTCGCACGTCCCTACTCGTGGGTGCGACGGCCTCCGAGGTCGTCGGGTGGCCTGCGCAGAGGGGACGAGAGGTGCTGGATCGGCTGCTGAACTGGTGCACTCAGCCGCAGTTCACCCTCCGTCAGAAGTGGCGCACGGGTGACCTGGTGATCTGGGACAACACCGGCATGCTTCACCGCGCGCTGCCCTTCGCGCCGACCTCGGTGCGCCTACTGCATCGGGCGACGCTGGTCGGGGAGGAGGCCATCGTTGGAGCCTGACGGACCCGCCGGACACGGACCACGAGGAGAACCAATTGCCGACCCAACCTGCTGCGGCGGAGCAGCTCACGTGACGACACGGGTTGTGCAGTGGGCGACCGGTCCGGTCGGCTCCGTCCAACTCGGGGTTCCCTTAGCAACGGAACGAATCTGGTCCCTGTCGGCGGGGTGCCGGTAGCTCAGGCGGCGGGTGAACGCAGCGGTCGGTGTCCTTGGCGGCGGAGTTCTGATTCAACATCGAAGTGGTAGGTGCCGTAAAAGTTGATGTGGTCGTGCTGTGCGGGTGTGAGGTGGCCGGCGGCCTCGTCGGTCACGCGGTAGCCGTCGTCGCGTAGCGCGTCGAGGGCGTCACCCATGTAGGTGGTGGTCCATAGCACCGCTGCGTTGGTGACCAGGGTGAGGCAGAGTGCCTGGTCGACTTGGTCGTCGAGGTGGCGGCGTCGGACGTGGCCTTGGTGGGCGAAGAACAGGTCACGGCGCAGCGCGTGCAGGCTCTCGCCTTTGTTCAGCTGTCGGACTCTGCGGCGGAGTTCTTCGTCAGCGACGTATCGGCATAGGTAGAGGGTGCGGATGAGCCGGCCGTATTCCTGCAGCGCGCGGGCGAGGGAGTTCTGTCGGCTGCTGGCGTGCAGCTTGGCGATCAGCAGGCTGGCCGTGGTGTGCCCGAATTTCATTGACCCGACGAGCCGGAGCAGATCGTTCCAGAGGTCGGCGATCAGTTGGGTTTGGATGGGCTGGGTGAGCAGCGCTCCGGCGTGCGGGTAGCGGGTTCGCCATGATGAGCCTGGGCCGAGGCGGTAGAGCTGTAGCCGTCCGATGTCGCGGATGCGCGGGGAGAACTGCAGGCCGGCGAGGTTGAAGATCGCGAATGTAGCTAGCGTCTGCCCGGCGGTGTCGGTGGTGTGCTCGGCGATCGGCAGGTCGGTCGGGTTGCCGAAGATGTCGTCGAGCACGGCGATGGCCTCGCGCCAGGTGGTTGGGATGACCGTGGTGCCGTAGGTCGAGTGCTGGTCGGAGACGTGGGTGTAAGTGGTGGTTCCCTCTTCGAGGAAGTAGCGCGACAGCGCGCGGGCGGTCAGGCTGTGGCCGCGCTGTGGGAATCGTTGCCCGTCCGAGGACGACAGCGTCCCGCCGCCCCACAGGGCCGCGAGCGGGTGGCGATGGTGGGCATTCACGAGGCGGGCGTTGGCCTCCCGCAAGGTGTCTTGGCGCAGGTACCACTGCGATGTCCAAGCTAGGGTGTCTTCGGAGATGCCGGAGGCGTCGGCCATGCCGGCGTAGCCGAGGTTGCAGGCGTAGGCGAGCACCGAGGCGTACAGGTTGCGGGTCAGGTCGGGGTTGCGCGGCTGGGCGCCGCCGGCGTGGGTGAACGCCTCGCTGAAGCGGGTGTCTCGGTCGACCTCGATGAGCAGGGCGGGCAGATGGATCTGCGGCAGGCGGGCTGCGACCGCCTCGGCTTCGGCGGGACCCGGTGGGCCATGAATGGGCACGTTATAAATGCTCGCAGGCTGTAGGTGAGACAAGTGGTTTTGAGACGAACTTCTGCGACATCTCGCCGTGGGCGATTAGCCGTGGATGAGCGAACGGCAGGTGGCGCCCTGGCTTGATGTGCTGAAGCATCGAGCCGCACATACGAGACCCCGTCCATTTCGACGCCGGGCTGCATGCCTACCTGCGCGAGACCGGTCGCGCCTTTGCGCACCCATTCATCTCGATGTGTCCGGTGTCACTGCGTGCCGAAGCCGACACGGCGACCGGCACGCGGGTGTCGGCGATGTTCGTGCGACTCGGCGAACCCGGCGCGAGCGTGCCGGAACGGATCCGGCAGGTGGTGGACTCGATCGCCACGGCCAAGAAGGAGCTGGGCGGCATGTCGAAGGACGCGGCGATGACCTACCTGGTCGGAATCGTCGCGCTCGCGGGTCTGGCCGCCTCGACGCACCTGGACCGGGTCGGGCACCCGGCCTGCAACCTGGTCATTTCCAACGTGCCGGGCGCCAAGGAGCCCCGGTATCTGAACGGTGCACGCCTCGCCGGGATCTATCCGGTCTCCGCGCTCGCCGCCTCGATCGGGCTGAACGCCACGCTCACCTCCTGCCACGACCGCATGGACTTCGGGTTCGTCGCAAACGCCGCGGCGATTGACGACCTGCCGGAGCTCGCGCGCCACACGCGCCCTGCGTGAACGGCTGGCCCGGTATGAGGCCCAGGGTTCTGAGGGGTTGGTGGGCTATGGGGGCGCGCCGAACTCGGCACAAGAACCGTACCCGTAGGAAACCACCTGGCCCGGAAAGGCCACATCTGGCGCGGAAGTTCCAGCGGTGCCGGGGTTGCACGCCCGATACTGGCGTCATGCACATCACCGTCGACTACAGCTTGTGTGAGGGACACGGGCAGTGCCTGATGGCGGCGCCCGAGTTGTTCGACCTTCCCGACGGCGCCGAACAGGTGGTGGTTCTCGATGCCGATCCACCTGAGTCAGAGCGGGGCCGCGCAGTGCGGGCGGCGGCGATGTGCCCCGCGCTCGCAATCCAGATCAGCTGAGCCGATTATCGGTGTGATCGTCGAGCAGCCGGAACCGGCCGGCCAGCGCGGCGGCGGCGATCCGGTTGGTCACTCCCAGTTTGTTGAGCAATGTTGCGACCATCCGTTTGGCGGTGCGCTCGGACACCAGCATCCGGTCGGCGATATCGACCGTCTCCATACCGGTGGCCAGGAACCCCCAGAGCTTCAAGTCCTGGGCGGTAAGGCGGTCCAACAACTCCGGCGGCGGGCGTCGGGTGTTGCTCAGTAGCGCATCGAGCAGGGCGCCGTCGATGACCCGCAGGCCCTCGGCGATGGTCCACAACGGGCCGGCCAGCGCTTCGGGGCGCGCGGTTTTGGGCAGGAACCCGTCGGCGCCGGCCCGCAGGGCCTCCTCGGCCAGAACCATGTCATCGGTGCCCGAGAGCGCCAGGATCCGGGTCCGCGGGTGCCGGTCCTTGATGTGGCGGATAGCGGCGACACCGCCCAGTGGCGGCATGGACAGGTCCACGATCGCGACGTCGGCATCGCAGCGCGTGGCCAGGTCGGCGGCCTCCTCCACCCGCGAGGTCTGCCCGCCGACGGTGAATAACCCGCCCCACTCCCGGCTGAGTAGCAGGGCCAGGCCCTGGGCGAAGAGTTCGTGGTCGTCGACGATCACGACCACGATCTGCTTACCGCCCGGTCCGGCTTTCATTGCCGCGATGCTAGCCGCACCCCTAGGGTCGCACCGATGAAGCGGCACGATGGCGGCGCCATCGACAGAGACGACTACGGTCTGGCCCGCACAGTGGTGGCGGTCCGCATCGCGGTCGTCGTGTCGATCGGCGTCCTGCTGCTGATCGGACCGGACTGGGTTCGCCAGCACACCACCGCGACCGTCGCCGTGCTGTCCGCGGCGATGCTGTACTCCCTTGCCCTGCTGGTGAACCCGAGACTGGAGGTGCGCCGGACCCGGTACGCATGGGTGGTCAGTTTCACCGACAGTGTGTTCACCCTGGCCCTGATCTGGTTGACCGGCGGGCTGCACAGCCCGGTGGCGGAGGTGCTGGTCCTGGTCGTCATCGCTTCGGCCGCGAGGTTGTCGTTCGCCAGGACCCTAGTATTGGCGGTATTGGTCGGCGCCGGCTACATCGCTGTCGCGTTCGGATCGCCCTCGCGCGCGGCCCTCACCCCGAAACCCTGGCTCCAGGCCGGCTGGGCGGCGCTGTACCTGGTGTTCGTTGCGATCATGACCGCCGGGTTGTCCGCCCTGGCCGAACGTGAGCAACAGTCGAGGATCCGGGCGCTGGTGGAGGCAGAAGCCGAACACGTCGCCGCCGAAGAGGAACGCGACCTTCGCGCCCGCTTGCTGCAGTCCTACCAGTCCCAGCAGGACGGGCTGCAGGTTCTGGTTCACGAATTCCGCACGCCGATAGCATCATTGGAGGCGCTGATGGATGCGGTGACGGCCAATCAGATGTCGGAGGCCGACCGCGAGACCAGCCTGCAGCTGGCCGGCAGGCACACGCATCATCTCGCCGACATGCTCGACGCACTCTCCGATGTCGCTCTGAGCCGGCGCCCCACATTTTCGACCGGACGTGTCCAACGTGTCGATATCGCCGACGTGATCGTCGCGGCCGCCGATGCGGTCGCGCTGGCGCCACCAGGGCTGCGCCTGACCACCGGGCCCGGGCTCACCGGGATCTCCATCAACGCCCAGGGGTTACGCCGAGTGCTGACCAACCTGCTCGAGAACGCCGCCCGTCACGGCCCCGACGCCCCGGTGGACGTCGGGTGCAACCGCGACGGTGATGAACTCGTCATCGCGGTGGCCGACCGCGGTCCCGGGATCCCGGCCGAGAGCCTGGGTGAGCTGACCGCGAAATACGTCAGCGCCGGCGGACAACGGGGCACCGCAGGCCTGGGTTTGTGGATCGTGCAGCAGATTGTCGAGGCAATGAACGGCCGGGTGGACTTCGCCGCCCGCGACGGCGGCGGACTGGTCGCGACCTTCCGCGCGCCGGTGGAGTGATGCTCACGACGTGAGCATGGCCCGCGCAGGCCAGGAATTGGCACCTGAAACCGCCCCAGACCGGGCCGCCGCCGTTGAGCATGGGAGGAGGCCGACGTGACGTGCCCCACAGTCGTCGCCGTCCCGGCCACCGAGGAGAGAACCGTTATGACCACAGCCATGCCAGACACCACCCACGGTGACATTAACCTGAGCTCCCGCTCCTTCTGGGCCAAGTCCCCCGAAGAGCGCGACGCCGCCTTCGCCGTCCTGCGCCGGGAGAACCCGGTGCCCTGGAGCCGGCCGGCGGAGTCCGACCTGCTTCCGCCCGAGCTCAACACCAGGGGCTTCTGGTCACTGACCACGCAGGAGGACATCCGCTACGCTAGCCGCCATCCGGAGATCTTCTCCTCGGCCGAGGGCATCACCATGGAGGACTTCGCCCCCGAAGCGAGGGAGGTTGCGCAGTCGTTCATCGGGATGGACGCCCCGCGGCACGCCCAGCTCCGCGGCATCACCATGGACGCCTTTAAGCCGAAGAACATGCGTCGGCTGGAGGGTTGGATCCGCGGGCACGCCTGCGATCTGGTCAGTGAGATGGCGCATCTCGGCGAGGGCGACTTTGTCGAGCTCGTCTCGGTGAAGTTGCCCGCCCGCATCTTCGGCAGCTTCTTCGGACTGCCCGAAGGGGAGGTTTGCGATAGGGCCACCAATGCCGCTCAGCGCCTGCTCGGCTGGACCGACCCGCGTGTTCGCGGCGACCAGAGCGAGCTGGAGCTATTCATGGGCGCCGTCATGGACCTGCACGCGGTGGCCACCGAGCTGATCCCCGAGCGCCGAGCCAACCCGGGTGAGGACCTGCTGACCTGGATGGTGCAGGCGGAATTCGACGGCAAGAAGATGACCGACGACGAACTGCGGTCCTTCTTCGTACTGCTGGCCGTAGCCGCCAACGACACCACCCGGCACGCCTCGGCACATGCCATCTACGCACTATCGACTAACCCCGATCAGCGTGCACTGCTGGTCGAGGACGTGCCCGGTCGCGTCGACACCGCCGTTGAGGAGGTGTTGCGCTGGGCCTCACCACTGCTGCATATGCGCCGCACCGCCACCCAGGACGTCACCGTGAACGGGTCGGAGATCAAGGCCGGCGACAAGGTCGTCCTC
This sequence comes from Mycobacterium sp., assembly GCA_031292665.1. GTDB lineage: Bacteria > Actinomycetota > Actinomycetes > Mycobacteriales > Mycobacteriaceae > Mycobacterium. The sequence goes on along the minus strand of JARLGR010000046.1, from coordinate 5,501 downwards.
TGGTACATCTCCGGAAACCGCGATGAGGAAGTGTTCACCGATCCGTTCACGTTCGACATCCTGCGCAACCCCAACCCGCACATCGCGTTCGGCGGCGGCGGGCCGCACTTCTGCCTCGGTGCCGCACTCGCGCGGACCATGTTGCGATCGCTGTTGACTGAGGTCTACACCCGCATCCCGGACATCTCTGCTCCGGAGCCGGAGTTTCAGATCGCGAACTTCATTAATGGCATCAATAGCCTGCCTGCCACGTGGACGCCGGAAAAGGCCTGAACCCGCAATCAGTTTGAACCAGAAGGAAATACATGAAGACCAAAGCTGCAGTGCTGTGGGGATTGCACCAGAAGTGGGAGGTCGAGGAGGTCGAGCTCGACGGCCCCAAAGAGAACGAGGTCATGGTCAAGCTGACCGCCAGCGGGCTGTGTCATTCCGATGACCACCTGATCACCGGTGACATGCCCATGCAGTTGCCGGTGGTCGGCGGGCACGAGGGCGCCGGGGTGGTCATCGAGGTCGGGCCGGGCGTCAAGGACGTCGCCGAGGGCGACCCAGTGGTACTCAGCTTCATCCCGGCCTGCGGTCGATGCGAGCCGTGCGCGCGCGGGATGAGCAACCTGTGCGTGCTGGGCGCGGCGATCATCGCCGGCCCGCAACTCGACGGCACCTTCCGCTTCCACGCCCGCGGTCAGGGGCTGGGCCAGATGTGCGTGCTGGGAACTTTCTCCGAATACACCGTGGTCCCGATGGCCTCGGTGGTGAAAGTGGACCCGTCGATCGCCCTGGACACCGCCGCCCTGGTGGGATGTGGAGTCACCACCGGATACGGCAGCGTGGTGCGCACCGGCGAGGCACGCGACGGCGACACCGTCGTCGTGATGGGTGTCGGCGGTATCGGAATGAACGCCATCCAGGGTGCGCGGATCGCCGGCGCCCGGGTGATCGTGGCTCTCGATCCGGTCGAGTACAAGCGCAAACGGTCGCTGGAGTTCGGCGCCACCCACACCGCGGCCACCCTCGAAGAGGCCCAGGCGCTGGTCACCGACCTGACCCGGGGCGCGATGGCCGACGTCTGCGTGGTAACCACCGACTCGGCCGAAGGCGCGTATGTGGCACATGGGCTGAGCCTGGTCGGCAAGCGCGGCCGCGTGGTCATGACCGCCATCCCCCACCCCACCGACACCAGCGTCGACATGTCGCTGTTCGACCTGACCCTGTACGAGAAGCAGGTTCGCGGGTCGCTGTTCGGGTCCTCCAACCCACGGCGCGATATCCCCCGGATGCTTGAGTTGCACCAGGCCGGGCAGCTCAAGCTCGAGGAGCTAGTAACGCGGGAATACACCCTCGACGAGGTCAATCAGGGTTACGCCGACATGCACGCCGGCGTGAATATTCGCGGCTTGATCCGGTTCTGAGCCGCCTGGAATCGGATGGCGGAGCTACCCGACCCGCAAACCGAGCGTCAGGTTTGAACGTCAATCCTCGCTGGAATCCCCTTGGGGTGATGGGAAGGTATGCCCGCTCGCTGGTCGAGTAGAGCTGTCGGTCACGCTGACGAGCCGGGAGGGTGACCCGACGAACTTCCGTTTCGGCGTTTGCCTCTTGCATAGACCATTCCCGAGGAATGCGGTAGCCCAAGACGTGGTGGTCGGTGCCGTCAACGGTGCCGTCCGGATTCAATTTGATCAGCTCGTGCGTCACGCGCTTGAGCAAGTTCATCGCCTGCATGGTGGTCGCGTACACGGCCATTTCAACGGTGGCCTTACTGATGTAAGTGATGGACCCGCTTTCGCCGAGATAGCGACGGCGGGCAACGTCCCAGAGCGAATCGAGCGCTTTGGTGATGAGCACTGAACCGACAGTTCCCGTCCGGGATTCGAGTCCTCCATGGTGAGGAACCAATGGGCTTCGTTAGTACCCGCGTCGGGAAATGCCTTCTTGGGCACGTAGACGTGCACAGGGCCTTCGTGCAGGTTGATCTGCTCCCGATCCTGGTTTCTCCAGGCGACCTGTGTCTCGTCGTCCTCGATGGAGACCGCGCTGGCCCCGTGCTTGACGGCGTTGTAGACAAAGGAGTCACCGAGGACTCGGTTTATGCAGTCGATCAGCTCGCCGGCGGCGGTGCTGGCGGCGACGGTGGCCTCTCTGCTGCGGTATCGAATGCCACGTCCGGTAACGCCACCGGCGGCGCCGGCGGGCAGGGCGGCACCAGCGGCGCGTTCGCCATCGCCGGCACCGGCGGCAACAGCAGCATTTATACCTCCGGCTCAGGCACGAGCGCGAGCACCGGCGGGGCCGGCGGCACCGGCGGCAACGGGGCGTTCCACGGCAACGGCGGCAACGGCGGCAACGCCAGCGCACAGGGCGGCGGCGCCGGCAGCGTCACCAACACCGGCGGCGCCGCAGGCACAGCAGGCCGGGCCGGCTTCCGCGGCACCCCCGGAACCGCCGGAACCCCCGGCACCGCCGGCGCCGGTTAGCACCGCAGCATTACACAGGCGAGTGTCGACCGAAAGTCGGCGTCCGCCTTCACCTTTCGGCTCTGGAATCAACCGAAGGCTGAAACCATCACGGCCAGCCAGCTGCCGTAGAACGGGGACAATTCAATCCACTGAGCCCCAGTCGAAAAGCAGCCGATACGGGGTGTCACCACTCCCGGCATGCGCTCACCTAGGCCCAGCGGGCTACACTCCGTCACTGGCTTCACAGGTCACATCAGACCTGGAACGACAACACCCGACTCTAATCCCGGATGGACCCGGTATCGGGGACTCGCGAGTCGCGGTGTTGTGGGGTGTGGTGGTCATCGCGCCACCCACCGGTCAACCGCGTCCTCGCCGACAAGGGCGCGCAGCTCGTCGAGGCCGGATACGCAGGTTTGATGGCACGGTTCGTCGAGCCCGACGCCGCGCCTGAGCAGCTCGTCGATGGCCTCGACGGTGCTGGCCTGTAGCAGCTCGGTTGGCATGTTGTCAGGTGTGGTGTTCATGGTGGGCTGTTCCTTCCCCGTTAGAGCGGTAATGGGTGCATTAGCCGCACAACGATGAACATGACCGTTGGAACGGTCGCCTACTCCGCACCTGAACAATTGATGGGATTAGACGTTGACGGTCGCGCCGACCAGACGGCGCCCGGGCACCTTTGCGGCCCTTCCTGCGCTGGATTCGTGGGGAAAGGGGTAGGTCAGGGGGCGGGGGAAAGTGTGTGGTCGCGGGAGCCGCCTCGTCCTCGATACCACTGTCCGTGCCCTTCGACACCGCGATGGTCAGCGCCGTCAAGACCATCTGGGCGACGGCCCGACCGAAGAGGTGCCTCCGGCCAGGGCGGCGAAGCGATCAGGCCCCACCGATCAATGACCGCGCTTCTGCGGGGCCGACTACGAGATCGTGAAGGTCCCCGCCCACCTCAAGTCGACCCGACTGTTCGATGCCGCCGACCTTCACCGGCTCGAAGCCGGCCGTTCGGATCAACCGCTCGACTTCCTCGCCAGCACGGTCCTCGTCGGTCACGTAGAACAGGACCGCCGGCTCCGGTGATCGGTTGCTGGCGGACTCCAAGAGGTCGGCCGACAGGGTTCCAAACGCCATGGCCAAGCGCGCCCCCGCCGGCAGCCACCCGGCGACAACCCCGCCAGAGGATCGCCCTTCCGGCAGGAGACGTGTCAGGTCACCGTGTGCGTCGACGGCGAGCGGGTTGCTCGGAATGACCACCAGCTTGTCGGTCAGCAGCTCGGCGATGTCGTCGATGACGCCCTTCAGCACGGTGAAGCGCAGCGCGAGGACGACGGCATCGGCGCCCTGCAACGCGTCGCGGTTGTCGACCGCGGCGACGGCAGCCCGACCGATCTTTGCAGCCAGAGTTCGTGCCGACTCAGTGTTGGCACTCGAGAGCCGCAGGGTCCCGCCACCTGAGGCGAGCTGGCGGGCGATGGCCGATCCGATCCCTCCAGTGCCGATGATCGCGGCGGTCATGACCGAAACCTCCTCTGCATCATGGCGCTAACAACGGCGGTCCGAAGCATCGCGGGCCCGAGCAGTCTCGCACCGCTGCGCCGAGAGCGGGGGAACGGTCCCGGTGTTGGCCACCGTCGATGTGAGGGATTGCGCCGGCAGTCACTCGGCATTCAGTCGGCCTTCTCGGCGGCCGTACTTGATGGCCAGTGAGCGGGCGACCAGTCCCCCTGCGGGTCCGTGGTTTGCCCCACTTCGATCAGATGACCGTCGGGATCGCGGATGTAGCAGCGGATCTCGTACTGGTGCTGTTTGGGCGGCGTCAGGAACTGAGCACCCCGGGCGCTCCATTCGGCGTACACGGCCGAGATGTCTTTGACCCGGATATTGAGGAAGCTGCTGACCCGGTCAGGATCGCGTGGCGCCTCCAGGGTGACCGTTGGCTTGTCGTCGGTCGGGCCTCCGCCGACATTGATGATGATCCAGCTGTTGGCCAGTGCGACATAGGTCACGTCTCCGTGAAAGGCCACCCTGCCGCCGAGCACTTCGGTGTAGAAACGCCGAGAGCGCTCGACATCGTTCGAGACGATGAAATGGGCCAGTGCAATTCCCTCTGGGCGCGGTGGAAGCTCGGTCATCTGGTGTCTCCATCTCCACTGGTTGGGTCTCGCACCCCGGTTATGACGGGGTGTGACTTGGCAGCTGGTCGCGGGGCGCGGCCGTGTCTGCTAAGGCAGGGGTTTCATCTCCTGAAGCGTCGTCGGCAGCAACTCGCTGACGGTCGGGTGGATGTGCACGCTGCGTGCCAGCGTGGTGTAAGGGGCTCCGGCGGACATGATGTCCAGAATCTCGTGGACCACCTCGTCGCCGCCCACCCCGAAGATCGCCGCGCCGAGGATCTTGTCGGTCTCCGCGTCGACGACGACCTTCATAGAAGTCAGCCGATCGATTGATGTCGGCGACGGTGATGAAAAGTGTGATGGTGAACCCGCGGCAGGGGGCATCTCATAGCTCTTTTGTTCGATTTGAACGCTCATTGACAACCCCAATTCCGATAAGGAGTGCTCATCCTGCGCGAGGAAACATGCGCATCTGCCGTTGATGTGAGTTATACCCCCGGGAATCCGAACATCAGCCACGACTGATTGGCCACCCAATCCGGGTACAGCGCCGTCATCTGATCGAACAGGTCCTGGTCGGACGTCGCGGTTTTCTGCACCCGATCGAAGTCCTCAAGGTAACGCTTGGTGTCCTGGACCGCCGAGGGAGAGTCGGGCGCGCCAGGCTTCTTGTGACCGGCGACAACAATCGTCGGGTTCAGCGCTGTTAACCGGTCCAGGTCCGCGATCCAATTCTTTCGGCTCTCGGGGGTGGTGTCGCCGACATAGACGCGGCATTGGTTGTACACCACGTCGCCAGCCACGATCAGGCCGATCGATGGAACGTAGAGAGAGGTCGAATCGGAAGTATCGGTGCGACCCTGCTCGATGATGCGCAACTCGTGGCCTTCGAGAGTGAACGTGTCGTGCTCATACGGCTCAGGCGCAACCAACT
>JARLGR010000045.1 GCA_031292665.1 Mycobacterium sp. | reverse complement strand
GCGGCCGCCCCGGCGCCTTCCGCCGCGCCACCGGCCTCCCCCGCGGCGGGAACAAACAACATGGCGCCGTCGAAGAGGTTTTCGCCGAGTCCCAACCCCGGCCGATCGCTACGCCAATCCTCAAGGTGCAAAAGCGATTTCCACATCTGCAGGTTTGCTTCGGCGCCCTCCTTGGGGTGCAGGAGAATATCCAGCGGGCTTCCTTTGGTCATGCCCGCCCAGGTAGCGGCCGCACCCTTGGGATCGACGAGGAACCATCGCGGGTCGAGATCGCCAGTGGCCAACGCCATCCCGACAGCGCCCTTCAAAACTCCCTCGTTTGCGTTGACGAAAAAGTCGAAGGTGGTCGCCACCTGATTTCCGACCGCATCGCCCAAAAAATGGGTGAGCCGGCCGCGTGTGTACTTTTCCAATCTGACAACCAGGCCGTCGACGGCCTGCATGCCCGCCTTGATTCCCTGTTCGAAGGCCCGGGCTTCCCGCCCCAAGTTGTGCAGCACGGCCTCGATGTCCTCGGCGATCTTTTTGATCTCGTCGATCGCGTCGCCCTCGACAATCAGCACCATGTCATGCGCTATGTCGGTCAGTGACCCCAGCCGGTGCAATAGGTCCCGGATCGCGTTCTGGGCGTGCTCCACGTCGTTGGCGAAGCCGTCGAGAGTGGTGGCCAGCTTGCCGCACTGCTCCCCGACATTGCCGATGAATGTCCCCATTTGCGACAGGGCGTCATCGATGAGGGCGCCTTCGGGGATGTGCTGCGAATCGAACAGCGACTTCGACGCGTCGAGCGTGCCCGGCGTCCCGCCGACCGCCGCATCGAAAGTGCGCCAGTGCCCCGCGACCGCGCGCAGAGCCGCCACGTCCCCGTCGGGCCACACGTCGTCGACGAATGACTGCACCAGCGCCCAAAGCAGCGGTGGAGGTTGGCCCGGGCCCAATGTGCCCGGCGGCCCGGGGGCCGCAATCTTCACCGGCTCGGGCGGCGCCTGCAGCACGCCGCCGCCGCCCCCTAGCGTCGAGGCCACTTCGGCCGTCGAATAGTTCGATGCGCCTTGCTGTATCAGCGCCCCGCTGTGCCGGCATGCGTTTATCGCGGCCGCCACAGCCTTCAACAGCGATTCGGCCGCATCCTGGTATGCCAGCCCGAACACCATGCCGGCCGCATCCAGTCCGGTGTGGGCCGCGAAACCGGCGGTCAGAACGGCCAGGCTCGCACCCAAACCATCGCCGGCGGCAACCACGGCGCTGCCCGCGGCAAATAACGCCTCGGGATTAACCGCCAGGGGCACCACGCGCGGAATTCTCGCCCAGACCGCGCGTCGCCGCTATTCACCTTGGTGGTCACGGTGCCAAGTTAGCGACGACCGGTCAGCACCACAATCTGGCCATCAACAGACGGCCCTCACCGCGCCAGCGTGATGCGGTGACGCCCCGCGGGCACGGCCACGGTCGCCCCGGATGGCTGACCGTCGAGTCGCACCTCGACGCCTGCGGGCAGCCCGTTGAGCGCCATGCGCGTGGCGGTGTCGGTGGTAACCGTGATCGTCGACGACCGCAACTCGGCCAACCCGGCGCGCCGGATATCCACCGCGAGGCCGGCGAGCCGCAGCGTCAGGTATGGCAACGCTCCAACGCGTGGCCCCACCCGCCAGTCCAGCTCGCTGTAGAGGCCCGGAGTTGGCTCGAAGTCGACGAAGACGCCGCGATGATGCCGAATGGTGTGCGTCGGGTCCGGCCGGGCATACGACCGCGCGTCGACCTCGGCGACGGCCCCATGCCGCGCCGTCACCGCGGGATCGGCGGTCAGCTCCGACAACCACCACACCTGGTGCGGACCGATACCCAGATCCGCCCGCACCAGCTGCGGATACCAGGCGAACGTGATGTGGCCCGGATCGGCTTGGCGCAGGCCGGTTTTCATGTGGGAGATCGGATCCTCGAATTTGTCCTGCAGCACCCAGGCGAGGTGATCCTCGAGCGGGTAGAGGGTGAAGCGGTGCCGGTAGCCCAGCCGGTCGAGTTCGAGCACCTGCTCGGCGGCCGAGGCGATCGGCACCAGCTCGTCGACCAGGCCGTGGGCGATGACGTAGGGCAGCCAGCGGGCGTTCACGAGGAGCTTCCACGTGTCGCCCTCACGGGCGCACGGCGAGTCAGGGTCGAGGTCGGCCGGAATGTCGACGCCGGGAAGCAGCCGCACGCCGCACGCCGGCGGGCCGGCCAGCACGACCGCCTGCGAGAACACCTGCGGGTAGCTCAATCCCAGCTTGTAGGCCGCGTATCCGCCCATCGAGTAGCCGGAGATCACGGTGCGGTTGGGGTCGGTGCCCAGCTGTTCGGCCACCCGCGCCCACACTTCCCAGACGTCGAGCTCGCCGGTGTCGAAGTACCAGGTCGACGGGCTGCGGGCCAGCGGTGTGACCACCACCGAGTCGCGGCGCTCGCACACCTCGTGCAGCAGGCGCGGGTCGATCGCGGCGAATTGGCTTTGCCCGAGTGAAAGGGAATGCAGCAGCAAGGTCAGCGGCAGCGCGCGGCCTGGCGCGTAGGACCCATATTTGGAAGGCAGGCAGATCGAATACGGCTGCACTCGGCCCAGGAACTGCGGCTTGGTGCTCAGGATGTCGTCGGTGGCGACACCTTGTCCCAGCTCCACCGAGGACACGTACCAACGCGTCGAGGGGCCGGTGATGATCGGTTCGGGGTCGGTTTCCCCGGCGGCCAGCCGGTCCCAGGACACGCTGACCGCAAATTTCGACACGTCGCCGCTGGTCAGGGCCGCGGCCTGGGCCGAATCCGACCAGAAGTTCAGGTGCGGCGGCTCCTGGTCGCTGGTGCGAAACGCGACGTTGTAAACGTTGGGCTGCCCCGGCAGCGCGCCGCGCTCGGCGGGCACGTCGGCGAACCCGTCGCCTGCGACGTTGGCCAACCCCGCGGCCAGCCGGACCGTCCAGCTGCCGGCCGGTTCCAGCAGTGACCGCGGCACCTGCGCCAGAAACGACCGCGATTGCATGTCGACGCTGTGCTGGACCGGCGTGCTGGCCTGGGTGGTCAAATCGATCAGCGCGGCCCCGCTCCCCGAGAGCAGCAGGGCCATGTCGATGCCGGCCGAACGGATTCCGGCCCCGGCCGGCCACTGTTCTGAACCGGGCCCCGAACCGGGCCGGCCGGGGTCGGTGTCGAAGGTGAACAGCGCGATCGGCACCGAGGGATCCAGCAGCGTGTTCCAGTCGACCCGCCACCACGTGTGGGTGTCGGTGAGTCCGATGGCGACCCGGAAGATGTCGGCGCCGTTGCGGGCCGCGGGGCCGTCGGGATAGATGTAGGTGCCGTGCGGCGGCGCCTGTATTTTCAGGTCGCCGATCGGGACGCCCGTCGCGCCATGGTCGTCGTAGAGGAAGTCGGTCCAGAACAGCGCGCCACCGGCCACTCGGCCGGCGCCGCAGGTGCGCGGAAACTCCTCGCCGAACGGCCATCCCGCCGGCACGGGAAGCTGGGGTTCGGGGCGCCGCGCCGCGGGCGGCACGCCCTCGGGCATCCCGTCGACCACCACCAGGTCGGCCGGCGGGGCCGGGACCGGCGGGCTGGGGTGCGTCAGCGCGTCGGCGATGTGACGCGCGATGCGGAGCGGCAGCAGCGGGAGTTCCAGAATCGACACCCCGCCCAAGCTACGCGGGGAGGCCGACATGCCTGCTAGGACGCGGGGACGACGATCAACTCGTGCGGCCGGTTGTTGACGGCTGCACCACCGTCCTCGGTGACGACGACGATGTCTTCGATGCGGGCGCCCCAGCGGCCCGGGAAATAGATGCCCGGCTCGATGGAAAAGGCCATGCCCGGGGTGAGCGGCAGGTCGTTGCCGGCGACGATGTACGGCTCCTCGTGGACCGACAGCCCGATGCCGTGCCCGGTGCGGTGCACGAAGAACTCCGCGAGTCCTTCCCGGGCCAGCACGTCGCGGGCGGCGGCGTCCACCTGCTCGGCGGTCACCCCGGGGCGAACCGCCTCGAGTGCCGCGTGCTGGGCGCGTTGCAGCACCGAATACTGTTGTGCCACCTCGGGTCTGGGCTCGCCGATGCTGTAGGTGCGCGTCGAGTCGGAATGGTAGCCGGGGTCATAAGCTCCCCCGATGTCGACGACGACGATGTCACCGACCCGCAGTTCGCGATCCGAATACCCGTGATGCGGGTCGGCGCTGTGCGGGCCGGATCCGACGATGATGAACGCCACCTCCGAGTGCCCCTCGGCGACAATCGCTTCGGCGATGTCGGCCGCCACGTCGGCCTCGGTCCTGCCGGGCACCAAGAACTCCGGCACCCGGGCATGCACGCGATCGATGGCCGCACCGGCCTTGCGCAGTGCGTCGATCTCGCATTGTTCCTTGACCATCCGCAGCGCGCGCATTATGTCGGTGGCCAGGATCGGCAGCACGCCCAGCACACCGGCCAGCGGCAACAAGTGCAGCGCCGGCATCGAATCGGTGACGGCGGTCGCCGCCGGGCCGCCGCCCAACGCGGCGCTCACCAGTTGGTACGGGTCGTCGCCGTCGACCCAATCGCGCACCGCCAGCCCCAGTTCCGCAATGGCCGACTCCTTGAGCGCGGCCAGCTCCAACCGCGGCACCACCACCGTCGGGTCACCGGACGCCGGCAAGACCAGCGCGGTGAGCCGCTCGAACGTCTGCGCGCGCGAGCCGACCAGGTAGCGCAGGTCGTAGCCCGGGGTGATCACCAGGCCGGCCAGGCCCGCGGCGGCGGTCACGGCGGCCGCCTCGGCCAGCCGGCGGGCGTAGACCTCAGCGGCGAAGGCATCAGCGGCGTCGAATCGGTGAGAATCCATGGCAGCCAGGCTAACCGCGCCGAGGGTCGGCTCGTTGCGCCGATTCCTCAAATAGTCGACAACAAGTCGACGTTCGGCCGACATGAGACCATAGCCGGCATGCCCGCCCCGCTGCTGCTGCTCGACGGCCCGAGCATGTGGTTCCGCTCCTATTTCGGCGTGCCCTCGTCGATCACCGCGCCCGACGGCCGCCCGGTCAACGCCGTGCGCGGGTTCATCGACTCCCTGGCCGTGGTGATCACTCAGCAGCGGCCCTGCCG
>JARLGR010000044.1 GCA_031292665.1 Mycobacterium sp. | reverse complement strand
GATTCTCCGGCATCGGTGCCGCGATCAAGCTGGACCGCGCCGGATTCCCCGACTACCTGCTGGTCGAGGCCGGCGACGGGGTTGGAGGGACCTGGCACTGGAACACCTATCCCGGCATCGCCGTGGACATCCCGTCGTTTTCCTACCAGTTCTCCTTCGAGCAGAGCGCGGACTGGTCGCGCACCTACGCGCCGGGTCGTGAGTTGAAGGCGTATGCCGAACACTGCGTCGACAAGTACGGCATCCGCTCGCGAATCCGGTTCAACACCAAGGTGATTGCCGCGGAATTCGACGACGAAAACTGCTTGTGGCGGGTGCAGACGGATCCAGGCGGAGTGCTGACCGCAAGATTCCTGATCAGCGCGAGCGGCGTGCTCACCGTGCCGAACCTGCCCGACATCGACGGCGTGGACTCGTTCGCCGGCATCACCATGCACACCGCGCGGTGGGATCACGGCCAGGACCTCACCGGCAAGCGCGTCGCCGTCATCGGCACCGGCGCCTCCGCCGTCCAAGTCATCCCCGAGATCGCGCCGATCGTCTCTTCGCTCACCGTCTTCCAGCGCACGCCGATCTGGTGCTTCCCCAAGTTCGACGTTTCGCTGCCGCCGCCGGCGCGCCGGGCGATGCGCATCCCGGGCGGCAAGGCCGTCCAGCGGCTGCTCAGCCAGGCGTTCGTCGAGCTGGGCTTCACAGTCGCGGCGCAGTACTTCACCGTGTTCCCGCTCGCCAAGCGGATGAAAGCCGCCGGACTCAAATATCTGCGCCAACAGGTGCACGACCCGACGGTGCGCGAGAAACTCACCCCGCGGTATGCCGTGGGGTGTAAGCGACCGGGCTTCCACAACGGCTACCTGGCCACGTTCAACCGCGACAACGTGCGGCTCGTCACCGAGCCGATCGACGAGATCACGCCCTCGGCGGTGGTCACCACCGACGGCGAGAACCACGAGGTCGACGTCCTGGTCCTGGCGACCGGCTTCAAGGTGATGGACACCGACAACGTCCCGACCTACTCGGTCACCGGAAGCGGCGGAGAGTCGTTGAGCCGCTTCTGGGACGAGCACCGAATGCAGGCATACGAGGGCGTCTCGGTTCCCGGCTTTCCCAACTTCTTCACGGTGTTCGGCCCGTACGGCTATGTCGGCTCGTCGTACTTCGCGCTCATCGAGGCGCAGACCCGTCACATCGTGCGGTGCCTGACGCGGGCGCGGCGCGACCGCGCGACGCGGGTCGAGGTGACCGAGGAGGCCAACGCCCGGTACTTCGCCGAGATGATGCGCAAGCGGCACCGCCAGATCTTCTGGCAGGACAGCTGCGCACTGGCCAACAGCTACTACTTCGACAAGAACGGCGACGTGCCGCTGCGTCCCGCCACCACGCTCGAAGCGTACTGGCGCAGCAAGAGATTCGACCTGGACGACTACCGATTCACGGCCGCCGCGTCACCTGCGGTCCTGCAGGATCCCCTCGATGTTGCGCTCGGCGAGCACGGTGATGGACAGGAAGGGGTTGCAGCCGAGGTAGCCCGGGAGCAGTGAGGCGTCGTTGACATAAAGTTTGTCCTACCCCTTGACCCGGCCGTAGCCGTCGGTCGCCTCGCCCCGGACGACCCCGCCGAGGGGTGGACCGTGTTGGGGGCGAACGCGTTTCCCTCGAACAGTCCGCCGCGATAGTCGACGCCGTTGGCGTGTGTCACCTTGTCGAAGACAAGCCGCGCCTTCGCGCGCAGATGTTCGGTGTGGCCCTCGGGCCAGTCGATGGCGATCGAGTCCTTCGCCCGGTCGTAGGTGATGTCGGCGCGGTCTCCGGTCCGCACCATCGCGTAGTAACCCAGCGCGAAAGGTCTCCACCGGCAGCGGAAGCGAGAACATGCTGGCGTACCCGGGATTGTCCGGATCGTCGCGGCCGTCCAGGTTGATCATGCCCATGAGGGATTGCTGCGTGCCAGCGGGATCGCCCGGGGCGAGCATGTGGGAGACCATGACGTCCCCGTTGTTCCCGTCCCTGAAGCCTGCGCCGACAGCCGTGGCTTAAATGGCCCGCTTGAGCTCGTCGACCTTGTTGAGCTGCTCCCACGGCAGCTCGATGTCGGTGCGGCCGAAGTGCCCGTAGGCCGCGGTCTGCGCGTAGATCGGGCGCAGCAGGTCCAGGTCGCGGATGATGGCACCGGGCCGCAGGTCGAACACCTCGGGGATGACCTTCTCGATCTTCACCGGGTCGACGGCCTCGGTCCCGAAGGTCTCGATGAAAAGGCCCACGGGGGCGGCCTTGCCGATGGCGTAGGCCACCTGGACCTCCACCCGTTCCGCCAGCCCCGCGGCGACGATGTTCTTGGCCACCCAGCGCATGGCGTAGGCCGCCGAGCGGTCCACCTTGGACGGATCCTTGCCGGAGAAGGCGCCGCCACCGTGGCGGGCCCAGCCGCCGTAGGTGTCGACGATGATCTTGCGGCCGGTCAGCCCCGCGTCACCCATGGGGCCGCCGAGCACGAACTTGCCGGTCGGGTTGATCAGCACCCGCGGCGAGGACGTGTCCAGCGTGTCGTGCGCCACGTCGTCGAGCACCGTGTTGAGGACCTTCTCCCGGATGTCGGGCGTCAGGGTGTTCTCCAGGTCGATATCGGCCGCGTGCTGGGTGGAGATGACCACGGTGTCCAGCCGAACCGGGACGTTGTTCTCGTAGGCGATGGTGACCTGCGTCTTGCCGTCCGGGCGCAGATACGGCAGGACGCCGTTCTTGCGGACCTCGGTCAGCCGCCGCGACAGCCGGTGGGCCAGCGCGATGGGCAGCGGCATCAATTCCGGGGTGTCGTTGATGGCGTAGCCGAACATCAGGCCCTGGTCGCCGGCGCCCTGTGCGTCCAGCGGGTCCGCCGCGCCCTCGACGCGCGCCTCGTGGGCGGTGTCGACACCTTGGGCGATGTCGGGCGACTGCGCACCGATGCCGATGTTCACCCCGCACGACGCTCCGTCGAAGCCCTTGTCCGACGAGTCGTAGCCGATGTCCAGGATCCGCGCGCGGACCGTATTGGTGATGTCGGCGAACGCCTCTTTCGCGGTCGTCGTCACCTCACCCACCACGTGCACCTGGCCCGTGGTCACCAGCGTCTCGACCGCGACACGTGAGCGGGGGTCCTCCGCCAGCAGCGCGTCGAGGACAGAGTCGCTGATCGCGTCACAGATCTTGTCGGGATGACCTTCGGTCACCGACTCACTGGTGAACAGCCGACCCTTTTCGCTCACAGTTCAATCCTTCCCAATAGTTAGTTAGCCAATTTATATCCTCTGGCATCAGAGCCAGTTCATCCACCCGGGCAGGGGATCATCCAGCACCTGTCCAGGCGCCGTCCAGGACCACGCCACCCTACCCGCTGCCGCCCTGCAGGAACGCGACAATCGCATCAACGATACGACTCGCCATCAGCGTCTTGGAGCCGTGCTGAAGCGCCGACTCCGTGCCGTCGGACGCCAGCAGCCAGCCGTCGTTGTTGTCCACCTCGAACGCTCTGCCGTCGCCCACCGCGTTGACCACCAGCAGGTCACAGCCCTTGCGCCGCAGCTTCGCGCGGGCGTGGAACAGCACGTCGCCGTTGGCGTCGCCGGTTTCGGCCGCGAACCCCACGATGGCACGCATGTTCGGCAGCTCCCCGTGGGCGCGTGCCCGCACCACGCCGGCCAGCACGTCGTCGTTGCGCACCAGGTGGATCGTCGGCGCCTCGGCCTGGCCGTCAGCGCTTTTCTTGATCTTGGCGGCCGCGACCTGCGCGGGCCGGAAGTCGGCAACCGCGGCCGCCATCACCAGCACGTCCGCCGCGGGTGCGTGTTTGGACACCGCGTCACCAAGCTGTTCGGCCGAGCTGACCTGCACGACGTCGACACCGGCGGGGTCGATCAGCCCGGCGGTGTGCCCGGCGATCAGGGTGACCTCGGCGCCGCGCTGGGCGGCCACGCGCGCCACGGCGTAGCCCTGCTTGCCGGAGCTTCGGTTGCCGATGAAGCGCACCGGGTCGATCGGTTCCCGGGTGCCGCCGGCGGTCACCAGCACCTTGCAGCCGGCAAGGTCGTAGGGCAGCGCGTCGTGACGCTCCAGCATCAGGTGGGCGAGGTTGGTGATCTCCTCGGCCTCCGGCAGCCGTCCCGCTCCACTGTCGGCCCCGGTGAGCCGCCCGGAGGCGGGTTGCAGCACCACCGCGCCACGGCGGCGCAGGGTGGCCACGTTGTCGACGGTGGCCGGGTGTAACCACATCTCGGTGTGCATCGCCGGCGCGAACAGCACCGGGCAGCGGGCCGTGAGCAGGGTCGCGGTCAGCAGGTCGTCGGCCCGGCCGGCGACCGCCCGCGCCAGCAGGTCCGCCGTGGCCGGTGCCACCACAACCAGGTCGGCGTGCTGACCGATTCGGACGTGCGGCACCTCGGGGACGTCCTCGAAGACACCCGTGTGGACCGGCTGGCCGGACAGCGCCTCGAAGGTGGCGGCCCCGACGAAGCGCAGCGCGGAGTCGGTGGGGATGACCCGGACCTGGTGACCGGCCTCAGAGAGCTGCCGAACGACGGTGCACGCCTTGTAGGCGGCGATGCCCCCGGAAACCCCGACTATGACTTGTTTGGGGACCTTTTTGGGGATCCGCTTGCGGTCCACAGCGCGCCCGGCCTGCCCTGCTACTCGCCCTCGGTGTGCTCGAGCAGGTCGGCGTGGATCTCGCGCAGTGCGATGGACAGGGGCTTTTCCTGGAGCCCGGGCTCGACCAGCGGGCCGACGTACTCGAGGATTCCCTCGCCGAGCTGGTTGTAGTAGTCGTTGATCTGACGCGCCCGCTTGGCCGCGTAGATGACCAGGGCGTACTTGCTCGAGACGCGGTCCAGCAACTCGTCGATGGGCGGGTTGGTGATACCCAGCGGGGTGTCGTAGGCGCCCAGTCCACCCGCCGACGGGTCGAATTGGTCGGGGACGCCGGCCAGCGGCGCGTCGGACTGCGAAGTACTCACGTAAGTCAATCTCCTCGGCGGTTAGAGGCGGTTAGCAGCCGTGAACGGCCAGGAACCGCTAAATACTCGAATGTTTGATCTGAACTGTGGCTCCTGGTCCGGCCAGACGGTCATGCCGGGCCCGGAGTAGTTCCCACCAGCAAGGATACCAATTCGGCGCACGCGGACTCCAATCGACTGTTGACCACGACCTC
Source organism: Mycobacterium sp. (assembly GCA_031292665.1). Classification (GTDB taxonomy): domain Bacteria; phylum Actinomycetota; class Actinomycetes; order Mycobacteriales; family Mycobacteriaceae; genus Mycobacterium. Next base: position 4,712 of record JARLGR010000044.1, on the reverse strand, counting down.
GTCGAAGTCGCCTCGGGCCGCCATTTCGACCCGGGCGGTGTCCAGTCGGCGCCGCATCGCCTCCGGGGTCTCGGTGCCACGGGCGAGGAGTCTTGCCTCCAGATCCTCCCAGCTGGGTGGCGCCAGGAACACCGTGATCGCCTCGGGCATCGCCTTCTTCACGGCCCTGGCCCCCGCCAGGTCGACCTCGATGAGTACCGGGCGTCCGGACGCGGTGGCGGCCCGCACCGGCTCGGCCGGCGTGCCGGATCGGTGCAGGCCACCGTGGATCTCGGCCCACTCCAGCAGCGCGCCCTCGTCGATCAGCTGCTGGAAGCGGCTGGGCGAGACGAAGTGATAGTCGACGCCGTCGACCTCACCCGGCCGCGGCTTGCGCGTGGTGGTCGACACGCTGAAATGCAGGTGGGGAATCCGCTCGCGCAGGCGCCGGACCACCGTTGACTTGCCGACCGCTGAGGGACCGGACAGCACGACGACACGCCCCTTGCCCGTTGGCTCGTGACGTGTCTCGTGCGCGAAGTCCGGTCCCCGGCCAGCGCTCACCGGCACCCCTGACTCGGCGTCCCCACAGGCCATTCGGCCTGCCTGGTCGTCGGGCGGGTTAGGAGCCGAACTTTTCCAGCAGGGCCTTGCGCTGCCGGTCACCGAGACCGCGCAGGCGCCGGGTCGGTGCGATCTCCAGCTCGGTCATGATTTCCTGCGCCTTGACCTTGCCCACCTTGGGCAACGCCTCCAGCAGCGCAGACACCTTCATCTTGCCCAGAACTTCGTTGGTCTCTGCGTCCTTGAGCACCTGCGTGAGATTGGTGCCGCCGCGCTTCAGCCGGTCCTTGAGCTCTGCTCGTGCACGACGTGCGGCGGCCGCCTTCTCCAAGGCGGCCGCGCGCTGCTCGTCGGTCAACTGGGGAAGGGCCACGATTCCTCCGTCTCCGATCAATCGAAATCGATCTCTTTGTCTCTGCCGGGTACTTCTGCCAGCGGAGACGACCGTACTCACGGTTCCTGACGAAATCTAACCCGCCCCCCTGCTTCAGGGGGACAAATGCCCAGCGTGGGCCTTCCGGGTGGCTCCCGCAAGCGGTCCGCCGGGCGTCGTGACGAGGGTCGGAGGCGGCGCCAGTTCACCGCCTGCAACGACCCGTATTTGGTGTTTGAACTGGACTTTTGCCGCCCAGAGGGGTCTGGGCGCCGCGCCGGCCGCCGCTCCGGACAGCCGCCCCGGGTGGCCGGGAGCCCGGGTGCGTGGGATCACGGATTTCGCGTAGCGCACTCGCGCGTGTCGCCCTCTCGCGTCGGTGCAGTTCAGTGCCGGTTGCCCAGCGACATTTCAGCCGATCGCCGGTCCGGTTTCAGCTACCAAGGTGCCCAACCTGCGGATCCGTCAGGCGGCCGAGCTGCTCGGAGTCAGCGACGACACCGTCCGGCGATGGATCAACCAGGGGCACATTGACGCCCGGCCCGGCGCGGCCGTGACTTCGGACTGACTGCCCCACATTCGGGCATTCGCGCGGCGGAGGGCTCGAGCGTGGGCCCTATGGACGACATTGGAGCCCCGTGCCCTGGGCTTACACTCGGCGGCCCCGGCGTTGGGCCGGCTTACGGCGCCGCCAGGTAGGCGACCGCATCCCGCATCCGTTCGCCGGCCGCCCGCAGTTCCGGCACGCCCGGTCCCGCCCGCAACACCTCACGGGCCACGGCGGGCAGCAGCTGGCCCGGCGCCGCCCCGCCCAGGCCGCGGAGCGCCTCCGGCCGCCCGCCCTGAACCCCGACCCCGGGAACCAGCACCGGACCGCCCAGCGCGCTGACATCGGGGGCCTCGAGAGCCGTCGCACCGACGACCACACCGACGTATCCCGGCCCGGTGTGGCTGGCGGACCGATTCACCACCGCCGCCTGGTCGACAATCAGCTGGGCCACCGTGCGGCCGTCGAAGACGGCGCGCTGCACGGTTGCGCCCTCGGGGTTGGAGGTCGCCGCCAGCACGAACACCCCCCGGTCGTGCGCCGCCGCGGCCTCCAGCAGCGGCCGCAGCGACCCGAACCCCAGATACGGGGAGGCGGTCACGGCGTCGGCGGCCAGCGGAGAATCGCCGGCCCAGGCGGCGGCATAGGCCGCCATCGTCGACCCGATGTCCCCGCGTTTGGCGTCGGCCAGCACCAGCACCCCGGCGGCACGCAGCGCGGCGATGGTGCGTTCCAGCACCGCGAACCCGGCGGCCCCGTAGGCCTCGAAGAAAGCCACCTGCGGCTTGACGACGGCAAAACCCGAAAACGCCTCGACGCAGATGTCGCAGAACGCGGCCAGCCCGTCGGCGCTGCTCGGCAGGTCCCACGCCCGCAGCAACTCCGGATGCGGGTCGATGCCCACACACAGCGGGCCGCGCTGCAGTTTCGCCTCCGCGAGCCGGGTACCGAATCCGGTCACCGGGCCTCCTTCCCGGGTGCCCCGCCCTGCCCCATCTGGCTGTGCAGTTCCTGCAGGCTCCGCACCCCGATGTCGCCGCGGATCCCCGCCTCGATGCCCTGCACGGCCGCGGAGGCGCCCTGCACGGTGGTCACGCAGGGGATGTTGACCGAGACTGCGGCGGAACGGATTTCGTAACCGTCGATGCGCGGACCGGAGTTGCCGTAGGGCGTGTTGATCACCATGTCGACCTCACCGGCCCTGATCGCGTCGACGGCGGACATCGCCGGGCGCCCCGGCTGCGGCGGCTCGAAATGCTTACGCACCTCGTCGCACGGAATTCCGTTGCGGCGCAGCATCTCTGCGGTGCCCTCGGTAGCGAGAACGCGAAAACCAAGGTCGGCGAGGCGCTTGACGGGAAACACCAGTGATCGCTTGTCCCGGTTGGCGACCGACACGAAGACGGTGCCCGCCGCCGGCAGCGATCCGTAGGCGGCGGTCTGACTTTTGGCGAAGGCCCTGCCGAAATCGCGGTCGATCCCCATCACCTCGCCGGTGGATTTCATCTCCGGGCCGAGCAGGGAGTCGATAGCCGACCCGTCGGCGCGCCGGAACCGGTGGAACGGCAACACGGCCTCCTTGACCGCGATCGGGGCATCTGGCGCCGCGTTGGCACCATCCCCGGAGGCAGCCAGCATTCCTTCTTCGCGGAGCTGGGAAATCTTGGCGCCCAACATGATCCGGGCGCACGCCTTGGCGAGCGGGATCGCGGTGGCCTTCGAGACGAACGGCACGGTGCGGCTGGCGCGCGGATTGGCCTCCAAAACGTAGAGGACGTCGTCTTTGAGGGCGTACTGCACGTTGAGCAACCCCACGACGCCGATGCCGTGCGCGATGGCCTCCGTGGCGTGGCGCACCTTCTCGATGTCGCTGCGGCCCAGCGTCACCGGCGGCAGGGCGCAGGCCGAGTCGCCGGAGTGGATGCCGGCCTCCTCGATGTGCTCCATGATGCCGCCGATGTAGACCTCGGCGCCGTCGCACAGGGCGTCGACGTCGATCTCCACCGCGTCCTCGAGGAAGCGGTCGACGAGCACGGGGTGCTCCGGGGAAAGCTCGGTCGCGCGGGTGATGTAGCCCTTCAGCGTCGCCTCGTCGTAGACGATCTCCATGCCACGTCCGCCCAGGACGTACGACGGCCGCACCAGCACCGGATAGCCGATCTCCTCGGCGATCCGGCGCGCCTGGGCGAACGTCGTGGCGGTGCCGTAGCGGGGGGCCGGCAGGCCCGCGGTGGCGAGCACGTCACCGAAGGCGCCGCGATCTTCGGCCAGGTCGATGGCCTCCGGCGGGGTGCCGACGATGGGGACGCCGGCGTCGGCGAGCCGCTGCGCCAGGCCGAGCGGGGTCTGGCCGCCGAGTTGCACGATCACGCCGGCGACCCCCGGCCCGCCGCTCGCCGACTCCCCCTCGGCGCGGAATACCTCCAGCACGTCCTCGAACGTCAGCGGCTCGAAGTACAGCCGGTCGGCGGTGTCGTAGTCGGTGGACACCGTCTCGGGGTTGCAGTTGACCATCACGGTCTCAAAACCGGCCTGCGACAGCGTGGTTGCCGCATGCACGCAGCTGTAGTCGAATTCGATGCCCTGGCCGATCCGGTTGGGTCCGGACCCCAGAATCAGCACCTTGGGCCGCTCGGTCTGAGGAGCCACCTCGGTCTCAGCGGCAGGGTCCAGCTCATAGCTGCTGTAGTGGTAGGGCGTCTTGGCCTCGAACTCGGCCGCGCAGGTGTCCACGGTCTTGTACACCGGGTGGATGTCCAGCCGCTCGCGCAACGAGCGCACGCCGTTCTCCCCGGCCAATTCCGGCCGCAGCGCCGCGATCTGGCGGTCCGACAGCCCGTTGTGCTTGGCGCGCCGCAGCAGATCGGCGTCGAGCACCGGGGCGTCGACCACTTCGGCACGCAGCGCCACCAGCTCGCCGATCTGCGCGACGAACCACGGGTCGACGGCGGACGCTTGTGCCACCTCTTCAATCGACGCGCCCAGCCGCAACGCCAGCTCGATGTCATAGAGCCGGCCTTCGGTCGGGGTCTGCAACCGGGTCAGCACCTCATCGACTTGACCTTCCGCGCCGTCGGGATCCGGCGCCGTCCAGAACCCGGCACGGCTGGTCTCCAGCGACCGCATCACCTTGCCGAGTGCCTCGACGAAGTTGCGGCCCAACGACATTGCCTCGCCGACGGACTTCATGGTGGTGGTCAGCGTGGGATCGGCGCCGGGGAATTTCTCGAACGCGAACCGCGGCGCCTT
>JARLGR010000272.1 GCA_031292665.1 Mycobacterium sp. | reverse complement strand
GTTCAGCCCCGACGGGCACCGGCTGGCCTCCGCCAGCCATGACCACACGGTCCGGTTGTGGAACACCGACATCGGCCAGCCGCTCACCGGCCACCGGGGCGTGGTGGACAGTGTGGCGTTCAGCCCCGACGGGCACCGGCTGGCCTCGGCCAGCGACGACGCGACGATCCGCTTGTGGAACGCCGACACCGGCCAGCCCATCGGCGCACCCCTGACCGGGCACACCGACGCAGTGCACAGCGTGGCGTTCAGCCCCGACGGGCACCGACTGGCCTCGGCCAGCATCGACAAGACGGTCCGATTGTGGAACTCCGACACCCGCCAACCCGTCGGCGCACCCCTCACCGGGCATACCGACTCGGTGCTCAGCGTGGCGTTTAGCCCCGACGGGCACCGACTGGCCTCCGCCGGCAGCGACCACACGATTCGCTTGTGGAACTCCGACACCCGCCAACCCATCGGCGACGCCCTCACCGGGCACACCGACGCGGTCATGGATGTGGCCTTCAGCCCCGACGGTCAGCGCCTCGCTTCCGTCAGCTCGGACCGCACCCTACGACTGTGGCCCGCTGTTGCCCGCCCCAGAGACCTCTGCGACAAGCTCACCGCCAACATGAGTCACCGACAGTGGCACGACTGGGTTTCATCGGCCATCGACTACCCATCCCAGCCTGCCTGCTCCGGGCTGCCGATGGCCGCCCGCGATCCCAGCTGATCACAGCACAGGCGCCGTCGCGACCTGCAAGTCCAGGCATACCCAAGCCTCTGATTTAGCACACCATTTGCGTGCAACCCCGGCTATTGACCGATGATCATCAATGACGACAGCTACTGCTTCAGCAATAAGGCGGCCGCAATGATTTGCGTCGACCTCGCGCTCGAGACTCACGCAGGAAATGCGGCTCTGAGTTAACCCCGGTCCAGCAGATCCGACGACCCCAGCACCCGCTCCACCTGCACCTCGATGACCACCCGTTTCGGGTTGGCCCGCGGGGTGCGGTAGCGCTGGGCGTAGCGCAATTCGGCGTCACGCACGGCATCGGCGTCGCTGTTGACCTTCGACCGGCCTTCCAGCGAGAGCCACCGGGCGCCGTCGATCTGGCTGAGCACAGCCACCCCGGCGCGGTCGGCGTTCACCGCCTTCTGCGAGCCGCCGGTGGTGATGACGCGCGCGATATGAGTCGTGGGGTCGAAGGTGAAACCCACCGCCACCACATGCGGTGAACCGTCACCCCGCAACGTTGTCAGCATGGCCAGGTGACGTTCGGACAGAAACGCCAGCGCATCGTCGGTGAGCCGGGTAGTGGTATTCGCCATCACCGCCCACGCTAGCGCAGGCGATAATCGCAGCCGTGGACGACACGGGCACGGGTCCGCTTCTGATTCTGGGCGGCCGCAGTGAGATCGGCATCGAACTCGCGCGCCGCCTGGCTCCCGGGGCAACGGTCGTGCTCGCCGCGCGCAAAGCCGATCAGCTCGACCAGCAGGTCGCCACCCTGCGGGAAGCCGGCGCCGCGGAAGTGCACACCAGGGAGTTCGACGCCGACGACCTGGGCTCGCACGGTCCGCTGGTCGCCTCGCTCGTCGCCGATCACGGCCCCATCGGCACCGCCGTGCTGGCCTTCGGGATCCTCGGCGACCAGGCCCGCGCCGAGATCGACGCCGCCCACGCGATCGACATCGTGAACATCGACTACGTCGCCCAGGTCAGCATCCTCACGCACCTGGCGGCCGCCATGCGCACGGCCGGCCGGGGCTCGCTGGTGGTGTTCTCGTCGGTGGCCGGTGTCCGGGTGCGCCGCGCCAACTACGTCTACGGCTCGGCCAAGGCCGGCCTGGACGGCTTCGCCAGCGGATTGGCCGACGCGCTGCACGGCACCGGCGTGCGGCTACTGATCGCCCGCCCGGGATTTGTCGTCGGGCGCATGACGGAGGGCATGACGCCCGCGCCGTTCTCCAGCACCCCGGACGAGGTCGCGGCGGCGACGGCGCGCGCGCTGGCCAAAGGTCGTCGCACCGTGTGGATCCCGTGGGCGCTGCGGCCGACGTTCTTCGTGATGCGGCTGCTGCCGCCGTTCGTGTGGCGCAGGATGCCGCGATGATCGTCGTTGTCGGCATCGGCGCCGACGGCATGGCGGGACTCCCCGAGACATCGCGAGCCGAAATACACCGAGCCACGGTGATTTACGGGTCCAAGCGGCAACTCGACCTGCTCGACGACACGGTGTCCGCGCCCCGCCACGAGTGGCCGTCGCCGATGCTGCCCGCGCTGCAGACGTTGCCCGACGCCCATACGGGCGACATCCACGTTGTCGCAAGCGGCGATCCGCTGCTGCACGGCATCGGCGGCACGCTGATTCGGTTGCACGGCACCGAAAACGTCAGGGTGCTGCCCCAGGTGTCGTCGGTGACGCTGGCGTGCGCGCGGATGGGCTGGAACTCCCATGACACCGAGGTCATCAGCCTGGTGACCGCCGAACCGCACGCCGCGCTACGCCGCGGCGGCCGGGCGATCGTGCTCTCGCGGGACAACTCCACGCCCGCGGCGCTGGCAGAGCTGCTCAATGCACACGGCCGCGGCGACTCCGCGATGACCGTGCTCGAACAGCTCGGCGGCCCAGCCGAGCGCCGCCGCGACGGCACGGCCCGCCAGTGGGCCTACGAGCCGCCCCCGGACGTCGACGACCTCAACCTCACCGCCGTCCGCTACTTGCCCGACGAACGCATCACGCCGGTGCCGGACGACGCGTTCGCCCACGACGGTCAGATCACCAAGCTGGGGATCCGCGCGGCGACCCTGGCCGCCCTGGCGCCGCGTCCGGGGGAGCGGCTGTGGGACGTGGGCGCCGGCTCGGGCAGCATCAGCGTCGAGTGGTGCCTGAGCTGGCCTGACTGCGGCGCGGTGGCGTTCGAACGCGACGAACGGCGGCGCGGCAACATCCGTTTCAACGCCGCCGCTTTCGGCGTCAGCATCGACGTGCGCGGCGCGGCGCCCGACGCGTTCGACGGGCTCGATGCACCATCGGTGATCTTCGTCGGCGGTGGCCTGACCCAGCCGGGTCTGCTCGACGCGTGCCTCGCCAAGCTGCCGGTCGGCGGGCGCCTGGTCGCCAACGTGGTCACGGCCGAATCGGAAGCCTTTCTGATACAGGCGTATTCCCGCTTCGGCGGGCGGCTGCGCCGCTTCCAGCACTATCACGGTGAGCAGCTGGGCGAGTTCACCGGCTGGCGCCCGCAGTATCCGGTCACCCAGTGGGCGGTGACGCGGTGACGGTTTATTTCATCGGGGCGGGCCCCGGCGCCGCCGACCTCATCACCGTCCGCGGCCACCGGATTCTCCAGAGATGCAAAACATGCCTCTATGCGGGTTCCATCATGCCCGACGACCTCCTCGCGTTATGCCCGGCCGACGCCAAAGTCGTTGATACCGGCCCGCTTACGCTGGAACAGATCGTCACCGAACTCGCCGACGCCGACGCCGCCGGCCACGACGTCGCGCGACTGCACTCCGGTGACCCGTCGCTGTACAGCGCGCTGGCCGAGCAGTGCCGTCGTCTGGATGCGCTCGGCATCGGCTACGAGATCGTGCCCGGTGTGCCAACCTTCGCCGCGGCCGCGGCCGCTCTGAAACGAGAGCTCACAGTGCCGGGCGTGGCGCAGACGGTGACACTGACGCGGGTGGCCTCGCTGTCGACACCGATGCCGCCCGGGGAGGACCTCGCCGCGCTCGCCCGATCCGGCGGCACCCTGGTCCTGCATCTGGCCGCCGCGCAGATCGACGCGATCGTCCCGCAACTGCTGGAGGGCGGGTATCGAGCCGAAACACCCACTGCTGTGGTGGCTTTCGCCAGCTGGCCGCAGCAGACCGTGCTGCGCGGCACGCTCGCCGACATCGCCGAGCAGATGCACGACGCCGGAATCACCAAGACCGCCGTCATCATCGTCGGCGACGCGCTGGCCGCCGAAGGGTTCACGGACAGTTATCTGTATTCCACCGGGCGGACGCGGGGGAGCCGGCACTGATGCGGGTTCTGTTGCTCGGCGGCACCGCGGAAGCCCGCGCGCTGGCGAAGATCCTGCACCCGAATGTCGAGGTCGTCAGTTCGCTGGCGGGCCGGGTTCCGGACCCGGCCCTGCCGGTCGGTCCGGTACGGGTCGGGGGATTCGGTGGTGTCGACGGGCTGCGGCGGTGGCTGCATGAGGAGGGCATCGACGCCGTCGTCGACGCCACTCATCCGTTCGCGGCGACCATGACGGCCCACGCCGCGAAGGCATGCGGGGAGTTACGAATACCGCACGTGGTGCTAGACCGCCCGGGATGGGATCCCGGTACCGCCATTGTCGTCGAATCGGACATCCAGGCGTCGGAAGTCGTTGCCCGGAAAGGTTACTTGCGAGTCTTTCTTACCACTGGGCGCTCGGGCGTCAAGGCCTTCGCCGACAGCGACGCCTGGTTTCTGATCCGTGCGGTCACCGAACCCGACAATGCCGTGATGCCGCGCAGGCACCAGCTGTTGCTCTCCCGCGGCCCGTATCGCTACGACGGCGAACTCGCGCTGTTGCGCGAGCACCGCATCGACGCCCTGGTCACCAAGAACAGTGGCGGCGAGATGACCCGGGCAAAGCTGGATGCCGCCGCCGCACTGAACATTCCGGTGGTGATGGTGGCGCGGCCAGCGCTGCCGACAGGCGTGCACACCGTCGGCACGGTGGAAGAAGCCGCCGAATGGGTTGCGGGACTGGGCTTATGAGAGGCGACCAGGTCAGCTAGCCGGTCAGGTCCTCGCGTTCAACGCCGGCCAGCAGCGCATCGCGGGCGCGCGCGACGCGGGACCGGATGGTGCCCACCGGGCAGCCGCACACCGCTGCGGCGTCGGCGTAGGGCAGGCCGAGCAGCTGGGTGAGCAGCAGGGCTTCCCGCTGTTCGGTCGTGAGGTTGGCGATCATCGTCGTCACTTCGACCAGGTCCTCGAACCCACGGGCGTGACGGTCACCGCGAACGACACGCTCGGGATCCGCGCCGGCCGCGGTGCGCGGTCGCGATTGGGCGTGGCGGATGTGATCGGCGACGACCCGGCGGGCGATAGCCAGCAGCCACGTTCGCGCACTGGATCGCCCGGAGAACCGCTCGATGGCACCGATCGCGCGCAGGAAGGTCTCCTGAGTCAGGTCGTCGGCAGTGCCCGCGTCCGACAGGTAGGTGACGAAACGCCACACGTCTTGCTGGGTGGCCCTGATGAACGCCTCGAGCGCTCGTTCGTTCCCGCCGGCGGCTGCGAGGGCTAGCTCGGTAACGGCCTCGTCATCGCTTGACGCGGTCATAGCGAACCACCTTCGTTTCGCGGGCTCGGTTAGTCTACGACGGGCTGTCGTAGAGTTTGCGTCGGGGTCGGACGAACGGTTGATGGGCCAGAGATGAGCACGTCGTCGAGCGGTCGATGACGGCGGGGCGGTCCGACCGGTGTACGAGATGTCGGCGTCGCGCGGCGCGTGCGTGCCGACGCGCTCGCGCGCCACCAGCAACGCGAACGCCAACCCGAGCAGCAGGGGCATGTGGCTGGCGATCCGCGACGCGGTTACCTCGCCATTGAAGGCGTCGACGATCACGTAACTCAGCAGCGCCACCGAGTACACGCCGGTGATCGCCGCGACGCCGATCGCGGTGACGGGCCAGATGCCCGCGGCGATCATGGCCAGACCTAAAGCCAGCAGCCACGCCGTGGACTCGTGCATCAGGTGCTCACCAGACATCGCCCCGTGCATGTGCGCCGACACCATGCCGAAGTCCATGCCGCCGATCTGGGCCGCCGCGAGCGCCACCTGGAACACGCCGACGCCGATGAGCCCCCAGCGCCGGTAGCGCCACCGCAGCGCGCGCATCCAGCGGCCGTGCCGGTCGGCGGAACCCCCGCCGACACTCGCCAAAATTTTGTCCACCAGGTCCGGTCCCTGGCCGGGTTCGATCGAGGCGAGTCGACGAGTCTGCACGGCGGCCCCGATCAGCCAGGCGCGGCAACTGCGGCACGATTCAAGGTGGGCATCGACCTGCTGCGCGAGAACCTGGGGACGCTCGCCGTCCAATCGCGCAGAAAGCGCCTCCCGCGCAACGTCACACCGCATCCCTGCATCGTTGCGCATCGCCGGTCCGGGCGCAAAGACACGGCGAAACCAGAGGGGGGCCCTGGGGTCGGCTTGGGTCCCATTGTGTCGGGCGGGATCGGCGCGGGCATGGCCGATGTCCTCTGCGCCGTGGGTCTATCGGGACTGTCGAAGCGCCGCAGCGGCGGCGGCCGCGCCGCAAAGCTGACCAGCCGGCGCCCGACGACGCCGCCCCGCAGGCCCGCGGCGCCGTCGGCTGGGGAGCGGACACGGGGACGCCGGCGCCGGGGGACGACCGCGCGGGACCGCGCACCGCTACGAGTTCATGGACCCTGCCGACGACGTGGACCCGAGCCCGGGCCGGAAGCGCGGACCGCGACGTCAGACCGGGGTGCGGGGTCCCTCGGATTTGCCGGGGCCGCAGCCGGAACCGGAGCGTCAGAGCCCAGCCGGCCTGATCACACTGACCGGCGACGGCTGGAACGGCGCTCCGATGCTGCCGAGCAGCTGGGGTGACGAATCGCCGAATAAGGTTGTCTGACAGAGCCTTTCTTCCCCATGCCGCGCCGCACGGATTGTGGGTTCCTGATACGCGACTCGCGCACCTCACGCGCCATGCCGGGCATCTCGCGTCCTCGACAAATACCATAGGGGGTATGGTATACATAGTGCTGCGGGATCGAATCGAGGCCGTGGTTTTGTGCAAGTTTTTGTGCTGGATGGCCGTCATTCGCAGGGGCGAACGGCCCTACTGGCTGCGCTGGACGAGCGTGAGGCTCCGTAGTAGGAGCACTGGGCCACGAGTGAAAGGAAACGCCAGTGTTGACCTTTCTCAAAAGGGCGTGGATACCGCTCGCCGTGGCGGTAGCGGTTGCCCTGGGTGGTATCGCCGTCGAGAAGCTTCGCGGCGCTTTCGGCTCTGAGGCGATCTTCACCGCGACCGGCAGCAGCGCCAAGCCGCTCGAGCCCTCCTATGTCAAGCGGGTGACATACGAGGTTTACGGGCCCGGCGACACCACGGGAGGCGTCAGTTATCTGGACAACAACGCCCAGCCGGAGCAGGCGAACTTCACCAGCCTGCCCTGGACCTACACGATCACAACGACGGTGCCGGCCGTGATCGCCAACTTGGTGGCACAGGGCGACAGCGACGACATCGGGTGCCGGATCACGGTCAACGGTGAGGTGAAGGACGAGCAAACCTCGGCCGGACGCCACGCCCAGACATCGTGCTTGGTGAAAGCCGCATGAACGCCGACAGCCCCGATACCCAAGCCCGTCCGAAATTCATGCGGTTCGTGCACCGTTTCGCATGGCCGATCATCATCGGATGGCTGCTGCTGACCGTCGCCCTCAACGTGCTTGTGCCGCCGATCGAATCGGTCGCGAGAAACCATGCGGTGACGATGTCGCCGAAAGATGCACCGGCGATGATCGCCGCGAAGCGTATCGGCGCGAAGTACCACGAGTCGGACTCCGACAGCATCGCGATGATCGTTCTCGAGAGCGACAACGACCTCGGGGACCTCGGGGGAGAAACGCATCGCTATTACGACGGCCTGGTGAAAAAGCTGGAGGCCGACCCCGAGCACGTGCAGCACGTCCAGAACGTGTGGGGAGATCCACTCACCGCAGCGGGCGTCCAGAGTAGGGACGGCAAAGCCGCTTACGTCGAACTCAATCTGGCCGGCAACCAGGGCAGCACCATGGGCAACGAGTCCGTCAAAGCGGTACGGGAAATCGTTGACCGGTCAGCGCCCCCGAAAGGGCTCAAGGTTTACGTCACCGGTCCGGCGCCGCTGACAACGGACATGAACGAAGCCGCTGATAAAAGCATGTTCGTGATGATGGGCGTGACCGGCCTGGTCATCATGATCATGCTGTTCCTCGCCTATCGCTCCATCAGCACGGTTCTTCTCGTTCTTGTCATGGTTGGTTTCGAGATGGGCACGGCCAGGGGGCTGGTCGCGATTCTCGGCGACTACGACCTGCTGGGGTTCTCGACATTCGTCGTCGCCATGTTGTCCTCGTTGGCGATCGCGGCGGGAACCGACTACGCGATTTTTCTCATCGGTCGCTACCAGGAGGCGCGTCAGGCCGGGCAAGACCGGGAAGCGGCCTACTACACCATGTTCCGCGGGACATTCCACATCATCCTGGGCTCGGGGCTGACCATTGCCGGGGCCACGTTATGCCTCCACTTGGCGCGGCTGTCGTACTTCAAGGCGCTGGGTATTCCGTCCGCTGTGGGGCTGGTCGTCGTCGTCGCGGGTGCGCTGACCGCAGCGCCGGCCGTCGTCGCCGTGGCCACTCGTTTCGGCCTGCTTGACCCGAAGCGGATGATCAAGACGCGGGGATGGCGACGCATGGGCACCGCCACCGTCCGCTGGCCCGGGCCGATCTTCGTGGCGTCGCTGCTGATCTGCCTCGTCGGGATCCTGATCATGCCGAGCATAAAGCTCAGCTTCAACGACCGCTTCTACATACCCGGCGATCTCCCATCCAATGTCGGATACGAGGCCGCGGAGCGGCATTTCAGTGCCGCCACAATGAATCCCGATATCCTCATGATCGAGAGTGATCACGACATGCGCAACACCGGCGACATGATCATCCTGGACAGGCTCGCCAAAGACATCTTCCGGTCACCGGGAATCGCGATGGTGCAGAGCATTACGCGGCCACTGGGCGGGCCGATCGAGCACACGTCCATACCGTTCCAGATCAGTGCCCAATCGATTCCGATCCAGGAGAACCTTCAGTTCATGAAGGACCGGACGGCCGACATGCTGAAGATGAGCGACGACCTGGGCGCCATGATCGGCTCCATGGAGCGGATGCAGGCCCTGGTGGGGCAGTTGAGCAGCAGGACCCACCACATGGTCGGCGATATGCACGATATGCAGGCCACGCTGGACGAGATGAGAGACCATCTGGCGGACTTCGACGATTTCGCGCGACCGCTCCGCGGCTACTTGTACTCAGAACAGCACTGTTTCAACATCCCGGTCTGCTGGGCGACGAAGTCGGTCTTCGAGGCCATCGACGGTGTGGACAAGTTCAGCGACAACATGAGCACGCTGATCAAGGACATGAACAACATCGACGCGATCATGCCGCAGATGGTCGCCGAGTTCCCGCCGATCATCGCCGTCGCCAAATCCATGCAGGGAACGCTGCTCACGATGCACAGCAGCTTCTCCGGTTTGGTCACGCAGATGGCCCGGATGACCGATACGGCCAGTGCGATGGGTCAGGCGTTCGACGCCTCCAAGAGTGGTGATTACTTCTACCTGCCCCCGGAAGCGTTCCAGAATACCGACTTCCAGCGCGGTCTGAAACTCTTTCTATCAGCGGACGGCAAGGCCGCGCGCTTCATCATCACCCACGACGCGGACCCGGCGACTCCGGCGGGCATTTCCGCGGTCGAGCCGGAACTGGCCGCCGCACATCAAGCGGTGAAGGGGACGGCCCTGACCGACGCGAGGTTCTACCTCGCCGGGACGGCGGCCATCTACCGCGACATCCAGTCGGGCTCCCGATACGACCTGCTGATCGTGGGCATCGCCGCGTTGACGCTGATCTTCGCGGTGATGGTGATCATCACCCGCGCGCTGGTCGCGTCGCTGGTGATCGTCGGCACCGTGCTGCTTTCCATGGGCGCCGCCTTCGGGTTGTCAGTGCTTGTCTGGCAACACATTCTGGGTCTGGATCTGAACTGGATCGCGCCGGTGTTCGGGCTGATCATCCTGCTCGCCGTCGGTTCCGACTACAACCTGCTGCTGGTGTCACGGTTCCAGGAGGAAATCGGCGCCGGATTGCGGACCGGCATCATTCGGTCCATGGGCGAAACCGGCGGGGTCGTCACCTCCGCGGGCCTGGTGTTCGCCTTCACCATGATGTCGATGGCGGCCAGCGACCTGCGCTCGATTGGCCAGGCCGGCACGACGATCGGACTCGGCCTGCTGTTCGACACCCTGATCGTGCGCTCGTTCATGACGCCGTCGATCGCCGCGCTGCTCGGACGCTGGTTCTGGTGGCCGCTGAAAGTGCGCCCGCGGCCTGCCAGTGAGATGCTGCGGCCCTTCGGTCCACGCCGGTTGGTGCGTTCGCTCCTGCTGGGCGAGGAGGCGGATGCGGCAACCCAGCCGCAGAGAGTGGTTGGGCTCACACCGGCGGAACGGTGAGGAATCGGTGACCGACGGCATGACGTATTCCGGCGTCGACGGTTCCCCCGGACTGAGCACCCGATGACCGGGCCCCTCTGCGTCAGGTCGGGTAGCGCCGAGGGGTGAAGACCCGATCGCCGGAATCGTCGGTGTACCACTGGGTTTGCGACGATCCGACGATCAGCAGGCAGCGCATGTCGACGTCGGCGGGGTCGAGATCGGCCAGGCGCACCACTCGGACCTCTTCGTCGGGTCCGGACACGTTGCGGCCGATCACCACCGGCGTGCCCGGTTCCCGATGGGCCAGCAGGATGTCGCGCATCGCACCCACCTGCCAGGTCCGCGTCTTCGAAGCCGGGTTGTAAAGGGCCAGAACCAAATCGGCGGCGGCCGCGGCGGTCAGCCGCGCCGAGATCAAATTCCACGGCTTGAGCCGGTCGGACAGCGAGATCACCGCGTAGTCATGGCCCAACGGAGCCCCCACCCGGCTGGCGACCGCCTGCGCGGCGGTCATCGCCGGAATCACCCGAACTTGCACTCCCGGCCACTGTTTGGCCTCCTCCAGAACGGCGGTGGCCATCGCGAACACGCCCGGATCACCCGATGACACCACCGCGACGGCATGCCCCCGCTCGGCCAGCGCGCAGGCCAGCCGGGCCCGGGCGGGCTCGTCGGAGTTGTCGCTTGGGTGGCGGCGCTGATCGGCGCGGACGGGGATGCGGTCCAGGTAGCCGTGGTAGCCGACCAGATCTGTCGCGGCGGCCAGCTCACGCTGGCTCTGCGGAGTCATCCACTCGCTGTCGCCGGGGCCCAGGCCGATCACCGCGACGGAGCCGGACCGCGGTGACTGCGGTTTGAGCCGCCGCCCGCCCGGCCGCATGACCAGCGAGAAGTACGGCACGCTGCTCTCGTCGACGTCCGCGGCGGGCAGAATGCGTTGCCCGGCCCCGCTGGCCCGCTCGACGTAGAAGGCGTCGTCAAGCTGTCCCGATACCGAAAGCGCCTCGCGTACAGCATGATACGAGCGGCCGAGCTTGAGGATCACGGCAGCGTCCGCGTCGGCGAGCCGGCGGGCCAACTCGGCGACCGGCAGGGTGCCGGGCAGCACCGAGAGCACCTCGTCGCCGGCCACCAGCGGTGTTGCGATGGCCGCCGACGCGGCGCTCACCGACGTCACCCCGGGCACGATGACGGCGTCGAACCGCTCCGTCAGGCGGGTGTGCAGATGCATGTAGGAGCTGTAGAAAAGCGGGTCGCCCTCGGCGAGCAAAGCCACGTCGCGTCCGGCGTCGAGGTGCGCGCCGATGCGCCGGGTGGCCTCGACGTAGAAGTCCTCGAGCGCGCCGGCGTAGCCGCCGGGATGGTCGGTCCCCTCGGTGGTCACGGGATAGACCAGGTGTTCCTCGATCTGGCCGGCCCGCAGATATGGCTCGGCGATGCCGCGGGCGATGCTGCGGCCGTGCCGGGCGCTGTGATAGGCCACCACGTCCGCCTCGCCGATCACCCGGGCGGCCTTGACGGTGACCAACTCCGGGTCGCCCGGCCCCAAGCCGACTCCCCACAGGGTGCCCCGGCCGGTCATTCCGCGTCGCTCGCGATCGCGTTGACCGCGGCGGCGGCCATGGCGCTTCCGCCGCGGCGGCCCCGCACCAGCACGTAGGACATCCCCCGCGGACGCTCGATGAGCTCCTCTTTCGACTGTGCCGACCCCACGAAGCCGACCGGCCCGCCCAGCACCGCGGCCGGCGGGGCGACCCCTTCGTCGGTCAGCTCGAGCAGCCGGAACAGCGCGGTCGGCGCGTTACCGATGGCCAGCACCGCACCGGGCAGCCGGTCGGCCCACAGCTCCACTCCGGCCGCCGAGCGGGTGGTCTGGCGGCGCGCCGCCAACTCGGCCGCGCGGGGGTCGGCCACCAGCGACACCACCTCGTTGTCGGCGGGCAGCCGCGCTCTGGTGATCCCGGCGGCCACCATCGACGAGTCGCACAACACCGGAGCGCCGCCGCGCAGGGCTGCTCCGGCGCGCTCGACGACGTCGTCGGTGTAGGCGACGTGCTCGGCGACGTCGACCTGCCCGCAGGTGTGGATGAACCGGACCACGACCCGTGCGACGTCGTCGGGGAAGCGCGTCAGATCGGCTTCGGCGCGGATGGCCGCGAACGACTGGCGATAGATCTCGGCCGCGTCGCGGATGTAGTCGAGCACCCGCTCACCCTAAATGCCTGCTCGGTGGCGACCCGCTGCGCCCGGCTTCGCCGCGCTGGAGGGCGCCACGGGACCTCAGGAGTCGATACCCATCGCCGGTGGCGACCAGCACCTCACCGGCGGGCGGGCTGCCGCACGCCCGCTCGCAGCCCACGAAATGCCGGTGCACACCGGCATCCGCCCCGAGCGACCCGGCGGCATCCGCGCGGACATCGGCGGCTGAACGCGCGCATCCGGGGCTTCCGGCGCACGCGCTGACGTTCAGCCAGGCGGAGTTCTCGTCGAACACCAAGCCCAGCGGCGCCATCACCCGCAGCGCGGTGTCGGCGACGGCCTCGTCGAGATCGCACACCAGAACCGATCGCCAGGGAGTGATCACCAGGGGAGCGTCGATCGCCGCCAGGTACTCCGCAGTCCCGGCGGGCAGCACGCCCAGCGGCAGGGCAGCGCCCAGCGTGATGCGCCCGTCGTCCTGGGGGATCCATCCCACCGGCCCCTTGGTGACCGCGGCAAAGGGTGCTGCACTGAATTCGGGACCCGGGAGCAGGTCCCCAATGTTATCCAATTCGTTGACACGCCAAGCACTTCCACGAATCTTGAGGAAGCGCGTCGCGACGCTGACGAGCGAATCGACCACCTCGCTCGCGGCCAGCCGGACGCCGGTGTCGTGCCCGGCGAGCAGCAGCGCGCAGCCGTCATCGAGCACGTGCGCGCCGACGTCGGCCCCCAGTCCGCAGACGTCGGCGCGTCCGTCGTCGAGGCTGAACCAGAACCTGCCACTCAGTGCCGCGAGCGCGGGATCGGCGCAGATCGCCGCGTCCAGCTCGCCGACCCACGGCCGCACGTCGCGGCGCCCGCCGGTCCGGCCGGACAGCGGCGACGCGACGACGTTGCGGACCCGCTCGTGCGTCACGGACGGCAACAGCCCGGTTTCGGCGATCTCCCCGGCTACGGCGGTCACGTCGGTGATCCCGCGCAGCTGCAGGTTGCCGCGAGCGGTCAGCTCCAGCGTCCCCGAGCCGAACTCGCTGGAGACGCGGGCCAGCGTCGCCAGCTGGGCGGCGGTGATCATTCCGCCGGGCAAGCGCACCCGCGCCAGGGCGCCGTCTGCGGCCTGGTGCACTTGCAGCGCGCCCGGGCACGCATCGGTGTCGCGGGCTCTGGCCATGTTGCTTACGGTACGACCCCGTGAATTTGGACGGCATCGCCGCCGACTTGTAGGCGCGGGGAAATGGAGTAGTCGCCTACTCTAGTCGCCACGCGCGCCGCGCCGGACACTTCGGGCAGCCAGTCCAGCGAGGTGAGGGGTGCACGATGGCGAAGCGCGGCGATCATGCGGTGGTGCTGGGCGCGAGTATGGGCGGTCTGCTGGCCGCTCGCGTGTTGTCCGACTTCTACGAGCGGGTGACGGTGATCGAGCGCGACATCTTGCCGCTCGATCCCGTGAACCGGCGCGGGGTGCCGCAGGGTCGGATGATCCACGCCTGCCTTGCCCGGCTGACAGAAATCCTTGATGAGTTCTTTCCCGGATTCCGCGACGACCTTGCGGCTCAGGGCGTCACGAGCTGGGACGACGGGGACTTCACGAAGTTGTGCTGGTCATTCGGGGGACACCAAATGGTGCGGTCGGGTGCCTCGGCGAGCGCCCCGCGGATCTTTTCTCCGAGCCGTCCGGTCCTGGAATGGAATGTGCGCCAGAGGGTGCAAGCGATCGCCAACGTGACGTTCCTCGAGGACCATGACGTGGTTGGTTTGACGGCGACATCGGATCGGCACCGTGTCACCGGGGCACGGGTGGTGGATCGTGCGAGCGACCGCGAGACGACGCTGACGGCCGATCTCGTCATCGACGCGACTGGCCGGGGATCGCGAACGCCGGTCTTCCTCGAACAACTCGGCTACGGGCGTCCCCGGGAGGACGAGGTGACGGTGCAACTCGCCTACGCCTGTCAGCTGGTGCGCATTGCGCCAGGGTTGATCAAAGAACACATGATCGCCCACTTCCCGAAGCCGGGGCGGCCGACAATGTTCGCGATGATCGGGTATGAAAACGACTCCTGGATGATCGGCGCCGGCACCATGGCGGGCATCGAGCCGCCCCGTGATCGCGCCGAAATCATCAAATACGCAGCCGAATTGGCGCCCGCACACGTGTCGGAAGCGCTTAGAACGGCCGAACCCCTCGCCGACGTCGTCCACCATCGTGTCCCATCGAACCGCTGGCGGCGTTACGACAAGATGCGCCGAGTACCCGACGGGTTCTTGGTCGTCGGCGACGCGGTCTGCAGTTTCAACCCGATCTACGGGCAAGGCATGACGATAGCGGCGATCGAGGCGACCGTGCTGCGTGACTGTCTGCGCGGCGGGGAACGCGGGCTGACGCGACGCTTCACCCGCGTTGCCGCGAAAAACGTCAGGGTGGCCTGGCAGACGGCCGTCGGCTCCGACTTGGCGCTCCCGGAAGTCGAAGGGCCGCGACCGATGTGGATGCGAATCAGCAACGCCTGCCTCGACCGGGTGATGACCGCAACCGAATCCGATCCTGTCGTCGCTGGGCAGTTCATGAGAGTTACCGCGATGATCGACCCGCCAAGTCGATTGCTCCGCCCTTCCATCGTGTTTCGCGTCATGCAGGCACAGCACCGCCGGCCGACGGACGGGCAGTCTGTCGACGAGGGGTTCGACGGACGTTTGGTTGCCGTTGCGACGGAAGGATTCCGCAACCCCGCGGAATGCCAGTAAGTAACAACGGAGGAAAGGGAGTTGAGATGCCAAACCAGAACATCGAGGCGACGAAGAAGGGCTACGACGCGTTCGGGGCGGGCGACCTCGAAGCGGCGTTGAGCGTCTTCGACGACTCCGCCGTGTGGACTGTCAACGGCGAGAGCATGATTGGTGGCACATACCGAGGTAAGGCCGAAATCACCGAGCTGCTTATGCGGCTGGGGGAGAAGGCGGCCAAGGTCGAGGCAAAACGTTTCCTCGCCGACGGTGATGTCGTCATGGTTCTGACCGAAGTCACCATCGGGGGCGAGACCTCCCGGGAAGCCGATGTGTACACGTTCGGCAACGGCAAAGTCGTCAACGCACTCTCGTTCGGGGACACCGCCATGCAGGAACGCGTCTTCGGCTCGAAACGGGTGGCGGCAGGCTAATCCGCCAGGTCTGCATGTTACGCCGGCGATCGGCGTAACGTGCAGACCAGCGAGAGGTCAGGTGGTCGTCATGCCCCAGCAGCGCGCACTGAAGGTCGCGATCATCGGCGCCGGGATGTCAGGACTGTGCATGGCTGCCAAACTGCAGGACGCCGGCATCGACTCGTTCACCATCTTCGAGAAGGCCGAGGACGTCGGAGGAACCTGGCGCGACAACACGTATCCCGGTCTCACCTGCGATGTTCCGTCGCGCTACTACTCCTACTCGTTCCGGCCGAACCCGAATTGGTCGCACCTGCTGCCGCCGGGTCCCGAGATACAAGCTTATTTCCAGGAGGTGGCCGACGAGCGGGGCATTCGTTCCCACATTCGGTTCGGCGCCGACGTCATCAGGGCCGAATTCGACGACGCGGGGTGGCGGCTCACCACCGCTGACGGCGAGGAAACGTTCGACGTCCTCGTCACCGCCACCGGAGTCTTGCGGGTGCCTCGTTATCCGGACATCCCGGGACGGGACACGTTCGCGGGGCCCGCGTTCCATTCCTCGCGCTGGGACCACTCGGTCTCCCTGCCGGACAAGCGGATCGGGTTGATCGGCACCGGCTCGACCGGCGTGCAGATCACCGCCGACCTAGGCGGCAAGGTTCGCCAGTTGAAGGTCTTCCAGCGCACCGCGCAGTGGATCTGTCCGATGCCCAACCTGCGGTACTCACCGCTCACTCGGGCGGTGCTGCGGCGATGGCCGAAATTGAACGCGTTGCCTTACCGGTTCTGGGGATGGTACGTGAGGTCCATGTTCGGCGCGGCGCCGATCCGCCCGGGCTTTCAGCGTAGGCTGTTCACGCTCGAGTGCCGGTGGAACCTGCGGCTCTCGGTGCGCGACCGGCAGTTGCGCGCCAAGCTCACCCCGAAGGATTTGCCGATGTGTAAGCGGCTGATTTTCGCGGGCCACTTCTACCGTTCCGTGCAACAGCCCGGCGTCGAAGTGATCACCGAACCGATCGACCACATCGAGGCCCGCGGCATCGTCACCGCCGACGGCACCCTGCACGAACTGGACCTACTCGTCTTTGGCACAGGGTTCGACGCGCGAGCCTATGTGCGTCCGATGGAGGTGATCGGCGAGGGCGGGCTAAACCTGGACGAAGTCTGGGCGGACGGCCCGATGGCCTACCGGTCTATCGCGGTGCCGGGATTCCCCAATCTGTTCATGATGATGGGACCGCATTCGCCGATCGGCAACCAGTCGCTGATCCCGATCGCCGAGGACCAGGCCAACTACGTGATGTGGTGGATCGAGCAGCTACGGTCCGGCCGCGTGCGTGCCGCCGCACCGACCGAAGCGGCCACCAAGCAATACAACGAGGACATGAAAGCCGCTATGCCGCAGACGATCTGGGTCAGCGGATGCAACAGCTGGTACCTCGGCAAAGACGGTCTGCCCGAGCTGTTCCCGTGGACACCGGAGACCCACCACGAACTCTTACGCAAACCCGAGCTCGCCGATTTCGACGTGCGCACCGCCTGAGCATCAGGACGTCCCGGTCCGCCTGGCATAAGCCTCCCGCTTCGCCGGCCGGACGTCGCTGGTGAGAACGCGCCCTGTACCCAGTGCGCGGCCAAGCGCCTCCGTGGCGTGCCCGATACCGGCAACGAACGTGCATTCGCTGCGCCGTTCCGGCAGATTTATCGCGCTGAGTGCACGTTCGGCGCAGGCTCAGGCGATTGAAGCCACGCCACCTTGGGCACACTCACGCCCGTGGAGACGGTCGAGTACGCCCCGGGACGGTTGGTCGATGTCTTCGGTGACCCGTTGCAGCCCACGGTCCTGATCTGGCACGGCATGCAGACCGACGCTGGCGGCGCCGTTCGGCCGCTGGCCGGCCTGCTCGCCGGCCACGGCGTCGCCGTGGTGGCGCCCGACTGGAACTCCCATACCGACGACGGCGGGCGCGCGGACCTGCTGCGATCGCTCGACTTCACCCGCAATCGCGCCGACGCCATCGCGCTCGTCGGGTGGTCGTTGGGCGGGGCCGCCGCAGCGGGACTGACGATCGACCCGGGGCGCTTCGGCGTCGCGCTCACACACACGGTGTGCCTGGCCGGCGCATTCATGGCCCCCGATCCCATCTCCGGTCGACCGGTCACCGACGGCTTGCCCGCCGATCACGTCGGTACGCCGTTCACACTGCTGCACGGCCTGCACGACGACGTCGTACCGGTGACGGCTAGCAGGGACTTCGCCGCCAGCCTCAACACGATCGGCTGGCCGGTGGAGCTGGTCGAGTTGGCGGCCGACCACGGCTCGATCGCCGGCGCCGACTACGACCCGGTCGCGGACCGCTACGGGCCGGGGCACACCGAACGAGCACTGTCGACGGCCAGAGAGGTCGCCGCGCGCATCGCGTCGACGCTGCGGTACGAATGAGGGGTGGCTGAGCCGACCATCCTGCTGCTGTCGACGTCCGACACGGACCTGATCAGCGCCCGCTCCAGCGGAAAGAACTATCGGTGGGCCAACCCGTCGCGCCTGTTGGAGGACGAGCTGCCCGACCTGCTGGCTGACGCCTCGATCGTGGTGGTGCGCATCCTCGGCGGCTACCGCGCCTGGGAGAGCGGCATCGACGCGGTGCTCGCCAGCGGTGTCCCCACGGTGCTCGTCAGCGGCGAGCAGGCCGCCGACGCCGAGTTGACCGGCTTGTCCACGACCGCGGCAGGTATCGCGTTGCAGGCGCACATCTACCTGGCCCACGGCGGCGTGGGCAATGTGCGTCAGCTGCACGCGTTCCTGTCCGACACCGTGCTGATGACCGGTTTCGGGTTCAAACCGCCGGAGGTGACGCCGACCTGGGGCGAACTGGAGCGGCCGCATGCCGGGAACGCCGACGGCCCGACGATCGCGGTGCTCTACTACCGCGCCCAGCAGCTGGCCGGCAATACCGCCTACATTGAGTCGCTGTGCCAAGCCATCGAAGACGCCGGCGGGCGGCCGCTGCCCGTTTACTGCGCGTCGCTGCGCACCGCCGAACCCGAGCTGCTGCAACGGCTCGGGTTCGCCGACGCGATGGTGGTCACCGTGCTGGCCGCCGGCGGCCTGAAGCCGGCCATGGTGTCCGGCGGCGGCGATGACGACAGCTGGAACGTCGAACACCTGGCGGCCCTGGACGTTCCGATCCTGCAGGGCCTCTGCCTGACCAGCTCCCGCGCACACTGGATGGCCAACGACGACGGCCTCAGCCCGCTCGACGTGGCCACCCAGGTGGCGGTGCCCGAGTTCGACGGGCGCATCATCACGGTCCCGTTCTCGTTCAAGGAAATCGACGACGACGGGCTCATCTCGTATGTCGCCGACCCGGAACGCTGCGCGCGGGTCGCGGGCCTGGCGGTGCGACACGCGCAGCTGAGGCACGTCGCTCCGGCCGACAAGCGGGTCGCCCTGGTGTTCTCGGCCTACCCCACCAAGCACGCCCGCATCGGCAATGCGGTCGGGCTGGACACCCCGGCCAGCGCGGTCGTGCTGCTGCGGGCGATGCGCGATCACGGGTACCGGGTGGGTGACCTGCCCGGCGTCGAATCCGGCGACGGCGACGCGCTGATCCACGCGCTGATCGAACGCGGCGGACAAGACCCCGACTGGCTCACCGAAGGGCAACTGGCCGGCAACCCGATCCGGATGCGCGCCAAGGACTATCGCGACTGGTTCGCCACTCTGCCCGCCGAACTGACCGACGCGGTGACGCGGCACTGGGGACCACCGCCCGGAGACCTGTTCGTCGACCGCGCAGGCGACCCCGACGGCGAAATCGTCATCGCCGCAATGCAAGCCGGGAACCTGATCCTGATGGTGCAGCCGCCCCGCGGGTTCGGGGAAAACCCCGTCGCGATCTACCACGACCCCGACCTGCCGCCCAGCCACCATTACCTCGCCGCCTACCACTGGCTGGACACCGGATTCGGTTGTCACGCAATAGTGCACCTCGGCAAGCACGGCAACCTGGAATGGCTGCCCGGCAAGACGCTGGGCATGTCGGCGGCCTGCGGATCCGACGCCGCGCTGGGCAACCTGCCGCTGATCTACCCCTTCCTGGTCAACGACCCCGGCGAGGGCACCCAGGCTAAGCGGCGGGCGCATGCGGTGCTCGTCGACCATCTCATCCCGCCGATGGCGCGCGCCGAAACCTACGGCGACATCGCCCGTCTCGAGCAGTTACTCGACGAGCACGCCAGCGTCGCCGCGCTGGACCCGGGCAAGTTGCCCGCCATCCGCCAGCAGATCTGGACGCTGATCCGGGCCGCCAAGATGGACCACGACCTGGGGCTGAACGAACGTCCGGCCGAGGATTCCTTCGACGACATGCTGTTGCACGTCGACGGGTGGTTGTGCGAGATCAAGGACGTGCAGATTCGCGACGGTCTGCATATCCTGGGCGAGAAGCCCACGGGGGAGCCCGAACTCGACCTCGTGCTGGCCATCCTGCGGGCGCGCCAGCTGTTCGGCGGCGAGCACGTCCTCCCGGGGCTACGGCAGGCGCTGGGTCTGGCCGAGGACGGCACCGACGAGCGGTCGTCGGTCGATAGCGCCGAGGCCGCGGCCCGCGAACTGGTCGCCGCGCTGCAGGCCACCGGCTGGGACCCCAACGCCGCCGAGCGGCTCACCGACAACCCCGAGGTCGCGGGAGTCCTACGGTTCGCGGCCACCGAAGTGGTGCCCAGGCTGGCCGGCAGCGCCGCCGAAATCGAACAGGTGCTGCGGGCTTTGGACGGCCACTTCATTCCGTCCGGCCCCTCGGGGTCGCCGCTGCGCGGCCTGGTCAACGTGTTGCCGACCGGACGCAACTTCTACTCCGTCGATCCCAAGGCCGTGCCGTCCCGGCTGGCCTGGGAAGCGGGCGTGGCGCTGGCGGATTCGCTGCTCGCCCGCTACCGCACCGACCACGGGCGGTGGCCGCAATCGGTGGGCCTGTCGGTGTGGGGCACATCGGCCATGCGCACCTCCGGCGACGACATCGCCGAAGTCCTTGCACTGCTGGGGGTTCGCCCCGTCTGGGACGACGCGTCACGTCGGGTCGTCGACCTCACGGCGATCCCGCTGCCCGAACTGGGCCGCCCGCGCATCGACGTCACCGTGCGCATCTCCGGCTTCTTCCGCGACGCCTTCCCGCACGTGGTGACCATGCTCGACGACGCGGTGCGGTTGGTCGCCGACCTCGACGAACCCGCCGACGACAACTACGTGCGCGCCCACGCCCAGGCCGACCTGGCCCGACACGGCGACCGGCGCCGCTCCACCACAAGGATTTTCGGGTCCAAGCCGGGCACCTACGGCGCCGGGCTGCTGCAGCTGATCGACAGCCGTAACTGGCGCGACGACGCCGACCTCGCCGCGGTGTACACCGCGTGGGGAGGATTCGCCTACGGCCGCGACCTGGACGGCCGCGAGGCCGTCGACGACATGAACCGCCAGTACCGGCGCATCGCGGTGGCCGCCAAGAACACCGACACCCTTGAACACGACATCGCCGACTCCGACGACTACTTCCAGTACCACGGCGGCATGGT
>JARLGR010000271.1 GCA_031292665.1 Mycobacterium sp. | reverse complement strand
TCGCTGTACTGGACCAGCGGATCGTCACCGACACCGCGCACCGCCACCGACATCACGTCCAGGTCGATGGTCGGCAGGGTGTCCAGGCTCAATTCCCTGACGACTTCGGCCGCCGTCGGGAACTGCACCGAGCCGGCGATCTCGAACCGATACCCGTCGAAGAGTTCCACCGTGGATGCCATCCCACCTGCATAGAGCTTGGCGTCCAGGCATACGGTCCGCAGCCCCGCCTTCTGCAGCAGCACCGCCGCCGCCAGACCATTGTGTCCGGCACCGAGAACGATCGCGTCGTAGTCACTCATGTCCCTGCCCTCCGAGAAGGGAGGCTGGCACGGACGCATAGTTTTGTCAATTATGACGAAAGTCGCGGGGGAGCCCAGCTGTCGGAGATGCCCGCTCGCAAGGACTCCAGCGCGACATGGCAGACCCGCGCCAGCTCGCCGAGCGTCCGGTCGCTGCCAACCATCCAAGCTTCCATCGCGCCGAATACGGCGGCCGCAATGCAGCGGGCAACCACCGCCGTACGCAGGCGCACATCCGATGCCTGATCCGCTGCGTAGCTACGTCGTTGCAGCTGTGTCTGGATTGCGTCGGCGAAGTCAGCCTGGACATCCCGAATGTGGCGCACGATGCGGACCGGGTCGAGTTCGCCACCCCTTAGTGCGGCGATTTTCGCCACGGCGTCAACGTCATACGGGAACGCGAAGATGGCCGACTGCACCGAATCGATGACAGGTTCATCGTCGGGCCTGGCGTCCAGTGCCGCGCGAAACCAATTAAGCCCGGTGTAGTCGGCAAACAGCAGGTCGTGTTTGGAACTGAAGTGGCGATAGAAGGTTCGAAGCGACACCCCGGCGTCCGATGCGATCTGCTCGGCCGAGGTGTCCTCGACACCCTGGGCCAGGAATCGGACGGACGCGGCCTGGACGAGGGCCTCCCTGGTGCGTTCGCTGCGCGCCGTCTGCGCGGGCCGGACCATGGCGATAAGGTACCCCAGAACCGTTATGTCAATATTGACAAAACATCGCGCGGCGGTGAGACTGCGCCCATGATCTGGCTTTACATTCACGCAATACTCGGGCTCGCGGTCATCGGCTGGATTGTCGCGTCGAACCCGAAGATCTACGCCAAACCGGCCGACGGGCCATGGCTGTCGCCGCTGGAATGCGTTTACTACGCAGCAGGCATCGCCTCGATCGCGCTGGGCTGGTACTTCAACATTCACTTCGTGCTTGACGCGCACGGCCAGGGCAGCATCATCCAGGGGCCGGCCAGTTATCCGAACTTCCTGCGACAACAGTTCGCCAACCCGGCTGCAGGCTCCGGCAGCCAGGACTACCTCATCGCGAATGTCATTCTGCTGCCGGTGTTCACCATCGTCGACGGTTACCGGCGTGGCATCCGGCGTCCCTGGCTGTTCTTCCTGGCCAGCTTCTTCACCAGCTTTTCGTTCCCGCTGGCCTGGTACTTCGCCACCATCGAACGGCAGCGGCGCCACCAGCAGGTCCGCGAAAAGGTGAGCGCCTGAGCTTTGCTCATCGAACCGTCTTCGCCCAGTGGCGTGCCCACTGCTCCAACGGATTCAGCGCCTCGCCAAGGGACCGGCCCATCCCGCTCAGTTCATAGCTCTGGTCGTCGCGCTGGACGATGAGGCCAGCGCCCGCTAGTTCGCCGAGGCGATCGTAGAGAACACTTGGCGACATGCCGTCGCAGCGGTCGCGCAGCGACCTGGCGCCCACGGGGCCGTCGCGCAGCTCCCAGAGCATTCGCAGCGTCCAGCGCCGCCCGAGAAGGTCGAGTGCGGCCATGAGCGGTCGCCCCGTAGTCGACCCCCGTACTGGTCGACCCGGTTGACGTTTCGGATTCCGTAACGTAGCTTTCTTCTCCATGGTTACGGAAATAGTAACGCCTCGAATCGGCGCCCTCGAACCACCCCACGAACCGGCCGTTTCCGCACAGCTTCGAAGAATGATGCCGCCGAACGTTCCGCCAATCGCGTTGTTCCGCACCGTGGTTCGGAACCTGCCCATGGCCGAGGCCATGACGCTCTGGGGCAGCTACGAGCTGAGCCGCTCACTATCGCTGTCCCTTCGCGACCGCGAGATCGTGATCGACCGCACCTGTGTCCGCTGCGGCTGTGAGTACGAGTGGGGCGTGCACATTGCCTTCTTCGCCGCCCGGGCGCGCCTCGATCATCACCAGGTTCGCTCGCTGACCCACGGCGCCGCGGACGATGCGTGCTGGACCGTCGAACGAGATCGCCTGTTGATTAGCGCCGTCGACGCCCTATGCGATCACCACGACATCGACGACGGGCTTTGGGCGGCGCTGCGCGGCGAGTTCAACGATTCCGAAGTCCTCGACCTCACCATGCTGTGCGGGTGGTATCACGCGATCAGCTTCACCGCGCGCGCCGTTCGCGTGCCCCTCGAGGCGGGCAGCCCCACCTTCGCCGGCTTGGCGGTCTAAGGTTCCAGCAGCTCGCTTCCCACGTATGGGACCAAGGCGGCGGGGACCCGCACGCTGCCGTCGGGTTGCTGGTGGTTCTCCAGTATCGCGACCAGCCACCGGGTGGTGCCCAGGGTGCCGTTGAGGGTGGCCGCGGTCTGCGGCTTGCCTGCCTCGTCGCGGTAGCGCGTCGACAGCCGGCGCGCCTGGAACGTGGTGCAGTTCGACGTCGACGTCAGCTCCCGGTAGGCGCCCTGCGTGGGAACCCATGCCTCGCAGTCGAACTTGCGCGCGGCCGACGAGCCGAGGTCACCGGCGGCCACGTCGATCACGCGATACGGCACCTCGATGCGGGCCAGCATCTCGCGCTGCCAGCTCAGCAGCCGTTGGTGTTCGGCCTCGGCGTCGGCTGGCCTGCAATAAACGAACCCCTCCACCTTGTCGAACTGGTGCACCCGGATGATGCCGCGGGTGTCCTTGCCGTAGCTGCCGGCCTCGCGCCGGAAGCAGGACGACCAGCCCGCGTAGCGCAGCGGGCCGCCGGACAGGTCCAGGATCTCGTCGGCGTGGTAACCGGCCAGCGGCACCTCGGAGGTGCCCACCAGGTACAGGTCGTCGCCTTCCACCCGATACACCTCGTCGGCGTGGGCGCCCAGGAATCCGGTGCCGGCCATCACCTCGGGGCGCACCAGCACCGGCGGGATGACCGGGATGAATCCGTTGTCGACGGCCAGCCGCAGGGCCAGCTGCAGCAGGCCCAGCTGCAGCAGGGCGCCCCGACCGGTCAGGAAGTAGAACCGCGAACCAGATACCTTCGCCCCGCGCTGCATGTCGATCAGCCCCAGCGACTCCCCGAGCTCGAGGTGGTCTTTCGGGTTGTCGATCGCCGCGGGCTCCCCGACGGCGTCGAGCACCCGGTAGTCGTCCTCGCCGCCGGCGGGCACCCCGTCGATGACGACGTTGGAGATCGCCATGTGCGCCGCGGCGAACGCCGTCTCGGCCTCGCCCTGGGCGGTTTCGGCGGCCTTCACCCGCTCGGCTAGCTCCTTGGCGCGCGCCAGCCTGGCCGGGCGCTCCTCGGCCGACGCGGCGCCGACGGCCTTGCTGGCGGCTTTCTGTTCGGCGCGCAGGGCATCGGCGAACGAGATGGCGGCCCGGCGGGCCGCGTCTGCCTCCAGCAAGGCGTCCACCAGCGCCGGGTCCTCCCCGCGGCTGAGTTGGGAGCGGCGCACGGCATCGGGGGCTTCCCGGAGCAGCTTCAGGTCGATCACGGCCCTGAGACTACTTTTGGCGCTTCGGTCCGGTCCCGGAGCATCCCGCCGCAGCCAATCCGTAGGCGTCACATCTGCAACATTCGTCACGCGGCTTAGCCGGCCCTGTCAGAATGGAGCGGATGACCCAAGCGCCCGAGAGGGAAGTTTCGCAAGCCAGCGCGCCCGCCGAAGCGGTCGAGCGGCAGGCTGGCTTCCGTTGGCAGACCAGTTTGCAGGCAAGGGCGACGAGGCGGGCGCTGCTGCTGACCGCCCTCGGCGGGTTGTTGATCGCCGGACTGGTCACCGCCATCCCGGTCGGCGGCACTGGCCCGGGGCGGCTGGCCGGATATCTCCAGAACAACCCGGTGCCCACCACCGGCACCAAGAACGCCGCCGCCCTCAACCGCGCGGGCAGCGGTGACTGCCTGATGTGGCCGGATACCACCCCGGAATCGGCGAACGTCGTCAACTGCGCGGACGACCACAAGTTCGAGGTCGCCGAGTCCGTCGATCTGCGGACCTTCCCCGGCTCCGAGTACGGGCCCAATGCCGCGCCGCCGTCGCCCGCCCGCATCCAGCAGATCACCCGGGAGCAATGCGAGGCGGCGGTCCGCAACTATCTCGGACCCAAGTTCGATCCCAACAGCAAGTTCACCGTCAGCCTGCTGTGGCCCGGTGACCGGGCCTGGCGCCAGTCGGGCGACCGCCGCATGCTGTGCGGCCTGCAGTTGCCCGGTCCCAACAACCAGCAGGAGGCCTTCAAGGGCAAGGTCGCCGATGTCGACCAGTCCAAGGTCTGGCCGGCCGGCACCTGCCTGGGCATCGACCCGACCACCAATCAACCCACCGACGTCCCGGTCGACTGCGCGGCCCCGCACGCTGGGGAGGTCACCGGCACGGTCAATCTGGCGGAGAGGTTTCCCGGTGCGCTGCCCCCCGAGCCCGAGCAGGACGGGTTCATCAAGGATTCGTGCACCAAGATGACGGACGCATACCTGGCGCCCATCAAGTTGCGCACCACCACGCTGACCCTGATTTACCCGACCGTGCCGCTGTCGAGCTGGACGGCGGGCAGCCGCGAGGTCGCCTGCAGCATCGGCGCCACGCTGGGCAACGGCGGCTGGGCGACGCTGCTCAACAGCGCGAAGGGCCAGTTGCTGATCAACGGACTGCCACCGGCACCCCCACCCGACATCCCCGAAGACCGGCTCACGATGCCGCCGATACCCGTCCAGGTTCCGGCTCAGCAGCCGGCCACGCAGCCCAGCGCCGCGCCGGGCATCCCGCCGAACAATCAGCACCTGCCCGGGCAGCTGCCGGCTCCTCAGTCGCCCGCTTCTCCAGCCCCGCAGCAGGCTCCGGCCCAGCAAGGGCCGCCGCAGAACGCCTCGCCCCCGGCGGACGGCGGAGCGCCGCCACCGGGCAACCCGGGGCCGGAGG
>JARLGR010000270.1 GCA_031292665.1 Mycobacterium sp. | reverse complement strand
GACCGAACACCGCGGAAATAGCAGGTTGCGGATGGCTGCAACTATGCGATTGACATGACTGGAGCGACTGACAATTTCGAGTGTGATGCGCAACCGTACCGGTAAAGCGGGCTAAGCATTGGCGCAGTAAATCTAAGATCGACGGACTGGGGAAACCGTCGGCTATTCGCTGGCAGAACGTACTAACAGACGGAAGCCGGCGCCAACTCGGCTACGAAATCCGACCCTCAATCCGCCCAACCATACCGCCCAGCTTTTTCGCCAACGCATGTAGATGCGATCACGCAGACATGAACTTACACATCTTCCGCCAGGCGCACGCTCTATCGTGGCTCAGCGAGCGGCCGCACAGATCCGCCCTGCCGTCGGACCCCTCCCCTACAGTTGCTGCTGTGTTCGTCACCGGCGCCAGCATCGTCTACAGCGCGTCGGACCTTGCGGCCGCCGCCCGCTGTGAATACGCGCTGCTACGGGATCTCGACGCCAAACTGGGCTGGGGCCCGGCCGTCGACGTCGAGGACGAGCTGTTCGCGCGGACGGTCGCTCTGGGTAACGAGCACGAGCGGCGCGAACTGGACCGACTGCGCGACGAGTTCGGGGACGCCGTCGCGATCATCGGCCGCCCCGCCTACACGCCCGCCGGGCTGACCGCAGCCGCGGAGGCCACCCACCAGGCCATCGCCAGCCGCGCCCCGGTCGTGTACCAGGCCGCTATGTTCGACGGCCGCTTCGTCGGCTTCGCCGACTTCCTGGTCCGAGACCATGAGCAATATCGAGTCGTCGACACGAAACTCGCGCGCTCACCCAAGGTCACCGCGTTGCTGCAGCTGGCCGCCTACGCCGACGCGCTGGCCGCCTCGGGTATCCCCGTCGCAGCGGAGGCCGAGCTGCAGCTCGGCGATGGGACCGCCGTGCGCTATCGCGTGTGCGACCTGGTCCCGGTCTACCGCACCCAGCGGGCGCGGCTGCGGCGACTGCTCGACGACCACTACGCCGGGGGCACCGCCGTGCGCTGGGACGACGAGGGGGTGAGCGCATGTTTTCGGTGTGAGTTGTGCACTGAGCAGCTGCGCGCGACCGACGACCTGCTGCTCGTCGCCGGCATGCGAGTGACCCAGCGCGAGAAGCTCCTGGACGCCGGGGTCACCACGGTGGCCGGGCTCGCCGAACGTACGGGGCCGGTGCCCGGACTGGCGTCCAACGCGCTCGGCAAGCTGACCGCGCAGGCCAGACTGCAAGTGCGGCAACGCGATACCGGCGTCCCGCAATTCGAGGTTGTCGATGCGCAGCCGCTGGCGCTGCTCCCCGAGCCCGACCCCGGTGACCTGTTCTTCGACTTCGAGGGCGACCCGCTGTGGACCGCCGACGGCCACGACTGGGGCCTGGAATACCTGTTCGGCGTGCTGGACGCCACGGGGGGTTTCCACCCGTTGTGGGCCCACGACCGCGTGGACGAACGCACGGCGCTCGCCGACTTCCTGGCGATGGTGGCCAAGCGCCGCAAGCGTCGCCCCAACATGCACATCTACCACTACGCGCCGTACGAGAAGACGGCTCTGCTGCGGCTCGCCGGACGCTACGGAGTCGGCGAGGACGAGGTCGACGAGCTGCTGCGCAGCGGGACGCTGGTAGACCTTTATCCGTTGGCGCGCAAGAGCATTTGCGTGGGTGCCGAGTCGTTCAGCCTCAAGGCGCTCGAGCCGCTCTACATGGGCGAGCCGCTGCGCGCCGGTGACGTCACCACCGCCGCCGGCTCGATCACCGCCTACGCCCGCTATTGCGAACTGCGGGCCGCCGGCCGCCTCGACGAGGCCGCATCCGTGCTCAAGGAGATCGAGAACTACAACCACTACGACTGCCGGTCGACCCAGGAGCTCCGTAACTGGCTCCTGGTCCGCGCCTGGGAAGCTGGCGTCACACCCATTAGCGTCCAACCGGTTCCGCAGGGCAACACCGTCGAGGACCGCGACCGGCTGGCGGCGACGTTGTCGGAGTTCACCGGCGACGCCGCGCTCGGCGACCGCACGCCCGAGCAGACGGCGGTGGCGCTGCTGGCCGCCGCGCGCGGCTACCACCGGCGCGAGGACAAACCGTTCTGGTGGGCGCATTTCGACCGGCTGAACTTCCCCGTCGACGAGTGGGCCGATGACACCGACGTGTTCATCGCAGAAGATGCGTCGGTCACGGTCGACTGGCACACGCCTCCCCGCGCCCGTAAGCCGCAGCGCCGGGTGCTGCTGCGCGGCGAGCTGGCGGGCGGCGACCTCAAGACGAACGTCTTCGCGCTCTACGACCCGCCGGCCCCGCCCGGCATGACCGACAGCCCGGACCGGCGTGCGGCCGGCCGCGCCGAACTCGTCGAGGCCGACGACGCGGCGCTGCCCACCGAAGTGGTCATCCTCGAGCGGACCGGCGACGACGGCACCACTTTTGACCAGCTGCCGTTCGCACTCACCCCTGGGGCCCCCGTTAAGACGACAGCGTTACGCGAGTCGATCGAAGCGACCGCCGCCGCCGTGGCCGCCGGGCTGCCACGACTGCCCCGCACCGCGGTGATCGACGTCCTGTTGCGCCGCGCGCCCCGTACCCGCAGCGGCAATCCGTTACCTCGCGGCGCAGACACGGTCGCCGACATCACCGCCGCCACACTGGATCTGGACTCCTCGTATCTTGCCGTGCATGGGCCCCCGGGCACCGGCAAGACGCACGCCGCGGCCCGGGTGATCAACCGCCTGGTCACCGAACACGGCTGGCGCGTCGGGGTTGTCGCGCAATCGCACGCCACGGTGGAGAACCTGCTGGGCTGTGTGGTGGACACCGGACTTGATCCGCAACGGGTCGCCAAGAAGCCCCACGACAACGCCACCAGGCCGTGGCGTCAGATCGACAGCGACGGCTACGCCGCCTTCATCGCCGACACGCCGGGATGCGTGATCGGCGGCACCGCATGGGATTTCGCCAACGCCGGCCGGGTTCCGCGCGGCAGCCTGGATCTGCTGGTGATCGACGAGGCGGGCCAGTTCTGCCTGGCCAACACCATCGCCGTGGCCCCGGCCGCCGCGAACCTGATGCTGCTCGGCGACCCACAGCAGCTGCCGCAGGTCAGCCAGGGCACCCACCCGGAGCCGGTCGACACCTCGGCGCTGGACTGGCTGGTGCACGGGCAGCGCACGCTACCGGAGGAACGCGGCTACTTCCTGGACCGCTCGTACCGGATGCATCCGGCGGTCTGCGCCGCCGTTTCCGCGCTGTCCTACGAGGGCAGACTGCATTCCGACGACTGCACCACCGGGCGTCACCTCGCCGGATACCAGCCCGGCCTGCGGGTGCTTCCCGTTGCCCACCAAGGCAACTCGACCGAGAGCCCCTCGGAGGCCGACGCGATCGCCGCCGAGATCACGCGGCTGCTCGGCGCCCCGTGGACCGACGAGCGCGGTACCCGGCCGCTGGCCGCCTCCGACGTGCTGGCGCTCGCCCCCTACAACGCCCAGGTGGCGCTGGTGCGTGACCGGTTGGATGCCGCCGGGCTCGGCGGGGTCCGGGTCGGGACCGTCGACAAGTTCCAGGGCGCGCAGGCGCCGGTCGTGTTCGTTTCGATGACGGCCTCCTCGATCGAAGACGTGCCGCGCGGAATATCGTTCCTGTTCAACCGGAATAGGCTCAACGTCGCCGTGAGCCGGGCCCAGTACGCGGCGGTGATCGTGCGTTCGCGGCTGCTCACGGAATACCTGCCCGCCACGCCGGCGGGGCTGATCGACCTGGGCGCCTTCCTGGCTCTGACGGACCAGCCCTACCTGCCGGAGGAGTGCCGGCCATAGCTGGTGGGGCCGTCGTCGGGATCGCGACGGTGATGCTGGCCCCGCGGCGCCTCGCCCTCGGCGAGGTGACGGCGTGCGGAACCGTTGAGATGCCTATCCGAGGGCCGGTCGCGGGATGAGCTGGGCCGGAAAGCCCGCGGCGACACCTCGGTGATGGGACGCGAGCGCCGGCCGGTGTCGGTATGAGAGCCCACGTGAGAGCCATTGTGAGCGAAACCTATCGGCCGGGCCTGCGGAACCGGGCGGTCGAGCGGCCCGCGCCTGGGCCTGACCGGTTCCTCGCGCCGGGCCGGTGCCGGCCGGGCGCGTACGACCCGCGCGCGAGCCGGCGGGGGAGGCGGCGGGGGTTCGCGAACCAGGATGAATTCGACGTAGGCGTCGTCATCGTCGTAGTCGTCATCCCCGTCGGGCACCGAGTCGCTGGTGGCCCACGGCGTGAAACCGACGAGGTACAGCGCGGCGACGATACCGAGCAACCCGACGAACGCGGGCAACAGCACCGACTGCGACATCGCGGCCGAGAAGGGGTCGCGCAGGAACTCGGGCAGCCGCAGCGAGACACCGTCATCGCCGCCCGCCGGCCGCGGCGGCATCTGCGCGCTGATCCGCGACGTCATGAACGCGGCCATGCCGGCGCTGCCGAGCACCGCGCCGAGCTGGCGGACCGAGTTGTACACAGCGGAGCTCGCGCCGGCCAGGTGCGGCGGCAGGTTGCGGGTCGCGGTGGCGGTCAGCGGCGACCACACGAACGCCATCCCCACACCCACCGCGGCGAACGGCAGCACCAGCCGCCAGATCGGCGTCGACGGGTCCATCTCGAAAGACAGCCACGTCAGCGCGATCGCCAGCACCGAGAAGCCGAACCCCAGCACCGGCCGCGGGTGGTAGCGGTCGACCATCCTGCCGACGAACGGCGCGAACACGCCGTTGCAGACCGCCATCGGCGCGATCAGCAGCGCCGACCGCGTCGGCGACAGCCCGCAGACCGCCTGGGCGTAGAACGTCAGCGGCAGCATCATCCCGGTCGCCGCGAACGAGATGATGGCGACCCCGACGTTGCACAGGCCGAAGTCCCGGTCGCGGAAAATCTCCAGCGGAATCAGCGGCTCGTCGGAGTTCACCGACTGCCAGTAGACGAACGCCGACATGAACCCGACGCCGGCCACGACCATCGCCCAGATCCACGGCTGCCAGTGCGCCGCCTGGCCCTGCTGCAACCCGAACACGATCAGGAACGTCCCCACCGCGGACAACGCGACACCGGCCAGATCGAAGCGGTGCGACTGGGTGGGCAGCATCGGGACCAGCCAGACCGCCAACCCCAACCCGACGATGCCGACCGGGACGTTGACGAAAAAGATCCACTCCCAGCCGAGCCCGTCGACCAGCACGCCCCCGGCCAGCGGACCCACCAGGCTGGCGACGCCCGCGGTGGCCCCCCACAGGCTCACCGCGACGCCGCGCCGCTGAGCCGGGAAGATCCGCGTGATCGTCGACAGGGTCTGCGGGGTGAGCACCCCGGCGCCGACGCCTTGCACGACGCGGGCGGTGATCAGCATCGCGGCGCTGCCCGACAACCCGCACCACACCGAGGCGACGGTGAACACCACCAAGCCGATCAGATAGAGGTTCTTGGGGCCGTACAGGTCACCGAGGCGCCCGGCGACCAGCAGCACCACGGCATATCCCAGCAGGTAGGCGCTGGTCACCCACACCACGGTGTCGTAGCCGATGCGCAGGTCGGCCATGATCGTCGGGTTGGCGATGGCGACGATGGTCGAGTCGACCATGATCATGAAGAAGCCGATCATCATCGCCCACAGCGCGTTCCAGGGATTCTGTGAACCCGACCGCAACGCGGAGTTCCAGCGCTGCACGAAGTCGGCCCGACTCGGCGCCGCCCGCCGGTTCCCCCCACGCGGCCGGGGCGTCACCGTGGTCATGCACCCACCTCGTTCCCCTCGCAACGCTGCCGCCGGGCGCCGTTCAGCGCACGATTGCGCATTCCCGCCTGTTCGGCGGAGACATCCCCGGGACCGACGGAAGCACCCCGGATCGTCGTCGAGTCCAGACTGCATTATGGCGGGTATCGGAATTGACCGCGCAGCCGAGGACCTAATACGCGTTAACCTGGAAGGAAGCCATTCGCAGGAGAGGCAGTATGCGGGCCCCGTGGAACCGAAAGTCGAATACGTCCACCGAGCAGGCGCCGGCCGGCACGGGCGGTAAGCCGAGGGCGTCCGCGCGGGCATTGGCGCAGGTCATCGAGCGGAGCTACCGGATACAGGGGCCGGCGGCCGAGGCCTACGTATCCAGGCTGCGCGATGCGGGCCGGGGCGCCGGCCCCGCCCAGGTCGTCGCCAAGCTGGAGCGGCGCTATGTGGCCACGGTGACGGCAAGCGGCATGGCGGTGGGGGCGGCGGCGACCATCCCCGGCATCGGCACGCTGAGCGCGCTGTCCGCGGCCGCAGCGGAAACCGTCGCGTTTTTGGAGGCCACCGCCTTCTATGCGCTGGCGCTGGCCGTGGTTTACGGCATTCCCGCCGATCACCGGGAACGGCGCCGCGCGCTGGTGCTGTCGGTGCTCGTCGGCGACAACAGCAAACGCGCCGTCGCCGACCTGATCGGTCCGGGCCGCACCAACGGCGCGTGGGTTGCCGAGGGGGTGTCCGCGCTGCCGCTGTCGTCGATGTCGCTGCTGAATTCGCGGTTGCTCAAGGCCTGGGTGAAGCGGTACACGGTCCGGCGCAGCGCGCTGATGTTCGGCAAGATGCTGCCGGTCGGCATCGGCATCGTGGTCGGGGCCGTCGGCAACTACCTCGCGGGCAAGAGGATAGCCCGCAACGCCCGCCACGCGTTCGGCGCGCCGCCCGCGCGCTGGCCGCGGCCTCTTCACCTGGTGCCGCCGATCCAGGAAGCGGGCTAACGCTCAGCCTGGCGAATTGCCGGGGAAAGGTTAGCCTTATAGGGCGGAAATGTTGATTACCGCCGCGGGTGTGAGGTACCCCATAGGCCGGGGTCGAGGAAGTTGCAGGCGCCGCGCGATATGGATTGCAGCGACCCTGCAGGACAAGAGAATTGAGGCGAACAGCGGCCGTGAGCAACATCAGTTCACCATTCGGGCAAAACGAGTGGCTGGTCGAGGAGATGTACCGCAAGTTCCGGGATGACCCCTCGTCGGTCGATCCGAGCTGGCACGAGTTCCTCGTCGACTACAACCCCGAGCCGGCCGGCGAACCGGCCCCCGCCGGCGACGGGCAGGCCCGTCCACAGCCACAAGCGGCGCCTGCCGCGGCCATCCAGAGCACCGCGCCGACCGCCCAACCGCCCACGAAGCCGGCCGACAAGACGGGCAACGGCGCGGCGCCGGCACCCGCAGCGGCCCCGGCCCCGGCGCCGGCGAAAGCCACCACTCCCCCGCCGGCCGACGACGACGAAGTCCAGGTGCTGCGCGGCGCCGCCGCGGCCGTCGTCAAGAACATGTCCGCGTCGCTGGACGTCCCGACGGCGACCAGCGTCCGGGCCATTCCGGCCAAGCTGCTGATCGACAACCGGATCGTCATCAACAACCAACTCAAGCGCACCC
Source organism: Mycobacterium sp. (assembly GCA_031292665.1). Lineage (GTDB taxonomy): Bacteria > Actinomycetota > Actinomycetes > Mycobacteriales > Mycobacteriaceae > Mycobacterium. The sequence continues at coordinate 23,084 of JARLGR010000270.1, read as the reverse complement.
GCGGCGGCAAGATCTCCTTCACCCACCTGCTGGGCTACGCGCTGGTGCAGGCGGTCAAGGCGTTCCCGAACCTGAACCGCCACTACGCCGAGGTCGACGGCAAGCCCACCGCGATCACCCCGGCGCACACGAACCTGGGCCTGGCCATCGACCTGCAGGGCAAGGACGGCAAGCGCTCCCTGGTGGTGGCCGGGATCAAGCGCTGCGAGACCATGCGGTTCGCCCAGTTCGTCACCGCCTACGAGGACATCGTGCGCCGGGCCCGCGACGGCAAGCTGACCGCCGAAGACTTTGCGGGCGTGACAATCTCGCTGACCAACCCGGGCACCATCGGCACCGTGCACTCCGTTCCGCGGCTGATGGCAGGCCAGGGCGCGATCATCGGCGTCGGCGCGATGGAATACCCCGCCGAGTTCCAGGGCGCCAGCGAGGAGCGCATCGCCGAGCTGGGCATCGGCAAGCTGATCACCCTCACCTCGACCTACGACCACCGCATCATCCAGGGCGCCGAATCCGGCGACTTCCTGCGCACCATCCACGAGATGTTGCTGTCGGACGACTTCTGGGACGACATCTTCCGCGAGCTGAGCATCCCGTATGTCCCGGTGCGCTGGAGCACCGACAACCCGGACTCGATCGTCGACAAGAACGCCCGGGTCATGGAGTTGATCGCGGCCTATCGCAACCGCGGTCACCTGATGGCCGACATCGATCCGCTGCGTTTGGACGGGAGCCGGTTCCGCAGCCACCCCGATCTCGAAATACTCAACCACGGCCTGACGCTCTGGGACCTCGACCGGGTGTTCAAGGTCGAAGGCTTCGCCGGGAGCGAGTACAAGAAGCTGCGCGACGTCCTGGGCTTGCTGCGCGACGCCTACTGCCGCCACATCGGGGTGGAGTACACCCACATCCTCGAGCCCGAGCAGCAGCAGTGGCTGCAGCAGCGGGTCGAGACCAAGCACGTCAAACCGACCGTCGCCGAGCAGAAGTACATCCTGAGCAGGCTGAACGCCGCCGAAGCCTTCGAAACCTTCCTGCAGACCAAATACGTTGGGCAGAAACGGTTTTCGCTGGAAGGCGCCGAGAGCGTGATCCCGATGATGGACGCGGCCATCGACCAGTGCGCCGAGCATGGCCTCGACGAGGTGGTAATCGGGATGCCGCACCGCGGTCGGCTCAACGTGCTGGCCAACATCGTCGGCAAGCCGTACAAGCAGATCTTCAGCGAGTTCGAGGGCAACCTCAACCCGGCGCAGGCGCACGGCTCCGGCGACGTCAAGTACCACCTCGGCGCCACCGGCGTGTACCTGCAGATGTTCGGCGACAATGAAATCAACGTGTCGCTGACCGCCAACCCGTCGCACCTGGAAGCCGTTGACCCGGTGCTGGAGGGCCTGGTGCGGGCCAAGCAGGACCTACTGGCCGACGAAGGCGACGACGGCGGTGAAGCCGGCGAAAGCCGGTTCTCCGTGGTGCCGATGATGATGCACGGTGACGCCGCCTTCGCCGGCCAGGGAATTGTCGCCGAGACGCTGAACATGGCGAACCTGCCCGGTTACCGGGTCGGCGGCACCATCCACCTCATCGTCAACAACCAGATCGGCTTCACCACCGCGCCGGAGTACTCGCGCTCCAGCGAGTACTGCACCGACGTGGCCAAGATGGTCGGGGCGCCGATCTTCCACGTCAACGGCGACGACCCGGAAGCCTGCGTGTGGGTGGCGAAGCTGGCCGTGGACTTCCGGCAGAAGTTCCACAAGGACGTCATCATCGACATGCTCTGCTACCGGCGCCGCGGGCACAACGAGGGCGACGACCCGTCCATGACCAATCCCGCCATGTACGACGTCGTCGACACCAAGCGCGGGGCCCGCAAGAGCTACACCGAAGCGCTGATCGGCCGCGGCGACATCTCGATCAAGGAGGCCGAGGACGCACTGCGCGACTACCAGGGCCAGCTGGAGCGGGTGTTCAACGAGGTCCGCGAGCTGGAGAAGCAGAACGCGCTGCCGAGTGAATCGGTCGAGGCGGACCAGATGATCCCCGCGGGCCTGTTCACCGGGGTGGACAAGGCGCTGCTGGCCCGAATCGGCGACGCGTTCCTGGCGGTGCCCGACGGTTTCACCGCGCACTCTCGCGTGCAGCCGGTCCTGGACAAGCGCCGCGAGATGGCCTACGAAGGCAAGATCGACTGGGCCTTCGGCGAGCTGCTGGCGCTGGGCTCGCTGGTGGCCGAGGGCAAGTTGGTGCGGCTGTCCGGGCAGGACACCCGGCGCGGGACCTTCTCGCAGCGGCATTCGGTGGTCATCGACCGCAACACCGGCGAGGAGTTCACCCCGCTGCAACTGTTGGCGACGAACCGCGACGGCACCCCTACGGGCGGCAAGTTCCTGGTCTACGACTCGCCGCTGTCGGAGTACGCGGCCGTCGGCTTCGAGTACGGCTACACCGTCGGCAACCCGGACGCCTTGGTGTTGTGGGAGGCGCAGTTCGGCGACTTCGTCAACGGCGCGCAGTCCATCATCGACGAGTTCATCAGCTCCGGCGAGGCCAAGTGGGGCCAGCTGTCTTCCGTGGTGCTGCTGCTGCCGCACGGCCACGAGGGGCAGGGGCCCGACCACACCTCCGGCCGCATCGAACGCTTCCTGCAGCTGTGGGCGGAGGGTTCGATGACGATCGCGATGCCCTCGACGCCGTCGAACTACTTCCACCTGTTGCGTCGGCATGCCCTCGACGGTGTCCAGCGCCCGCTGATCGTGTTCACGCCGAAGTCGATGCTGCGCAACAAGGCGGCGGTCAGCGACGTCAGGGACTTCACCGAGATCAAGTTCCGCTCGGTGCTCGAGGAACCCACCTACGAAGACGGCATCGGTGATCGCGGCAAGGTCGGCCGGGTTCTGCTGACGAGCGGCAAGATCTACTACGAGCTGGCGGCGCGCAAGGCCAAGGACAACCGCGACGACGTCGCGATCGTGCGGATCGAACAGCTGGCACCCCTGCCGAAGCGGCGGCTGAACGAGACGCTGGACAGCTACCCGAACGCCCAGCAGTACTTCTGGGTGCAGGAGGAGCCGGCCAACCAGGGCGCCTGGCCGCGCTTCGGCCTGGAGCTGCCGGAGTTGCTGCCGGACAAGCTGACCGGGATCAAGCGCATCTCGCGACGGGCGATGTCGGCCCCGTCGTCGGGCTCGTCGAAGGTGCACGCCGTCGAGCAGCAGGAGATCATCGACACGGCGTTCGCCTGAGCCTGTCGGCCTACGAAGACGAGTTCGCCGCCCGGCACATCGCCAAGAAGTCCAGCCGCCACAGCGACTGGAAAAGCTTGCGGCCGAAGCTTTCTGCGTCGCCCGAGCTGGCTCGCCGCGACCCCGTCCGCGCAACCGAGTCCGCGATCTCGCGGATCGTGCGCCGCCCATCGACGTTCTGCACGAAGGGCAGCTGGGCCATGTTGAGGGTCAAGCTCCAATCCGGCCGGTAGATCTCGCTGCCGGACAGGCCGCAGCCCAAGCGCATCGTCGGGATGTAGTCCAGGGAGGCGTCCGTCGAAAAGTCCACGGAGTAAGACTCTTTCGGGCGCTCGGAGCGGCAGGCCAGGAAAAAGTGGCACGCGTTCAGCGTCTGGATGCGCTCCATGACGGACCAGAGCCGGCGCTCGGGCATCTCGTTGGCGACCCGATAGAAATCGCTTGTGGGCGCGAACGACTCGTGCGGGTAATACGGCGCATTGAAGAGCCACCCCTGAAATGCCAGGCCGGCCGACGTGACCAGATCGATGCACTCTTCGACGGTGTAGCTGCGCTGACGGCCGTGCAGGAACGTGTCCACCAGAGCGGCGTCGGAGGACTGCAGGTCCCGCGCCACCCGCAGATAGCTCTGGACTGGGTGGTCGGCCGGCAGCACGGCGATCGTGTCCTTGATGATCTGGACCGACGCTTCGTCTTGGCCCAGCCCCATGTCCCGAAAGACCGACTCCAGCAGTTCGACGCCGATTCGGCCGTATCGCGCGTACAGCATCACACCCAGAGCGCCTTCCGGACGGAGGCAACCGGCGAGTGCTTTCATACCTTCCAGCGGATCCGCCATGACCATGAGAACCCCGGTGGATACGACGAGGTCGAAATCTAGCCCCAGCGTCGGCAGCTCTTCGATCGGAAGTTGGTGCAGCTCCAGGTTCCACAAGCCGTGCTTGTCCTTCAGATATTGCTCGTGGTCCAGAGTCGGCTTACTGATATCGACCGCCACCACCTTGGCGGCGGGGTTGGTGTACGCAAAAATCGCCGCCTGGTTAGTGCCGCAACCGGCAATGAGAATGTCTAGATCAGGTCGGTATTCCCGATCTGGCCACAACATTCGGTGTGCGTGCACAGGGTCGAACCATTGCCAGTTGTCGGCGAGCCAGGCCTCGACGTCCTGTATTGGCGGCGGGTAGCGCCACCGCTCGTACTGACGTGAGACCACATCGTCGAATGGATCATCCATCATGTCGGCCCTGATCTCTGTGCCGTCCGCCGTTGGTCGAGGAGTTGGACTGGGCGTTGAGGCCCATTGCAACGAAATCGAGTCGCCATAGCGACTGAAACAGCCTGCGGCCGAATTCCTCGACGTCATGCAGGCCGGCTCGCCGCGACTGCGCGCGCGCCACCTCGGCCGCGATCTCGCGAATGGTGCGACGACCGTCGACGTGCCGCACAAACGGCAACTGGGCCGCGTTGAGACCCTGACCGCCGCCGGGCTTGACGATGTCGGTGCCGACAAGGCCGCACCGCAGCCGCATCATCGGAACGTAGTCAAGTGAAGCGTCCGTCGAAAAGTCAATGTTGTAGCTCTCTTTCGGCCGCTCCGGACGGCACGCCATGAAGAAATGGCACGCGCCGAAGATGTGCAGGCGTTCCATCGCCGACCAGAGCTGACGTTCGGGCAACGCGTCGAAGGCGTCGTAGGCAGCGGTCCCCGGCGTGAACCAATCGTGTGGGTAATACGGCGAATTGACGAGCCAGCCCTGGAAAACCAGGCCGGCAGCGGTGACCAGCTCGATGCACTCGTCGACGTCGTAGCTGCGGTCGCGGCCGTGCAGGAAGGTGTCCACCACTGCGCCGTCGTACTGCAGTTCCGCACCCTCCAATCGGAGATAGCTCTGGATCGGGTGGTACGGCGGCAGCAGCGACATCGCGTCCTTGACGAGGCGCACCGATTCTTCGTCTTGATGCAGCCCCACATCGCGGAACAGCGATTGCAGCATTTCGACGCCGACCCGGCCGTACTTCGCGTAGAGCGTCAGTCCGATGGCGCCATCCGGCCGTAGGCAGCCGCCGAGCGCCTTCATACCCACCAGCGGATCCGCCATGTGATGCAACACCCCGGTCGACACGACGAGGTCGAAGTCGAGCCCCAGCGTCGGCAGCTCTTCGATCGGGAGGTGGTGCAGTTCCAGGTTCCACAGGCCGTGCTTGTCCTTCAGGTATTGCTGATGGTCCAGGGACGGCCGGCTGATATCGACCCCCACCACCCTGGCCTGCGGATTGCGGTAAGCGAAAACCGCCGCCTGGTTGGTGCCGCACCCCGCGATCAGGATGTCGAGGTCGGGGGTGTAGTCCCGGTCGGGCCACAGACTCCGGTGAAACCGGGACGGGTCGAACCAATGCCAGATGCCGTCGGGCAAGGCGCCGAGGTCCTGTATCGGTTGCGGGTATCGCCACCGCTCGTACTGGCGGGAGACTACGTCGGCGCAGGGATCGTCCTTGACTTTAGCGCCGCCTCCTGACGGTTCACGGGGCCGGGCCGCAGACCTCTTGCACCGCAGGATAGGGGTTGCGCCCCAGTTCGCGGGCCAGGATCCGGCATTTGACCCGCGCCGTCCCAAGCCCGCGTAGCCCGTACCGCGGGTACCGGCTAGCCTCGACGGGGGCCGACCGATAAGGAGCGTGTTCATGCAGGGGTTCGCCGGGAAAGTCGCCGTGGTCACCGGCGCGGGTTCGGGCATCGGGCAGGCGCTGGCCATCGAGCTGGGCCGCTCGGGCGCCAAGGTCGCGATCAGCGACGTCGACACCGAGGGGCTGGCGCAGACCGAGGAGCAGTTGAAGGCCATCGGCGCGCCGGTCAAGGCGGACCGGCTCGACGTGACGGAGCGGGCGGCCTTTCTGGCCTACGCCGACGCCGTCGCCGAGCACTTCGGCAAGGTCAACCAGATTTACAACAACGCCGGCATCGCGTTCACCGGCGACGTCGAGGTCAGCCAATTCAAGGACATCGAGCTGGTCATGGACGTCGACTTCTGGGGCGTCGTCAACGGCACCAAGGCGTTCCTTCCGCACCTCATCGCCTCCGGTGACGGCCACGTCGTCAACGTCTCGAGCGTGTTCGGGTTGTTCTCGGTGCCGGGGCAGGCGGCGTACAACTCCGCCAAGTTCGCCGTCCGCGGCTTCACCGAGGCGCTGCGCCAGGAGATGATCCTGGCCGGCCACCCGGTGAAGGTGACCACGGTGCACCCCGGCGGCATCAAGACCGCGATCGCGCGCAACGCCACCGCGGCCGAGGGGCTCGACCGCGACGAATTGGCCAAGACGTTCGACAAGCGGCTGGCCAAGACCACGCCGCAGCGGGCCGCGGAGATCATCCTGGACGCGGTGCGCAAGAACAAAGCCCGGGTGCTGGTCGGCCCGGACGCCAAGGTCCTGGACGTGTTGGTGCGAGTGACGGGCGCGGGCTACCAGCGGCTGTTCAGCCCGGTCATGCGCCGGCTGCTGGCGCCAAGTACTGACTGATAGGCGGCATCGAACCTGCGCTCAGCGCGTCCGGACGTCGACGATGGCGTGCCTGCGCGCAGGCTGGGCGCCGCCGACGCGGGCTCGACGGCGAACGCCGAACCGTCAGCGCCCCAAGGGGTGTTCGGCCAGCCACGCCCCCGCCACCGCCTGAGGGTCGCCGCCGCCGGCCACCTGGCGGCGCATGTCGGCCAGGGCCGCGGTGTCCAGCACGCCGGCCACCTCGTTGACGGCCAACAGTTGGCGATCGGCCAGTGCGCTGCGCCGATACAGCGGCACCACGTTCTCCGCCCGGATCAGCGCGGGCTTGCCGTCGGCCAGCGCGACCAGGTCGGCGGGGATGGCGGGGTCGGCGGTGGTGGCCCACGCGGCCGTCAGTTGCCCGGCCCGCAGCGCAGCGAAAAGCGCTTCCCCGGAAGGAAATTCGCGCGACGCCGGAAGCCGGCACGAACCCACCGAAGACGGCGCGGCGAATCCCGACACGGCCCCGATCACCAGCCCGTCGCAGTGCTTGGGCAGTTCACTGAGGTCTTGACCGCCCCAGGCCGTCGACGTTGACCCCGTCACCAGCAGCACCGGTTTGTCTTCGGCCGCGGTGGTGTAGTCGCCCGCCAGCACGCCCTCGGGCAGCGCCGCGATCATCGCGCGGTAGACCTGGGCGCCGGACATCGCCGACGCGCCGGGCTGCAAGCGCTGCAACATCTGCCCGGTGAAGGCCGGGACGACGGTGAACGCGCCGGAGTCGAGCTTGGACATCGGGTCCGTGGTCGTCTCGGCTCGCACGCCGAATCCATACGATCGCAGCGCCGCGGCGTAGATCCCGGCCAGCAGCGTCGATTCGGCATCGGGGCCGGAGCCGACCGCCAACTCCGAAGGTCCACCATGGGTGTCGGTCGCGCACCCGGCGACGATGGTCAGGGCGGCGAGCAGCGCGGCTAACCTGCCGGTGCTCACCCCGCGTGGTCTGAGACTTCTGCGGCCAGCGCGACCGCATGGGCGACCGCTTCCCCGACGTGCAGGTCAAGCGGGCTGGGGACGATCCGATCGGGAGCCAGGTCGTCGCTGACGACGGAGAAGATCGCCTCGGCCGCGGCCACCATCATCGTTTCGGTGATGCGGCGGGCCCCGGCGTCCAGCGCGCCGCGGAACACCCCGGGGAACGCGAGCACGTTGTTGATCTGGTTCGGGAAGTCGCTGCGTCCGGTGGCCACCACCGCCGCGTGCTTCGCGGCAACGTGCGGATGGATCTCCGGGTCGGGGTTGGACAGCGCGAAAACGATCCCGTCGGGCGCCATCAAGGCGATCATCTCCTCGGGGACCACACCCGCCGACACCCCGAGGAACACGTCCGCCCCGTCGAGCGCCTGCGCCAGGCCGCCGCTCAGGCCGTCCGGGTTCGTGCGCCGCGCCAGATCCCGCTTGACCTCGTTCACGTCGTTGCGCCCGGTGTGCAGAATGCCGCGCGAGTCGAGCACGGTGATGTCCGAGACCCCCATCGCCAGAAGGAGATTGGTGCAGGCGACTCCGGCGGCACCGGCGCCGGAGACCGCCACCCGCAGCGAGGACATGTCCCGGCCGAGCAATTTGGTGGCACCCATGAGCGCGGCGAGCACGACGATCGCCGTGCCGTGCTGGTCGTCGTGCATCACCGGGCAGTCCAGCGCTTCGATGACTCGTCGTTCGATCTCGAAGCAGCGTGGTGCGGAGATGTCCTCCAAGTTGACCGCGCCGAACGTCGGGCGCAGCCGCACCAGGGTTTCGACGATCTCGTCGGGATCCTTGGTGTCCAGCACTATCGGGATCGCGTTCAGCCCGCCGTACGCCTGAAACAGGGCGCACTTGCCCTCCATCACCGGCAGCGACGCCGCGGGCCCGATGTCACCGAGGCCGAGCACCGCGCTGCCGTCGCTGACGACGGCCACCAGCCGGTTCGCCCAGGTGTAACGGGCGGCCTTGGCGTGGTCGGCGGCGATGGCACGGCTGACCTGCGCCACTCCTGGGGTGTAGGCGATCGACAGGGCGCGCTGGGTGTCCAGCGGCGCCGTCAGGCCGACGGAAAGCTTGCCGCCTACGTGTGCCTCGAAGATCTCCGCGTCGGTGATCACGCCCTGCTGGGCGCGGTTCTGAATCGAGTCAAGCAATTCGGACACGATGCTCAGGGTACTGACCACTCGTTAGTAGGCCTAATTGGCGACTGCGGCTAAATCAGCCCGAGTTCGGTGACCGCCTTGCGCTCGTCGGCCAGCTCCGCGGTGGATTTGTCGATCCGCCCGCGGGAGAACTCGTCGACCTCCAGGCCGGTGACGATCTTCCAGTTGCCGTCCTTGGTGGTCACCGGGAACGACGACATGACGCCCTCCGGCACGCCGTAGGAGCCGTCGGAGAAGACCGCCATCGAGACCCAGTCGCCGTCCGGGCTGCCGAGCAGCCAGTCCCGGGCGGCGTCGATGGTGGCCGACGCGGCCGACGCGGCCGACGACGCGCCGCGCGCGTCGATGATCGCCGCGCCGCGCTTGGCGACGGTCGGGATGAAGTCGTTCTCGATCCATGCCTGGCCGCCCACGACCTCGGCGGCGTTCTTGCCGCCGACCTCGGCGTGGAACAGGTCTGGGTACTGGGTGGCCGAGTGGTTGCCCCAGATCGTCATCTTCTTGATGTCGGTGACCTTCGCGCCGGTCTTCTTCGCCAGCTGCGAGATCGCCCGGTTGTGGTCCAGGCGGGTGAGGGCGGAGAACCGCTCCCGCGGGATGTCGGGGGCGTTGCTCAGCGCGATCAGGGCGTTGGTGTTGGCCGGGTTGCCGGTCACGCCGATGCGGACGTCGTCCGCCGCGACCGAGTTGAGGGCCTTGCCCTGCGCGGTGAAGATCGCGCCGTTGGCCGCCAGCAGGTCGCCGCGCTCCATGCCCTTACTGCGGGGACGGGCGCCGACGAGCAACGCCAGGTTGACGCCGTCGAAGACCTTGTTCGGGTCGGCACCGATCTCGACGCCCGCCAGCAGCGGGAAGGCGCAGTCGTCGAGTTCCATCACGACACCCTCGAGCGCCTTGAGCGCGGGCTCGATCTCGAGCAGACGCAGCTCGATCGGGCGGCCGGCGCCCAGCAGCGCGCCGCTGGCCAGGCGGAACAACAGGCCGTAGCCGACCTGGCCGGCGGCGCCGGTGACGGCGACCTTGACAGGACTTGCGCTCACGTCGAAGTACTCCTTGTCGAGAAGGGTCGTGCAGATTCGGGTCTCGGCTCGAAACTAGCGCACCCTCCCGGACCCGGAATCCCCGGTCCGCTAGCGGGGGTTTCCCCGACGGGCCCGATCGTCGGGCTTCGCCAAGCCCGGACGCGTAGCATGATAGCGCCCGGTCAGAACAGTGCGCGATCGGAGGTGAATGTGTTCCAGGGGTTTGACGCATTGCCTGAGTCGTTGAGACCGGTCGCGCGGCCGCCGCGCGTGGTCCGCCACCACACGCATCCCCATCCCATGCCCGCCGAGCCCCTGGTCGACTGCGGCGTCTACGTCGAAGGCCAGCGGCGGCCCGGCACGTACACCTATGCCTCCGCGCTCAGCGCGGTCCGCGAGATCCAAGCGGCGGGGCAGGCCGCCTTCGTGTGGATCGGCCTGCACGAGCCGGACGAGACGCACATGCAGACCGTGGCCGACGTCTTCGGGTTGCATCCACTGACGGTCGAGGACGCCGTGCATGCCCATCAGCGGCCCAAGCTCGAGCGGTACGACGACACGCTGTTCTTCGTCCTCAAGACGGTCAACTACGTTCCGCACGAGTCGGTGGTGCTGGCCCGCGAGATTGTCGAGACCGGCGAGATCATGATCTTCGTCGGCAAGGACTTCGTAATCACCGTCCGCCACGGCGAGCATGGCGGACTGTCCAAGGTGCGCAAGCGGATGGAAGCTGAGCCGGAGCAACTGCGACTGGGCCCGTACGCGGTGATGCATGCCATCGCCGACTACGTGGTGGACCAGTACCTTGCGGTAACCAATCTGATGGAAGACGACATCGACAGCATCGAGGTGGTGGCGTTCGCGCCCGGCGGCAAGCTCGACGTCGAACCCATCTATCTGCTCAAGCGCGAGGTCGTCGAACTGCGTCGCTGCGTCGTACCGCTGGGCATCGCCTTCCAGCGTATCCAGGCGGAGAACAAGGACCTGATCTCCAAAGAGGTGCGGCGCTACCTGCGCGACGTCGCCGACCACCACACCGAGGCCGCCGAGCAGATCGCCAGTTACGACGACATGCTCACCTCGCTGGTCCAGGCCGCGCTGGCCCGCGTGGGTATGCAGCAGAACAACGACATGCGCAAGATGGCCGCCTGGGCGGGCCTCATCGCGGTGCCCACAATGGTCGCCGCGATCTACGGCATGAACTTTCACTTCATGCCCGAGCTGAACTGGGTGTGGAGTTACCCGGTGGTAATGGCCTTGATGGCCGTCGCCTGCCTGATCCTGTACTTCCAGTTCCGCAACCGCAACTGGCTGTAGCGGCCCCGCCGGGCTGGGGGCACTCCCCCGCCAGCGGGAGGTACCCCCACCCGCTTGCGGGGGAACGCAAAAGCACCCAATTCTTCGACGTGTCGGGGGCTTTTACGTTTGCTCGCGCATACTTAATGAGGTTGTGCGGCAGGCCGATTCGGATCCCGCACGTCGACGCCGTCGTGGAGCCACGCCTGCCGCATGGCTTGGGCCCCTTTGAGCCGCACCCACGCCGCTTCCGTCGCGGTGATCGGCGTGGCCGACAGGAACGTCACCGGGTCGCGGGGCGGCTCGAGCGGCAAGTCCGGGATGTCGCTGCGGCCCAACAACACCGCGGTGAACGGCGCCCGGCGCGACGGCGACGACCACAGCGGCGAGCCCAGGTCGACCAGCGCGTCGGCGGTCAGCACCACGCCCTCGACCGCCGGCGTCGCGGCCAGTACGGCAAGGCTGCGAGCAATGCCGGTCGCCGGCCCGCTTTCGCGCAGCCGCAGCACGACTTCGGCGCGCGGGCCGCGCCCGGGGTCGGCGACCACCTGCGTGGGGTCGATCATCGGATGCCGCGAGCAGCCCACCGAGATGTAGTGCACCAACCTGTCCGCGCCGCGAAATCGCAACACCTCGATCGGTTGCGCGCCGAGGAACGTCACGCTCGCCGAATCCGGCTCGGCACCGGGAAAGTGGGCACGCAGGTGCGCGCGCACGTCGTCCAGGATCGGTGTCACTTAAGCCGACGGTACCGGAATGGTCAGGTTCGCCCCTGAGTCGGCGTCGAAGACGGCGACCTTGGAGGTGTCGAACGCCAGCTCGATCGACTGCCCGACGGACGCCCGCGACTCGGCGGGAACCCTTGCGACGAACTGGTTCTCGTGCAGCTCCTCCCCCTGGGCCTCCAGCTCGTCGAGCTGAGCCGAGTGGACGGCGGGACCGGACGTGGTGAAGTACACGTATTTGTCGGCGCCCAATGATTCCACCAAGTCGACCTTCACCTCGAAGGTCAACGCCCTGATGCGCTGGTAGCCGTCGATCAGCGCGGCGTCGGCGAGGTGTTCGGGCCGCACCCCGACGATGACGTTCTGCGGTTTCGGGTGCGCATCGATGACCTGCGCGACCTCGGGCGCCAGCGTCACCTCGCCGAAGGCCATCTCCAGGCCGACGGGTGTCAGCGTGGCGGGGAAGAAGTTCATGGCCGGCGAGCCGATGAACCCCGCGACGAACAGGCTAGCGGGGCGTTCGTAGAGCTCGTCGGGGGTGCCGACCTGCTGGGCCACACCGGCGTGCATGACCACCACGCGGTCCCCCAGTGTCATCGCCTCCGTTTGGTCGTGGGTGACGTAGACGGTGGTGGTGCCCAGCCGCTTCTGCAGCCGGGCGATCTCGCCGCGCATCTGCACCCGCAGTTTGGCGTCCAGGTTGGACAGCGGCTCGTCCATCAGAAAGGCCTTGGGGTGTCGCACGATTGCGCGGCCCATCGCGACCCGCTGCCGTTGGCCGCCGGACAACTGCGACGGCTTGCGGTCCAAAAGATCGGTCAGGTCAAGGGTTTTGGCCGTCTCCTCGACCTTCTGCGCGATCTCGGCCTTCTTCATCTTGGCCAGCGTCAACGGAAACGCGATGTTCTGCCGCACCGTCATGTGCGGGTACAGGGCATAGGACTGGAACACCATCGCGATGTCGCGGTCCTTGGGAGCCTTCTCGTTCATCCGCGCGCCGCCGATGCGCAGCTCGCCCGACGAGATGTCCTCCAGGCCGGCAATCATGTTCAGTGTCGTGGTCTTGCCGCAGCCTGAGGGTCCGACCAGGATGAGGAATTCGCCGTCGGCGATGGTGAGGTTGAGATCCTTCACCGCCGTAGCACCGTCGGGGTAACTCTTGCTCACGTGCTCCAACACGATCTCGGCCATCGGGCTATCCCTTCACAGCGCCGGAGGTCAACCCGGCGACAATGCGCCGTTGGAAAATGAGGACGAAAACGATGATCGGGACGGTGATCACAATCGCGCCTGCCGCGATCGACCCGGTGGGTTCCTCGAACTGCGAAGTGCCGCTGAAGTTCACGATCGCCACCGGCGCGGTCATGGCCGCCTTGGTCGCCGTCAGCGACAGCGCCAGCAGCAGGTCGTTCCAGGCGAAGATGAACACCAGGATCGCCGCGGTCACCACCCCGGGCGCCGCCAGCGGGACGATCACCTTGCGGAAAGCCTGGCCAGGCGTGGCGCCGTCCATCTTCGCCGCCTTTTCCAAATCCCAGGGAATATCGCGGAAGAACGCTGACAAAGTGTAGATGGCCAACGGCAGCGCGAACGCGATGTAGGGCAGGATCAGCCCCGGCCAGGTGTCGAACAGGCCGAGGAAGCGTTCGATGTTGAACAACGGTGTCACCAGCGAGATCGCCGGGAACATCGTGATCATCAGCGTGGCGCCGATGAGCAGCCGCTTCCCCGGAAACTCGAGCCGGGCAATCGCGTAGGCCGCCATCGCCCCCAGCACCACAACGATCGCGGTGGTGAGCAAGCCGATCCCGATGGAGTTGATCAGCGCCGGACCAAAGAAGCCGCCCCGGAAGATGGCGCGGTAGTTGTCGAAGGTCACCGACGACGGAATCAGCTTGCCGTCCTTGACCGTTGACGTCGGCTTGAGCGACAGGCTCAGTATCCACAGGACGGGAAGGATCGCGTACACCACGACGGCGGCGTCGATACCAGCCCAGACCGCCGCGCGCCGCGCGCCCACGCCCTCAGCGCCCATCGGCGTCACCACCGGGAGCCGCGGCGCCGAACACCTTGATGAAGACGAGCGCGATGACGCCCACGCAAATGAAGATCAGCACGCTGATCGCCGAGCCGAGCCCGACGTTGAAGCCCTTGAACAGGTTGTCATAGCCCAGGATCGACACCGAGTCGGTGTCGTTGGCGCCGTCGGTCAGCACGTAGATGTTGTCGAAGATGCGGAAGGCGTCCAGCGTCCGAAACAGCAGCGCGACCACGACCGCCGGCTTGATGATCGGCAAGGTGACCCTGGTCAGCCGCCGCCAGGCGCCGGCCCCGTCGACCTGGGCGGCCTTCGACAGATCTTCTGGCACCAGCGCCAATCCGGCCAGCAGCAGCAGCGACATGAACGGCGTGGTCTTCCAGACCTCGGCGATCACCACGATGCCCAGCGACGGGATCTGTTGTGTCAGCGGCGCGCTCCCCTGCGGCAGCAGGTTGGCCAGATAGCCCGTCCCTGGCGTCCAGGCGTAGTACCAGCTGTACGAGGCGACCACCGTGACGATGCCGTACGGGATAAGGACCGCGGTGCGCACCAGGCCCTTCCCGACGACGGCGCGGTGCATCACCAGCGCGAGCGACAGGCCCAGGACGAATTCGATCGACACGGAAACCACTGTGATGCCCAGCGTTACCGCCAGCGCCGTCCACCAATACCGGTCGGTCAGGATCGTCTGGTAATTGCCCAGGCCGATGAAGGCCGTGTCGTTGGGGGTGGCTAGGTTGTTGCGCTGCAGGCTCAGCCAGACGGCGTAGCCGATCGGGTAGGCCGTCACCGCCAGCATGAGGATCGCCGCCGGCGCGACGAGGATGAAGGCCAGTCGCCGCTCGGGCCGCCGGGCCCGGGTCGGCGGGCCCAATTCGACCGAGGCGCTCTGCTTTTCAAGGACCTCCCCGGTCAACGACGCGGTCACGGCAGCAGCCCCTTGCCGTCGATCGCCTTTTGCACCTGCGCGGCGAGTTCGTCGGCCGTTCGCTCCGGGTCGATCTCGGTGATCGGGCTCAGCGTCGCCGCCTCGCGGATGGCCACCGCCTGATACACCGGGGTCGCCGGACGCACCGCGGCGTCGGTGAGCTGCTGGCGGATGACGGTGTACATCGGGTACGTGGCCTGAAACTCCGAATCGGAGTACAGCGAGTCGCGCACCGCGGGCAGGCCGCCTTCGATGGAGATGTACTTCTGATGCTGCAGGCTGCGCAGGCAGCGCACGGCCTCGAACGCCTCCGCTCGGTGACGGGTGGTGCTGGCCACCGCCAGGTTCAGGCCGCCAATGGTCACCCTGGCCGGCCGGCCAGGCGCCACGCCGGGGTAGGGCGCGAAGTCGAACACCTTCTGGCTGGCCGCATACGCGATGCGACGCTGCTCGGCAGTCGGTACGAAGACGCCGACGTCGTTGATGCTGCCGGCCAATTCCGGATCCCGGTTCAGCGGCAGGAACGGCACGCCGCCCTTCACCGCGTTCTCCAGCATGGACGCCAGGACGAAGGGCCAGTTGACTTCCAGCGCGGCCTTGCCCTGTTCGACCGCCAACCGCGCGGTGCCCGCGTCGCTGCGGCTGATGGACGGGTCGGCCCCGGGCGCGGTGGCGACGGCCTTGAGGATCCGTAGCGCGTTGACCGTGGCGGCCCGGTGGTCGGGCGTGTCGGTGAGGGTGACGTGGCGGCCGTCCTCTGACAGTGCCTGGCCGCCGCCACTCACCAGCAGCGTATTGAACCAGACGACCAGGCCCTCGGCCTCGTTGGCCTGCACGGCGATCCAGCTGGGGCCGCCCGCGTCGCGCAATCTGGCAGCCTCGGCCACCATGCCGTCCCAGGTCTGCGGCGGCTGGCCAACCAAATCCGCTCGATACCAGAGCAATTGGGTGTTGGTCGTGATCGGTGCGGCATAGAGCTGCTGTTTCCAACGGGCGGTCGCCAGCGGACCAGGCAGGGTATCGACGGTGGCATCGGCCTCGGCCTGCCCCGCCGGATCGTCGGACAGCGGCAGCGCCCAGCCCGCCTCCGCGAACTCCGCGGTCCACACCACGTCCAGCCCCATCACGTCGAGGGTGCGGTCATGACTGGTCAACCGGCGGGCCAGCTGCACGCGCTGCTCGCCGGGAGCCCGGCCCAGGCTGATGTGCTGGATGGCGAACCGGCCCCCGAATTGCCGGGTGCAGTCCCGGGCGATCGCGCTGAACGTGGCCTCGTCGGTGGACGGCGTGTAGAAGCTGATCACCAGCGAGTTGCCGTCGGACCCGCAGGCCGAGACCGTCGAGGTGATGGTCACCGTCGCCACAGCGATCGCGCCTATCTGGCGTAAGCGCCCGCGACGACTCACTTGTGCCTCTCCGGCCTCAAATCGCCAAGCGCGCCAGCAGATCCCGCGCCTTTTCCGCGTTTTGCGGATCGCAGAGCACGTCGTAGCGGCCGGCCACCAGCTGCATGGTCGAGCTGAAATCCCTTGTGCCACGAGCCATTGCGTACGGAACCGCGGAGGTGATCAGCCCGAAGAACACCCCGGCGACCAGGCCGGTGACCAGCGCCGCCCACGGATTGGGGCTGAAGAAGCCGAGCACCAGACCTATGAACAGGCCCAGCCAGGCCCCGCTGAGGATGCCGCCGCCGATCACCTTGGCCCACGACAGCCGGCCGGTGACGCGCTCCACCTGCATGAGGTCGACGCCCACGATGGTCACCTGCTGGACCGGGAAGTCTTGGTCGGAGAGGTAGTCGACGGCACGCTGCGCCTCCGCGTAGGTCGGGTAGGAGCCGACCGGCCAGCCTTTGGGCGGCGTCGGTAGCCCGGGCGCACCCCGACGGGCCGCGCCGGAGGGTGTCGCGCCGGGAACCCGCCCGGGCTGGAAAGGACTAGTCATCGGTGCTCATTCTCCTACGCCTTGGCCCTGAACTCATCTCGGGTCTCATCTCCGGCCTGACTCACCCTATCGACAGACCCGTCCAAACAGCGCGGACCAGCACGCCGCGCGGCGGTCGTTGCCGCGGCGGTCGCCATGCGCCCATAGGTTAGGTTGAACCCCATGACGGCTCCCGGCGGTGATCACCACGAGGCCAACCCCACCCCCGAGCAGCCGGATCGAGAGACCCCTTGGGCGCCACCGCCGACCGACTCTCCGCCCCTGAGGTACCCGCCGCCCGGCTACCCGCCCGAATATCAAGCCGGATACCAACCCGGCTACCCGAGCGACTATCCGCCGCCCATGCCGCCTCGGCCCGGATTCGAACAATCGCCGCCCCTGGGCGGACCGCCGTACCAGCCCGCCGGCTACGGGCCGCCGTCCTACCCGAGCGGCTATTACCCAACGCCCGATTACTCGGGCGGCTACGCACCTCTGGGGGGACCCCTGGGGGGACCCCAGGGAGCGATGCAGCCCGGAATGAACGGGCTGGCGATCGCTTCGCTCATCTCGTCGTTCGCCGGCGTGTTGTGCTGCATCGGCTCGGTCGCCGGCATCGTGCTGGGCACGATCGCGCTCGAACAGATCAAGCGGAGCCGCCAGGAGGGTTACGGCCTGGCCGTTGCCGGCATCGTCATCGGCGTCGCGGGGTTGGTGGTGACGTTGGTCGTCGTCATCTTCGCGATAAATTCCCGTTAGCGACCCCGTCGCCGCGCCTCTGCCATCCGGTCGGCGGCTGCCTAGGCTCTCTTCCATGGGGTCGGTCAACAGGGTGTACATCGCGCGGCTGTCGCGGATGTTGGTGTTGGGTCCACTCGGCGAATCCTTCGGGCGCGTCCGAGACGTCGTCATCAGTATGGGCATCGTCCGTCAGCAACCACGCGTCCTGGGACTCGTCGTCGACTTGGCGACCCGCCGCAGCATCTTCATCCCGATCCTGCGGGTCGCCTCGATCGAGCCGGACGCCGTGACGCTCAATACGGGCAACGTCTCCCTGCGCCACTTCGAGCAGCGGCCGGGCGAGGTGCTCGCGATGGGTCAGGTGCTCGACACCCAGGTCAACGTCAGCGACCCCGCGCTGCCGGAACTGGCCGGCCTGGACGTGGTCATCACCGACCTGGGAATCGAACAGACCCGAACGCGGGACTGGATGGTGACCAGCGACTCCTGGTTGGCCTCCCACTCTGTCTGCCTGCACAAACCCTCCCCTGACCTGCCAAGACAGATATTCGGTAATCGCCAGACAATGTCATGCTATGCGGTAAAATGACATGTATATAGCAATTTTATCGCACGGGTGAGAGATGACACGCAACCGTCGTGGATGGGGACACATCAGAAAGCTGCCCTCGAAGAGATTCCAGGCCAGCTATGTCGGTCCCGATATCCGCAGACACCACGCACCCACCACCTACACCGGCAAGATGGATGCCGAGGGATGGCTGGCCAACGAACGAAGGCTGATCGAACGGGGTGAGTGGACCCCTCCTGCGAGCCGGGGGAAGGTCTCCAGGCTTGTCCTGACGCTACGTCAGTACTCGGAGACCTGGGTGGCCCAGAGGACCCTCAAACCGAGAACCAGGGCTCACTACGAGATTCTCCTGGCCGAGCACGTCTGTCCCGCATTGGGTGACATAGAGCTGGCCTCCCTGGCCCCTCAGACCATCCGCAGCTGGTACTCCGTCACCCTGGTGGACAGGCCCACCTACCGGGCACACGCCTACGGTTTGTTGCACGCCATCTGTGCCACTGCCGTCAAAGATGGATTGCTGACCTCCAACCCGTGCCAGATCGACAGGGCCATGAGTACCCATCGCAAGGCAGAGCCAACGATCCTCACGGTGGAAGAGGTCAGTTCACTTGCTGATGCCATTGAGCCCAGGTTCCGGGCTCTGATCCTGATCTCAGCCTGGTGTGGACTCAGGTTCGGTGAGGTGACCGAGCTTCGACGTCAAGATGTCGGGACAGAGATCATCACCGTGGCCAGAGGTGTCACCCATAGCCGGGGAGGCTGTCATGTCAGCTCACCCAAGTCCGGGAGGGGACGCAGTGTCGTGGTCCCCCCACACATCCGTCCCGACCTCAAACACCACCTGGACACCTTCGTGGACCCCGATCCCCAGGCCCTGCTGTTCGCCCCTGTGCTGGGTGGCTGTCATCTCAGGGGCAGCTCCCTGAAGCCCCACTTCGATGCTGCCCTGGGCAGGAAGGGAGTCAGAATCCACGACCTACGGCACTTCGCAGGAACGCAGGTAGCCAGGGTGGGGACCTTGAAGGAGTCCATGGACCGGCTGGGTCATTCCACGGTGCAGGCCAGCTTGATGTATCAGGGAATGGTGTCGGGCAGGGATGTGGAAATTGCCGAGGAACTGTCTAAGTTGGCGACAGACACGACCTAATTGCGATTAACGACGTCATTCTCTATACTGGTCGTAACGGTCATGCAGACCAATTTGAAATAGCTGGCCCTGAGTCTGCAGGAAAAACTTTGGTTCATTCCTGCAACAAAGAGGCTCGCAATGTCAGCTACTCAGAAATACATCTCCCCCCGTCAAGCTGCGGAGTTCTACGGTGTCTCCCTGCGGACCATCCAGCGATGGCTGGCCGAGGGCAAGATCCAGGGCTACCGGCTGGGAGGCAAGCTTGTCCGGCTGGAAGCCGATGAGGTCCAGGCTGCCCTGATCGGTTCCCGGTGAAAGTCGGGGACCGAGTCCGGATCCAGAGGGATGAGACCAAATACCCCTCGAAAGGAACCTGGCCCCGATTCCGGGGACGGGCGGGGGTTGTGGTGGAGATCAATAGGGACCATAAGCGTCCCCACCTGACCGAGTACGGGGTCGTGTTCGATAAGGAATACACACCCGGGAAGAGTCGTCCCGGGAGTATGTCAGGATCAGCCGTCACTTGGTTCAAGGTCTACGAAATGAGGATCCTGGCCTCTGATTCAAACGCTGACAGCCAGCAGGTCCTTACCCCGATAGACGGGGCTCAGAAGTTCCTGGCCGAGGCTATGGCAGGGCGGTGGGGCCGATGAGGGCTGATGAAAAAGTCGGCCCCCAGGGCGCCAACCCCGGGGAAACCGACAACAAGAGCCATGACCAAGCAGCTGCTGAGAATCATTCTACCAGCGGTGATGGCGCGGGCGATAGTCGAGAAATATCCTTCCTGCGCATGCTGGCCGAGATCACTCCGCTGTGGCTGGCCGAGCCGACGCAACCGGGCGAACCGGACCATGACACCGAGTACCGCCGCCCCCGCGGCTGGCAGGAGAACAAACCCGAAGCGCTGGAGCGGGCGGTCGAAGGATTCCGCTCCGGCACCCACCTCTTCCCGAACACCCCGGCGATCTGCGCCAACATGGGCGGTGTCGTGGTGGTCGTCGATGTCGATCCCCGCAACGGCGGTGGCATCGAGAAGGTCCGCAATCTCCTGAACGAACTGAAGGTGCGAATCTTCGCCGAGGTCGCGACCCCCTCCGGGGGTCGGCACTTCTACATCGCCGGGCACAAGGATCTGCCCACCGTCCACTCCTCGAAAGAGAATCAGAGGCTGCCGGGCTATCCCGGCGTCGACATCCAGTCCCACAACACCAACGTGTTCGTGGTCGGCACCCGGCGCCCCAAGTACGGCGGGGCGGGCTACACCATCGTTTTCGATCACCTCGACGCCCTGATCAACGAGGGCGACCCCGAAGGGGCGGAGAGTTTCGCGGGCTGGGTCTCTGATCAGACGGCCAGCCATGTGGGTGCTTCTGCCAAGGAGAAGGAGCGCTCCGAGTTCGCCTTCGACCCGGCGCCGGTATGGGACGGGACAACACCGGATGAGCGGCAACAGAGATACCTTGACTCGGCGCTGGCCGATGAGGCCAAGAAGATGTCGGCGGCCAAACAGGGCGGCCGTAACGACGCGCTGAACATCGCCGCACTGAAGCTGGGGCACTACGTCGCTGGCGCCGGTCTGGATCAGGACCGAGTGATAGCGGAGTTGGAGCTGGCCGCCATCGAGTGCGGCCTTGTCGACGATGACGGGGGCGTCGAGTCGGCGAAAGCCACCATCCGATCCGGGCTGCGGGCCGGGATCAAGACATCGAGAGCCGTACCGCACAAGATGTCGCCCCAGGAGTTCTGGGAGTCCACCGACACGCTGCGTCATGTCCGGGACTTCGCCCGGGCACGCAGAGCGGGGCCATGGTCGTCGCTCGGGGTGTGCATGGCGCGGGTGGTGGCCGCCGTCCCGCCGACCGTGCAGCTGCCCCCGCTGGTCGGAGGCAATGCCACCCTCAACCTGTTCGTCGGCCTGGTCGCCGAGTCGGGCTACGGCAAGGGCACGTCGGAGACGGCAGCCAGGGACGCCTTCCGCCTGGGGCCGATCTACACGACCGGCGTCGGGTCGGGCGAGGGCATCAACCACATGTACGCCCACTACGACAAGGAGAAAGGGACGGTGATGGATCGGCGGTCGGTCCTGTTCTCCGTGCCCGAGATCGACACGCTGACCGCCCTGGGAAACCGCAACGGTACGACGCTGTGGTCCCAGTTCCGCAAAGGCTTCTCGGGCGAGGCCTTGACGTTCGGCTATGTCGACAGGACCAAGGCCATCGTGGTTGACGCGCACAGCTATCGGCTGTCCCTGATTGTCGGGATCCAGCCAGGGCGGGGGCGGGCGCTGCTCGAAGACTCTGACGGTGGCACGCCTCAGCGGCTCATCTGGCTGCCCACCCACGATCCCGAGGCGCCCCGCGAACCACCTCGGGCGCCAAAGCCTATCGACCTGACAAAGATCGCCGACGGGTGGTCCGGCGCGCTGCCCTCTGAGCCTGTCGTGTTCACACTGCCAACGAAGGCGAAGAAGCTGATCGACGACAACGCCTGGGCCAAGCTACGCGGGAAGAGCACCGACTCGGCCCTGGACGGTCACCTGGGCCTGTGCCGCATCAAGGTGGCCGCAGCGCTGGCGCTGCTGCACAACGAGCGGGAGGTCACCGACCTGTCCTGGGACCTGTCCGAGGTGGTGATGGACATGTCCCGGGCGACTAGGGCGGGCATCGAGAAGCACCTGGCCGAGCAAGGGGACAAGGCGAACCGCGCCCGCGGCCGGGCCGAAGGTATCCGCTCTGTGGTCTCTGAGGAGACCCGCGAGGACGCGATCATTGCGCGGGTCAGCCGCAATATCCTGCGCCATCTCGACTCGGACGAATTTAAGGGCGAGGCCAATTGGAGCGATATCCGCGACAAGAAGATCGCGAAACGGGACCGGGACTACTTCGACGACGCTATCGACGCCCTGAAGCCCGCTGGCCAGATCGAGGTCATCGACGGGGAGCGCGGTCAGGTCATCAAGCTGGCCAAAGGGGGTAGGTGATGTCAGCTTGTGCCCCGTACAAACCCGTACATGTACGGGGTACCCGCGATTGTGCTCTCTTAATATCACATTATTTGTGTGTGTGACCTGGTCTTTTGCAGAAGTCATCAGAGGATCATTTTTTACTCAGGGACGTACATGTACGGGTTTGTACGTCCCAAAAAATCAACCCCCACCAATGGCTGGCCAAAGGACAAGCACCCACCCCCCTTTTGCCCCAATAGCCCCAAGAGTCCCAAACGTCTTAACTGTCCCAACAACCCCAATCGTTACTGGGGGCCGGAGCGCCAGCGGCAGGCCCCCCAGGAACCCCAACAAAGGAGAAGCAACCAGCATGAGCACCAAACACAGTCCCGTTGCCACTGGGCGCTACACACGCACAATGGAGAGATGAGCGCCGAGAAGGGCTGGATTGGCGAGCCGCAGCCCCCCAAGGAATGGCACGAATCCCACCTACACAGCCCGTGTCCTGTCTGTGGGCAGCCCACCCGTTTCAAGCAGTACGGGCCGTTCGGCTGCCTTTGCAACGAGGGAAAGGAAGCACGGGAAGCGCGCCGGCGCTACCAAGAGGGCACCTACGACGGCCAGCATCAGCGTTCACAGTCCATGTGATCGCTGCGGGTACGGCACTCGTTTCAAGCAATTCCCCATCCGCTGGAGCAATGATCAGAACCTATGGGTGCGACGCGATGTCGCGCATGTGAGTGAGCTCGTGGATTGGAGGTCGGCGATGCCGGTCGCGTAGTTCTCGGTTGGTGTTCGTGACCGATCCCCGCCCTGACGTGCGCCGACGGGTCCTGCCCGTGGGGGTGCGAAG
>JARLGR010000269.1 GCA_031292665.1 Mycobacterium sp. | reverse complement strand
GGGTTTTTTTAAAGTGACATAAGAGGTTCGACCGCAGGTTGTTGCTTTGAAGTGAGGCCGCCTGGTGCAAACAGGCGGCCCGGCGCCCGCGCGAGCCCCGGGCTGCTGTTTTGCCGAAAAGATGGCCTCCCGGGTTCTCCTAACCCGTGAGGACGATGACGGTTGGTGCCTCTCCTGCCGCTGACGACGTTGTCGCGGAGTGGAAGAGCGAAGGCGGAAGCTGACCGACGCCGGCGCTGGGACGCACCGTGGTGGGTCCGCCGCCCGGGGTGGTCGCCCCCGGTCCACCGGGTCCGCCCGGTCCGCCGCCGGGGCCGCCGGGGCCGCCGGGACCACCCGGACCACCCATCCGGTGGTGATGCATCATCGCGTGGTGCTTGTGACCATGGTGGAAGCCGCCGTGGCCGGCGTGCCTGCCGAGGGTGAAGCCGGTGAAGAAGATGACGGCGACGATGAACACGATGCCCGCGACGATGGCGACCCACGCCGCGAACTGGAAGACCCTGGGGGTCCGATGAGGCGCCGCCTGTACAGGTACCGGCGCCGGTTCCGTTGCGGTTGCTGTCCGCACGGTTGGGGTTTCAGATGTTTCACTCATGAGACTCATGATGCGGGGGTTAACAATAGTGATGGTTAAGTGCTAGTTATGTAGCAGCTGTGAGCTGAAAACCGCGGCTCACCTGGGCGTAATGCCGACGGCGACCTTATTCCTGCTTGAACGGGTTCACCGCGAACTGAATCACCCGGTACGGAGCGCTCACCCGGGCGCGGGTGTCCCATTGGCTGACAAAAACGCGCAGCTCATCGAGGGTCGAGCCGGGCGAGATGTAACCCCCGTATGGTTGCGCGAGCCGGTTGTCGAATGGCGGCGGCAGGCTCTCCGCGGGATCGGGCCACTCGTCGTGCTGCACCACCGTGGTCACCGGCGCGTCCCCCAGCGACGTCGGGTCGTTGGCCACCCGGATCTCCATGTTGCCCGTGCTGGCATTGAAGTAAGACAACACCGCCTTGCCGTCGATCTGCCGGAAGCACATCTCGCCGACCATGTCCGGCCACAGCGGTGTCGGCGGCCTGTTCCAGCCGCCGTCGGGACCGGTCGCCCACCCCTGCCACCGGGACCGGTCGGTGAAGGCTTGCGGCGTGGACCGATAGAGCAGCACCGGGTGGCTGCGGGTGAAGCTGTTGGCCGCGATGTACACCCACCCACTCGGCGAGTCGGGCGTCGGGACCGGGTCGTAGTACCCGCTGATCTGCGTCTGTGAGCCGCCCTGAAACGACGCGTCCCGCCGCGACCCGGGAACGGTTCTCCAGCCCGCCCGCGCCGGTTCGGCCGTCACCAGCCGCGAGTTCAGCGGCTTGAGGTCTTTCGTCGTCGTCACCATCAGGTAGTTGCGGCGGTTGATCTGCACCACACCGGCGGGCAGTTGCGAGTCCCCCGCCGGCGTCGGATCGGCCAGCAGCGGGTCCCGAACGCCCAGCACTCCGGCGTAGCGCAGCCCGGCCGGGTCGTCGACCGACGACGTGTCGACGCGCAGTGCGATCGGCGCGACGCCCCGCCCGAAGCCGACCCCCTGGCCCGGGAAACTGTCGCCGCAGACCTGCAGCACCTCGCTGGGGAACTCCATGAACTCACACAGATCGGTGGCACCGACGTCGAAATCCCTGGTGGGCGTACCGGTGCCCGCCGTCGGACCGATTCGCAGCACCTGACCCGGTGCCAGCGGCTGCAGGACGGGCTCGGGAGCCGGCGCGGGCGGGTCGGCGTAAGCGGCCCATGACTCGACCCAAAAGCACTGCGGCACCAGCAAAGACGCAATAAGCAGCGAGCACCGCGCGACCAGAACAGAGTGGGCGGAGCTCACCCGCGGTTCACAAAGTAGACGACAACTCGGCAGCCAGCAGCTCGGCGATCTGAATCGTGTTCAGCGCCGCCCCCTTGCGCAGGTTGTCCCCCGAGACGAATAAGGCCAGGCCGCGCCCGTCGGGCACGCCCGGGTCGTGCCGGAAGCGTCCGACCAGCGATTCGTCGACGCCGGCGGCCGCCAGCGGTGTCGGCACGTCGACCACCTTGACGCCCGGCGCGCCATCCAGCAGCTCACGGGCGCGCTGCGGCGACAACGGCCGGGCGAATTCCGCATTGATCGACAGCGAGTGCCCGGTGAACACCGGAACCCGCACGCAGGTGCCGCTCACCTGCAGGTCGGGGATGCCGAGGATCTTGCGGCTCTCGAAGCGAAGCTTCTGGTCCTCGTCGGTCTCCCCGGAACCGTCGTCCACCAGCGATCCGGCCAGTGGCACCACGTTGAACGCGATGGGCGCGACGTAGGTCTTCGGCGGCGGGAACTGCACCGCGGAGCCGTCGTAGACCAATTGCTCCGCATCGCCGACCACGGCGCGCGCCTGGGTGGCCAATTCCTGGACCCCGGCCAGCCCACTGCCGGACACCGCCTGATAGCTCGACACGACCAACCGGAGCAGTTGCGCCTCGTCGTGCAGCACTTTGAGCACCGGCATCGCGGCCATGGTGGTGCAGTTGGGGTTGGCGATGATCCCCTTGGGCCGACGGCCGGCGTCGCGCGAGAAATTGACCTCCGACACCACCAGCGGCACGTCTGGGTCCTTGCGCCACGCCGACGAGTTGTCGACCACGGTCACGCCGGCCGCAGCGAAACGCGGCGCCTGCACCCGCGACATCGCCGAACCGGCGGAGAACAAGGCGATGTCCAGCCCACTGGGGTCCGCCGTCTCGGCGTCTTCGACTTCGATTTCCTGCCCTCGGAAGCCCAGCTTGCGGCCCTGGGAGCGGGCTGAGGCGAAAAACCGCACGGTGCTCGCCGGGAAGTTGCGCTCGTCGAGCAGCGTGCGCATCACCTGACCCACCTGGCCGGTGGCACCAACTACACCTATTGACGCGCTATTCGCGCCCATCTCTATCGCCCCGTCCCCGCATATACCGTCGCCGTCTCCTCGCCGCCCAGCCCGAAGGCCTCGTGCAACGCGACGACGGCCTTGTCGAGTTCGGTGTCGCGGCACAGCACCGAGATGCGGATCTCGGAGGTGGAGATCAACTCGATGTTGACGCCCACCGCGGCGAGCGCCTCACAGAAGGTCGCGGTGACCCCGGGATGGCTGCGCATGCCCGCCCCGATCAGCGACACCTTGCCGATGTGGTCGTCGTATAGCAGCTGGCTGAACCCGATCTCGTCTTTGAGCGAGTCCAGCTTGGCCACCGCGGTGGGGCCGCTGTCGCGAGAGCAGGTGAACGTGATGTCGGTCCTGCCGTCCTCCACCTTGGAGACGTTCTGCAGCACCATGTCGATGTTGACTTCGGCGTCGGCGACGGCGCGGAAAACCTTGGCCGCGTAGCCCGGGATGTCGGGGATTCCCACGACGGTCAACTTGGCCTCGCTGCGGTCGTGCGCGACTCCGGTCAGGATGGGGTCTTCCACTGGCTTGTCCTTGATCGATCCGATGACGACGGTGCCCGGCTTCTCCGCGTACGACGAGCGGACGTGCACCGGGATGTTGTAACGGCGGGCGTATTCCACGCAGCGCAGCATCAGCACCTTGGCGCCGCAGGCCGCCATCTCGAGCATCTCCTCGAACGTCACCGTGTCGAGCTTGCGGGCGTTGTGCACGATTCTGGG
This sequence comes from Mycobacterium sp., assembly GCA_031292665.1. GTDB lineage: Bacteria > Actinomycetota > Actinomycetes > Mycobacteriales > Mycobacteriaceae > Mycobacterium. The sequence goes on along the minus strand of JARLGR010000269.1, from coordinate 44,233 downwards.
GTCCGCGCTGAAGATGCCGTCCACGTCGGTGTAGATCTCGCAGACGTCGGCGCCCAGTGCCGCGGCCACCGCCACCGCGGTGGTGTCCGAGCCGCCGCGGCCCAGCGTCGTGACGTCCCGGGTGTCCTGGCTGACGCCTTGGAATCCGGCGACCAAGACGATGCGGCCCTCGTCGAGCGCGGCCTGCAGCCGTCCCGGCGTGACGTCGATGATCTTCGCGTTGCCGTGGGTGCCGGTAGTGATCACGCCGGCCTGGGAGCCGGTGAACGACCGTGCCTGCGCACCCAGCGACTCGATCGCCATGGCCACCAACGCGTTCGAGATGCGTTCACCGGCGGTGAGCAGCATGTCGAGTTCCCGCGGCGGCGGCGCCGGGCATACCTGCTGGGCCAGGTCCAGCAGGTCGTCGGTGGTGTCGCCCATCGCGGACACCACAACGACGACGTCGTTGCCCTGCCTCTTGGTCGCGACGATGCGCTCAGCGACACGGCGAATCCGGTCGGCGTCGGCGACCGAAGATCCGCCGTACTTCTGCACGACGAGCGCCACTGTTCCCTGCCTTTTCGAGGATTGGCTGCCATCACTGGCTTCAGGTCCACAACAGAATACGTGCCGCCGCATCCGGATTAACGTCGTGATGGCGGCCTGCGGTAGAATGCACACCGTGCAGCGGGTGCTCCTCCTCGGACGCCGCGACGGGGTCTGATCCAGACCGGCTTCCCGTCGCGGGTGTTCGCGATGCGCCGGTCTGAGGTTCCTCCTTCTGACACCCCGGAGCAAACACCGTGACCATTTCCGATTCACCCGACGCCTATAAGTCGGTACGCGCCATCGTCACACCCGCCGGCGCCGCCGGGCCGGGCCAGCCCGCATGGAACCGGCAGCGCGGTTCGTCGATGCCGGTCAGGCGGTACCGGCCGTTCGCCGAGGAGGTCGAGCCCATCCGGCTTGCCGACCGCACCTGGCCCGACCGTGTCATCACCGGCGCGCCGCTGTGGTGCGCGGTCGACCTGCGCGACGGAAACCAGGCGCTGATCGACCCGATGAGCCCGGCCCGCAAGCGGCGCATGTTCGACCTGCTGGTGCGCATGGGTTACAAGGAAATCGAGGTCGGCTTCCCGTCGGCCAGCCAGACCGACTTCGACTTCGTCCGCGAGATCATCACCGACGGCGCCGTTCCCGACGACGTCACCATCCAGGTGCTGACCCAGTGCCGGCCCGAGTTGATCGAGCGGACCTTTGTCGCCTGCGAGGGGGCGCCGCGGGCGATCGTGCACTTCTACAACTCGACGTCGATCCTGCAGCGCCGCGTGGTGTTCCGCGCCGACCGGGCCGAGGTGCAGGCCATCGCGACCGACGGCGCCCGCAAGTGCGTCGAGGAGGCCGCCAAGTACCCGGGCACGCAGTGGCGGTTCGAGTACTCGCCGGAGTCCTACACGGGGACCGAGCTCGAGTACGCCAAGCAGGTGTGCGACGCCGTCGGCGAGATCATCCAGCCGACCCCGGACAACCCGATCATCGTCAATCTGCCCGCCACCGTGGAGATGGCCACCCCCAACGTCTACGCCGACTCGATCGAGTGGATGAGCCGCAACCTGGCCGACCGGGAGTCGGTGATCCTCAGCCTGCATCCGCACAATGACCGCGGAACCGCAGTCGCCGCAGCCGAATTGGGCTACCAGGCGGGCGCCGACCGGATCGAGGGCTGCCTGTTCGGCAACGGGGAGCGCACGGGCAACGTGTGCCTGGTGACGCTGGGCCTCAACCTCTTCTCCCGCGGGGTCGACCCGCAGATCGACTTCTCCAATATCGACGAGATCCGGCGCACGGTGGAGTACTGCAACCAGCTGCCGGTGCACGAGCGTCACCCCTACGGCGGCGATCTGGTCTACACCGCGTTCTCCGGCAGCCATCAGGACGCCATCAACAAGGGCCTCGACCAGATGAAGTTCGACGCGGACGCGGCGGACACCGATGTCGAGGACATGCTCTGGCAGGTGCCGTATCTGCCGATCGACCCCAAGGACGTCGGTCGCACCTACGAGGCCGTGATCAGGGTCAACTCGCAGTCCGGCAAGGGCGGGGTGGCCTACATCATGAAGGCCGACCACGGCCTGGCCCTGCCGCGCCGACTGCAGATCGAGTTTTCCCAGGTGATTCAGAAGATCACCGAGGGCGAGGGCGGTGAAGTCTCCCCGAAGGAGATGTGGGAGGCGTTCTCCGAGGAGTACCTCGCCCCGGTGTGGCCGCTGGAACGAATCAAGCAGCGCGTCGAGGCCTCGGAGGACGACGGCGGCACGACGAGCATCGCCGCGACCGTCAAGATCAACGGGGCGGAGACCGAGATCAAGGGTGTCGGCAACGGACCGCTGGCCGCGTTCGTCCACGCGCTGGGAACCGTCGGGTTCGACGTGGCCGTCCTGGATTATTCGGAGCACGCGATGAGCGCCGGCGACGACGCTCAGGCGGCCGCGTACGTCGAGGCTTCGGTGAACGGCCGCACGGTGTGGGGTGTCGGCATCGCGCCGTCGATCACCACCGCGTCGCTGCGCGCGGTCGTCTCAGCGGTGAACCGGGCCTCGCGTTAGGTCTCGAAGAACGCGCCCAGCAGTCGGTCGACCAGCTCTGCCGGGTCGTCTTCGCTGGGCATGGTGAGCTCGCTGAACACGTAGCCGTTGAGCAGACGGCTCAGCTCGTCCATCTGTTGAGGCGTCGGGCCGAAGCCGCCCGCCTCGAAGATGAGCGTGGCGGACTTCACCGCCGCGGCCTGAAGCTCGGTCAGGAACGGCTGCAGCTCGGGCCGGCGCGTGCCCTCCATGAACAGCTCGAACCGAGCCAGCGTGTAACGACGGAACTGCTCATCGGGGTCGGAGAGCATCCGCGTCATGAGCGCCTTGACACCGTCGCGGGTGAGCGACCCGATTCCCGCCCGCAACGCCTCGACGCGCTGCCAATGCAGGTCAACGGTGCGGGCCGCCGTGGCTTCGAGCAGGGCCTGGCGCGTCCGGAAGTAATTCGATGTGGTGCCGGCGGGCAGTCCCGCCCGATCATCGACCTGACGATGCGTCAGACCCCCGACGCCCACGTCGACGAGTATGCCGATGGCGGCGTCGAGGATCTGGGTGCGGCGTTCCGGGTTCGGTGGCATCAATCCCTCTAGCAGTCCTTGTAGCGCAGCCGCCAGAACATCGTCAGGAAGGCCGGATAGACCGCGATCAGCAATAGGTAGCTGAACCACATCGGAAACCATGTGACGAACGAAACGTCGTTGATCACATAGTCGAGGTAGACGTGTAGTGGCACACTGCCGGCGATGTAGGCGACGGATGCGGTGAACAACGCCCTATGCCGTTTGTTGGCGAACCGCACACGCCGCCACACCAGGATGCCGGTGATGGCCGCGTACGTCATCGGGACGAGCAGGATCCTGTCCGTCGTCACTGTCACCACATATTTCAGGGCGAGGTCGTCTCCGACGATTACCCGACACAGGTGCATGAGGAAGCCAAGCGAAATCGTCAGCATCGCCGCCTGGCGGAAGAAGTATCCGTGCCGCCGGTAGGAGTTCCGGGGACCTTGTACTACATCTGTAGTGGTACCCATGCGATACGGTAGCACTACAGGTGTAGTGGTACAAGGGGTCTTCAGAACAGCGCGAGCTGCGCATCGAGCGTGGAGACGTCGGTGAATTCCTCCATGCTGGTGCCGCCGACGACGGAACCGACGCAGTTCATGAACTGCGCGTCGGGCACCAGCGGCACCCCCAGCTGCCGCGCGAGATAGCCCTTGCCCTGCTCGGGTGCGGCGTCATTGCAGATCACCAGAGACGTCTCGCGGTCGACCACGTCGGTGTACGCGAGCCCCGCATCCAGGATCCGCTCGACGAGTTCCTCATGGGTCCGTGCCACCTCGGCTGCCAGACCTACTCGCATGCCCTGGACCAGTGGCCTGCCGGTGACGTAGCGGCCGGGGTTGAGGTACGGGCAGGGCATCCGGGAGGCGAGCGCCTTCAGCGGTCGCACCTCGTCGTGGGTCACCCGGCCGTTGGGCCACCGGCGCCGGGTCACCGGATGGACCGGCAGCCAGACGTCCCGTTCACGCGCCCGCTCGAGGGCGGGCGCCAGGATCCTGGTCAGCACCCGAGCGTCATCGAACGCGTCGTGCGGGCGCTCCTGGGTCACACCCCAGTGCGCGGCGAGCGTCTCCAACCGCAGATTGTCGACGCCGAGCTCCAAGCGCCGGGCGAGCTCAACCGTGCACATGACGGTGTCGACCGGAAGTTCGGCGCCGGCCAGCTCGGCCTCGGCGGCCAGGAACGCGTGGTCGAAGGCGACGTTGTGCGCGACCAGCGTGCGGCCGCGCAGCACCTTGACCACATCGCCGACGATGTCGGCGAACTGCGGCTGGTCCTCCAGCATGGCCGCGGTCAGGCCATGCACGTGGGTGGGGCCTGGGTCCACCCCGGGGCTTAGCAGGCTCACCACGGACTGCTCGACGTGACCCTCGCGGTCGAGGCCGAGCACGGCCAGGCTGAGGATTCGGGCGTGACCCGGTCGGAACCCCGAGGTTTCGACGTCGACGACCGCCCACCCACCGTCCGGCGTATCGGCCGGACGTCCCCAGGACACCTGGTTCATGAACTGAGAATGGCACGCCGGACCGACATCACCCGGTCGCTGTGGTGTCGTGTCGGCACTTAACTAACCGAGGCCGACCCGCTGCGCCCGGCGCAAAAGCGCCGCGCTGGCGATCGCCCTTAACTCACCGAGGCCGACCCGCTGCGCCCGGCAAAAAGCGCCGCGCTGGCGATCGCCCTTAACCCGATGAGGGCGACCCGCTGCGCCCGGCAAAAAGCGCCGCGCTGGCGATCGCCCTTAAACTGCGCGGGTGGTCACCACCCGTGCACGCCTGGCCCTCGCCGCGGGGGCGAGCGCACGCTGGGCGTCGCGGGTGACCGGACGCGGGGCCGGGTCGATGATCGGCGGCCTGATCGCGATGACGTTGGACCGCTCGGTCCTGCGCCAGCTCGCGACCGGTCGGCGCACCGTCATCGTCACCGGCACCAACGGCAAGTCGACCACCACCCGGATGACGGCGGCCGCGCTGGGCACGCTGGGAGCCGTGGCGACCAACGCCGAGGGCGCCAACATGGACGCCGGCCTGGTCGCGGCGCTGGCCGCCAACCGCTCCGCACCGCTGGCGGCCCTGGAAGTCGACGAGATGCACGTCCCGCACGTCTCCGACGCCGTCGAGCCCGGCGTCATCGTGCTGCTGAACCTGTCCCGCGACCAACTGGACCGGGTCGGCGAGATCAACGTCATCGAACGCACGCTGCGGGCCGGCCTCGCCCGCCACCCGAAGGCCGTCGTCGTCGCCAACTGCGACGACGTGCTGATGACCTCGGCGGCCTACGACAGCCCGAATGTGGTGTGGGTGGCCGCGGGCGGTTCGTGGTCGAACGACTCGGTCAGCTGTCCGCGCAGCGGTGAGGTCATCGTCCGCGAGAACGGCCACTGGTATTCGACCGGCGCCGACTTCAAGCGGCCCGGCCCGCAGTGGTCGTTCGACGACCAGACGCTCTACGGGCCCGCCGGGCTCGCCCTCCAGATGCGGCTGACGCTCCCGGGTGCGGTGAACCGGGGCAACGCCGCCCAGGCCGTAGCCGCGGCGGTCGCGCTGGGCGCCGACGCCGGGAAGGCGGTAGCGGCGGTTTCCGAAGTCGACGAGGTGGCGGGGCGCTACCGGACCGTCCGGATCGGTGCGCACGACGCCCGGATCCTGCTGGCCAAGAACCCGGCCGGCTGGCAGGAGGCGCTCTCGATGGTGGACAGGCAGGCGGCCGGGGTGGTCATCTCCGTCAACGGGCAGGTGCCCGACGGGGAAGACCTTTCGTGGCTGTGGGACGTCCGCTTCGAAGACTTCGGGGAGACGGCTTTGGAAAGGCCCCTGGTCGCCGCCGGTGAACGCGGCACCGACCTCGCGGTGCGCCTGGGGTATGCGAGCGTGCCGCACACTCTGGTGCACAACACCGTGGCCGCCATCGCGTCGTGCCCGCCCGGTCGCGTGGAGGTCGTCGCCAACTACACCGCGTTCCTTCAGCTGCAGCGGGCGTTGGCGCGACATGGGTGATTCGACCGTGCGCATCGGGCTGGTGCTCCCCGACGTGATGGGCACCTACGGCGACGGCGGCAACGCCGTGGTGCTGCGGCAACGGCTGCGGCTGCGGGGCATCCCCGCCGAGATCGTCGAGATCACGCTGGCCGACCCGGTGCCCGAGTCGCTGGACCTGTACACGCTGGGCGGGGCGGAAGACTACGCGCAGCGGCTGGCGACCAGGCACCTGCTCCGGCACCCCGGGCTGCAGCGCGCGGCGGATCGGGGTACGCCGGTGCTGGCGATCTGCGCGGCCGTTCAGGTGCTCGGGCGGTGGTATGAGACGTCGGCCGGAGAACGCGTCGACGGCGTCGCGCTGCTCGACGCGACCACCTCACCACAACAGGCACGCACCATCGGTGAGCTGGTGAGCAAGCCGCTGCCGGCCGGGTTGACGCAGCCGTTGACCGGCTTCGAAAACCATCGGGGCGGCACCGTGCTGGGGCCGGCGGCCTCGCCGTTGGGCGCGGTGGTCAGGGGGGCGGGCAACCGGGCCGGTGACGGGTTCGACGGCGCCGTGCAGGGCTCCGTCGTCGCGACCTACATGCACGGGCCGTGCCTGGCCCGCAACCCGGAGTTGGCCGACCTACTGCTGAGCAAGGTGGTGGGCGACCTGGCGCCGCTGGAGCTGGCCGAGGTGGAGTTGCTGCGCCGCGAGCGGCTCGCGGCGCGCTGAGGCCGTCTCGCTGCGCCCCGGAGCCGGCCCGGTCGGCGACACATAACCAGCTGCGACGACGCGCCGGAGCGCGTCGCCCTGGCTTATATCTCGCGGCATCCCGACTCCCGAGTGCCCGGCGCGTAGAGGCCGTCTAGCTGCGCGACAAGCTTCCGCCAAGGATCCTTTTAGGGCCATAATCCAGCGTTACCCCATGACCAACACCTTGAGCGCCCGAGTCTCCTCGGCACCGCGGATCGCCGGGCTGGCGGTTGTGTTGTGCGTGGCCGCGATGGTCGGATTCGCCGGCGCGGCCAACGCCACGCAGGGCGGAATGCATGGCGACCCGGCCGCTGCTGCGCCCTTCTGGCGCTACCAACAACAAGACCTCGACTGCGGCGAGATGGCGGTGGCCGACGTGATCGGCCAGATCACCGGCCACGAGCCCACCGAGGCCGAGATCACCGCCACGGCCGCGAACATGCCCAGCGGAAGCCACGCCGGACCGATCTACCGCCCCTCCGGCCGAACCAGCAACAGCGACCTGGCGGCGCTGCTGCGGCACTACGGAATCCAGGCCGCCGACGTTCACACCAACATCGACGCGCTGGAGCGGGATCTGGACCAGGGGCGCAAGGTGATCGTCGGACTCAACGACAAAACCATCTGGGACGAACCCGGCAACCACACGCAGGAAAACCACTTCGTGGTCGTTACCGGCATCGACACCGCGGCCGGGGTCGTGCACCTCAATGACAGCGGCATCAAAGCCGGCCGCGACGAGCAGGTTCCCCTCGGCACCTTCGAGAAGGCCTGGGGAACCGGCGACAACTTCGCGGTTCTCGCCGGGTGACGTTCGTCAGACCATGGCCCGGCGGCCGGTGAGCGCGCGACCCAGGGTGAGCTCGTCGGCGAACTCCAAGTCGCCGCCCATCGGCAGTCCGGACGCGATCCGCGTCACGGTCAGGCCTGGGATGTCGCGCAGCATCCGAACCAGGTAGGTGGCGGTGGCCTCGCCCTCGGTATTGGGGTCGGTGGCGATGATCACCTCGGTGATGTCGACGTCGTCCACCCGTTCCCCGATGCGGCTCAGCAACTCGCGGATGCGCAGCTGGTCGGGCCCCACCCCGGACAGCGGGTCAAGCGCACCGCCCAGCACGTGATAGCGGCCGCGGAATTCCCTGGTGCGCTCGACGGCCTGGACGTCCTTCGGCTCTTCGACCACGCACACCAAGGAGCCGTCCCGGCGCGGATCCGCGCAGATGCGGCACCGCTCGCCTTCGGAGACGTTTCCGCACACGGCACAGAACCGCACGCCGTCGCGGACCTTCGCCAGCACCGCGGTCAGCCGGTCGATGTCGCGCGGTTCAACCGACAGCAGGTGGAAGGCGATCCGCTGGGCACTCTTGGGTCCGATGCCCGGCAGCTTGCCCAGCTCGTCGATCAGATCCTGAACGGGTCCCTCGAACATGCGGGTGCGGAATCTACAGGCCCGGCACCTGGGTCGGCGGCGCCGGCGGTGGGGCCGCTGGGCCTCCGATGCCGCCGGCCAACGCCCCCAGCCGCTCCTGCGCCATCTTGGTGACCTGCTTGGACGCATCGGACATGGCGCCGACGATCAGGTCCTGCAGGGTCTCCACGTCCCCCGGGTCGACGACCTTCGGATCGATTTTCACCGCGACCACTTCGCCGCTGCCCTTGACGACGACTTCGACCAAACCCCCGCCGGCCCGACCGTGCACCTCGGCGTTCGCAAGTTGTTGCTGAGCTTCCAGTAACCGTTGCTGCATCTGCTGCGCCTGGGCCAGCAGCGCCGACATATCGCCTCCGGGTTGCATGACAGTCCCCTCGCATCTCGGTCTCGACTTGGTTTCGCCTGTGCGTGTCGGGCGATTCGAAACACCCAGCGTAGACCGCGCGACGCTACCTTGGCGCCGTGGACCTACGAGTGAGCAGGCGTGTCGGGATCAAGCTGGTGGTCGGCGCGCTGGTTGCTGCGTCGGCGGCAATCGCCCCGACCGCGACCCCGATTGCGAGGGGGACCCCTTCCAACATCGCCGGCATGGTCGTCTTCATCGATCCCGGCCACAACGGCTCCAATGACGCGTCCATCACCCGTCAGGTGCCCACCGGTCGCGGCGGCACGAAGGACTGCCAGGCCAGCGGGACGACGACCAACAGCGGCTATCCGGAGCACACCTTTACCTGGGACACCGCGCTGCGGGTTCGCGCCGAGTTGAACGCCCTCGGCGTGCGGACCGCCATGTCCCGCGGCAACGACACGGGGCTGGGACCGTGTGTCGACGAGCGCGCGAACACGGCCAATGCGCTGCATCCCAACGCGATCCTGAGCATCCACGCGGACGGCGGTCCGCCGTCCGGCCGCGGGTTCCACGTCAACTACTCGGCCCCGCCGCTCAACCAGGCGCAGGCCGGGCCGTCGGTGCAGTACGCCCGCATCATGCGCGACCAGCTGCAGGCCTCGGGCATTCCGCCCGCCAATTACATCGGCCAGGACGGCCTGTACGGGCGTGCGGATCTGGCCGGCCTGAACCTGGCGCAGTATCCGTCGATTCTGGTCGAGTGCGGGAACATGAAGAATCCGGTGGATTCGGCGCTGATGGAGTCCGCGGAGGGTCGGCAGAAGTACGCCGACGCTCTGGTCCGCGGTGTCGCGGGGTTCCTGGCCACCCAGGGCCAGGCGCGCTAGCTAGCTCTCCAGTTCCTTCTTCAAGTTGGCCAGGACCTCGGCCTGGATCCTCTTCAATCCCATTGGCGCGAAGGTCTTTTCGAAGAATCCCTTGACGCCGCCGGCGCCGTTCCAGGCGGTCTTGACGGTCACGCTGGAGCCGGGCCCGGCGGGAGCCACCGTCCAGTTGGTGACCATGGACGAGTTCGCGTCCTTCTCGATGACGGTGTGGCCGGCGACGTCGACGTCAACCCGCACATCGCGCACACGCGATTTGGTGGCCTGCAATTTCCATTTGGCGACCGTTCCGGGCCCCTGCCCGCCCTGCAACACCTGGTAGTCGCTGTACTGCGGTGCCAGGATCTTTGGGCGCACGTTCTGGTAGTCCGCGACCGCGGCAAGGGTGGCCGCGGGCTCGGCATTGATCAAAATCGTGCTGGCTGCGCTCACCTGTCCCAAGGCAACTCCTCGTCCGCTCTGCTTGTGGCAGCGCCCGCGCGCGGGTGCACGGGCTGTTTTCGAAGACTAGGGTATATGGGTGCCTGTCCCTGGATCTGCACTCTCGGCTTATGCAGCGGGCGTCGACCGGTTGATGGCGAGTTATCGATCCATCCCGGCAGCGTCCGCCGTCCGGCTCGCCAAGCCCACCTCGAATCTGTTCCGCGCCCGGGCCAAAAGCGATGCGCGCGGCCTGGATATCTCTGGCCTGACCGGCGTTCTGTCTGTCGACCCCGAGAGCCGGACCGCGGACGTGGCCGGCATGTGCACGTACGAGGATTTGGTGGCCGCGACGCTGCCGTACGGCCTTTCGCCACTGGTGGTACCGCAACTGAAGACCATCACGCTCGGCGGTGCGGTCAGCGGCTTGGGTATCGAGTCGGCGTCATTTCGCAGCGGCCTGCCGCACGAATCGGTACTGGAGATGGACGTCCTCACCGGCGCGGGCGAATTGCTCACCGTGTCGCGCAGCCAATACCCCGACCTGTTCCGCGCCTTCCCGAATTCCTATGGGACGCTCGGGTATTCAACCCGGCTGCGGATCGAGCTGGAGCCGGTCGCGCCGTTTGTCGCGTTGCGGCATGTCCGATTCCGGTCGGCGACCGACATGATCGCGGCGATGGAACGCATCATCGACACCGGCGGACGGGGCGGCACTCCCGTGGACTATCTCGACGGGGTGGTGTTCGGCCCCGACGAAAGCTACCTATGCGTGGGCAGGCGGACGGCAACCCCGGGACCGGTGAGCGACTACACCGGAAAGAACATCTACTACCAGTCGATCCGGCACGACTCCGTCGGGATAGATGCCACGAAGGATGACCGGCTGACGATCCACGATTACCTGTGGCGCTGGGATACCGACTGGTTCTGGTGCTCACGCGCGTTCGGCGCGCAAAACCCGGCGGTGCGTCGCTGGTGGCCGCGCCGCTACCGGCGCAGCAGCGTCTACTGGAAGCTCGTCGCCATGGACAGGCGTTTCCGCGTATCCGACCGGCTGGAGGAGCGCAGTATTCGTTCAACTGGCCGTCCCCCACGCGAGCGGGTGGTGCAGGACATCGAGGTACCGGTCGAACGCACCGCTGAATTCCTGGAGTGGTTCGCCGACCACGTGCCCATCACGCCGGTCTGGTTGTGCCCGCTGCGGCTGCGCGATCACGAAGGCTGGTCGCTGTATCCGCTGCGGCCCGATCACACGTACGTCAACGTCGGGTTCTGGTCGTCGGTGCCGGCCGGGCCCTCGGAAAGGGCCTCGGAAAGCTCAGCGGGCGCAACGAACCGGATGATCGAGGCGAAAGTGAGCGAACTCGGCGGGCACAAGTCGCTGTACTCCGACGCCTTTTACACCCGCGAGGAGTTTGACGAGCTCTACGGCGGGGAGGTCTACAACACGGTCAAGAAAACCTACGATCCCGATTCCCGGCTGCTCGACCTATACGCGAAGGCGGTACAACGGCGATGACCACGACAAGAGACTCCAACCGCACCACTCCTCCCTTTGGCACCCAATCCGGGGGCAAGCTCAGCATGGCGGAGGTCCTGGAGATCTTCGCCGCAACCGGGCGCGATCCGCTGAAGTTCACCGCATACGACGGCAGCACCGCCGGCAGCGAGGAAGCCGACCTGGGGCTGGATCTTCGTTCCCCCCGGGGCGCCACCTACCTGGCCACGTCCCCCGGCGAGCTCGGCCTCGCCCGCGCGTACGTGTCCGGCGACTTGGGGACCTACGGCGTCCACCCCGGCGATCCGTACCGCTTGCTCAAGACGCTCACCGACAGGGTCGAATTCAAGCGGCCGCCGGCGCGGGTGCTCGCCAATGTCGTCCGTTCGATCGGCCTCGAGCGGCTCGTGCCGGTCCCGCCGCCGCCGCAGGAGGCGCCGCCGCGGTGGCGCCGGGTCGCCGACGGCTTGGTACACAGCAAGACACGTGACGCCGAGGCCATCCACCATCACTACGACGTATCCAACAGCTTCTACGAGCGGGTGCTCGGTCCGTCGATGACGTACACGTGCGCGGTCTATCCCGACGCCGACGCGACGCTGGAAGAGGCGCAGGAGAACAAGTACCGGCTGGTCTTCGAGAAGTTGCGGCTACAGCCGGGCGACCGGCTCCTCGACGTCGGCTGCGGCTGGGGCGGCATGGTGCGCTACGCGGCGCGACACGGCGTCCGGGTGATCGGTGCGACCCTGTCGGCCGAGCAGGCGAACTGGGCGCGCCAAGCGATCCAGGATGAAGGACTGGCGGAGCTCGCCGAGGTGCGGCACACGGACTACCGCGACGTACGCGAGGTGGGATTCGACGCCGTTTCGTCGATCGGGTTGACCGAGCACATCGGGGTGCGGAACTATCCCGCCTACTTCGGCTTCCTCAAGTCGAAGCTGCGCACCGGCGGCCTGCTGCTCAATCACTGCATCACCCGCCACGACAACAAATCGACCTCCTTCGCCGGCGGATTCACCGACCGGTACGTCTTCCCGGACGGGGAACTGACCGGCTCGGGACGCATCACCGCCGAGGTCCAGGACGCCGGCTTCGAAGTTGTGCATGCGGAGAACTTCCGGCACCACTACGCGATGACGCTGCGCGACTGGTGCCGCAACCTGGTCGACCACTGGGACGAAGCGGTCGCCGAGGTCGGCCTGGCGACCGCCAAGGTGTGGGGTCTCTACATGGCGGGTTCGCGGGTGGCCTTCGAGCAGAACAACCTGCAGTTGCACCACGTGCTGGCGGCCAGCGTCGACGCGCGGGGCGACGACGGCCTGCCGCTGCGGCCTTGGTGGACGCCCTAGCCGTTATCGATACGACGCGCCCCTAGTTCGTTCTGCAGCAATTCCAGCGCGGCCTCTTCGGGGTCGCGCCGCGGCGCCGCCGGGTCGCTGCGTCCGGCCTCGGCGAGCATGTGCTCTTCTTCGTCGCGTTGAGCGGCATCGACGGCGGGCGTGGGCTCTACCGCCTCGGGGATGACCGGGTTCGCTTCGGCCGGCGCGGGTGCGCCCGCTTCGCACCGCACGCGCCAGTCAACGCCCAGCGCGTCCTTGAGTGCTTCGGCGATGACGTCGGCGTTGCGCTGTTCGCACAGCCGCTTCGCCAGCGGCGCCGACGCATGGCTAAGCACGAGTGTGTTGTCCTCGACGGCACGGACGGTGGCGCCGGCAAGCATTACCTCGGTGGTGCGGCTGCGCTGACGCACCTTGTCACGCACCGTCGGCCACATCGTCCGCACCGCCGCCGCGTTGAGCTCACCGGGCGCCGGGGCCGATTCCGGCAAGGGAGCCGGTTGAGGAACGGGGTCGGGCTGGGACTCGGGCTTCGGGTCGGGCTCGGACTCGGGCTCCGGAGCGGCGGCAGCCCGCGCCCGCCGCGGCGGCGGGGGTGGCTGCGCAACCGGGGGCGCGGCGTGTGTGTTCTGCGGGATGGACATGTCCAGGCGGGTCTCGATCCGCTCGACGCGCTGCAGCAGCGCCGATTCCGCTTCGCTGGCCGAGGGCAGCAGCAAGCGCGCGCAGACGACTTCCAGCAGCAGCCGCGGCGCCGTCGCACCACGCATCTCCCCCAGGCCGGCCTGCACCACCTCGGCGCAGCGGGTCAGGGTCGCCGGCCCGATCCGTGCCGCCTGCTCGCGCATCCGGTCCAGCACGTCCTCCGGCGCATCCACCACGCCACGGCTCGCGGCGTCCGGAACCGCTTGCATCAGAATGAGATCGCGGAACCGCTCCAGGAGATCGGTGGCGAAGCGCCGCGGGTCGTGACCGGCGTCGATCACCGATTCGACCGCGCCGAACAACGCCGCGGCATCGGAAGCGGCGAGAGCGTCGACGGCGTCGTCGATCAGTGCGACGTCGGTGGCCCCCAGAAGTCCCAGTGCCCGCTGGTACGTCACGTGGTCATCCTTGGCTCCGGCCAACAGCTGATCGAGCACCGACAGCGTGTCGCGGGGAGAGCCACCGCCGGCGCGGATCACCAGCGGGTACACCGCGTCGTCGACGACAACGTTCTCCTGTTCGCAGATGCGTCCGATCAGCGCCCGCATGGTCTTCGGCGGCAGCAGCCGGAACGGGTAGTGGTGGGTGCGCGATCGGATCGTCGGCAGCACCTTCTCCGGTTCGGTGGTGGCGAAGATGAAGATGAGGTGTTCGGGCGGTTCCTCCACGATCTTGAGCAGCGCGTTGAAGCCCGCTGTGGTCACCATGTGCGCCTCGTCGATGATGAACACCCGGTACCGGGACTGCGCCGGCGCGTAGAACGCGCGGTCGCGCAGCTCGCGGGTGTCGTCCACGCCGCCGTGGCTGGCGGCGTCGAGCTCCACGACGTCGATGCTGCCCGGCGCGTTGGGCGCCAGCGCGGTACAGGAATCGCAGACCCCGCACGGATTGGCCGTCGGCCCCTGCACACAGTTCAGCGACCGGGCAAGGATGCGGGCCGACGAGGTCTTTCCGCAGCCGCGCGGCCCGGAGAACAGGTACGCGTGGTTGATGCGGCCGGCCTCCAGCGCGACGGACAGCGGTTCGGTGACGTGGTCCTGCCCCACCACCTCGGCGAAGGTCGCCGGTCGGTATTTGCGGTAGAGGGCCACGGTCAGCAGGCTACCGGCGCCGTCCGACGACGATGCGGGCCCCATAGGGTCCGCCTGTGGGGGCACCTCCCGCTTGCGGGGGAGAGTTGGACAATGGATACGGTGACGGGCGAAGGGCTGGCCATCGAGTGTGAGTTCACGGCGGCATTAGTGTGAACGTAGGGCGGGATTTCGCTGGCTGGATTTTCCGCCCTCAGTTCACAGCGGAAGCCGGGGAGGCCAGCCGGGACTCCGTGGCCGCCAGCAGCGCGCAGGTCGCCAGCCCGTCGACCGCGTCACGCAGGTCCGGCAGCGACGGGAACGTGGGCGCGATCCGGATGTTCGTGTCGTCCGGATCTTTGCGGTAGGGAAACGACGCACCCGCCTCGGTCACCGCGATGCCGGCGTCCTTGGCCAGGGCGACCGTCCTCCGCGCCGTGCCCGGCAGCACGTCGAGGCTGATGAAATAGCCGCCCTCGGGTTCGGTCCAGGAGGCGATCTTCGATTCGCTCAGCCGCCGGTCCAGGATTTCGAGAGCCAGCGCGAACTTCGGCGCCAGGATCTGCTGGTGGCGCAGCATCTGCAGGCGCACCCCGTCCGCGTCGCCGAAGAACCGCAGGTGCCGCAGCTGGTTGACCTTGTCCGGTCCGATCGACTTCTTTCCCGCGTACTGCAGATACCACGCGATGTTGCCCAGCGATCCGCCCAGGAAGCTGACGCCGGCGCCGGCGAAGGTGATCTTCGAGGTGGACGCGAAGACGTAGGGCCGGTTCGGGTTGCCGGCCTTCGCCGCCAGGCCCAGCACGTCAACCTGACGGACGAACTCGTTCGTCAGGGTGTGCACCGCATATGCGTTGTCCCAGAACAGCCGGAAGTCGGGAGCCGCGGTCCGCATCTGGACGAGCCGGCGAACCGTCTCCCAGGAGTAGGTGATCCCGGTGGGGTTGGCGAACACCGGGACCGCCCACATGCCTTTGATGGCCGGGTCCACGTCGACCAGCTCTTCGATCAGGTCGACGTCCGGGCCGTCCGGCAGCATCGGGACGGGGATCATCTCGATGCCCATCGTCTCCGTGATCGCGAAGTGCCGGTCATAACCGGGAACGGGACAGAGGAACTTGACGCTCGGTTCGTCCTTCCAGGGACGCCGCGAGTCGACGCCGCCGTACAACATCGAGAAGGCGACATGGTCGTGCATCAGTTCCAGGCTGGAGTTGTTGCCCGCGATCAGGTTGGGCACCGGGATGCCGAGCAACTCGGCGAAGATCTCCCGCAGCTCGGGCAGGCCGTTGAGGCCGCCGTAGTTACGGGTGTCGGTGCCCTCGCCGTCGCGATAGGCGTCTCCCGGCAGGCTGAGCAGCGGATTGGACAGGTCCAGCTGCTCGGGCGACGGTTTGCCGCGGGTCAGGTCCAGGGCCAGCTTCTTTGCCTGCAGATCCGCATAATCCTGCTGGTTGCGCACGTGCGCGGCCGCTAGTTCTTCAGGGCTGAGGGAATCCAACGACACCATGGGCCCTTTCGCAGTCAAACGCCGTGGGGTTCGGGGTTTGCGTCCCCGGAAATGAGGGGCCCCTCCCCGTCGGCACACGCGGGGGACCCCGCGCACCCGACAGAGCCCATTGACCCTTGCTGCCTTCCGGCCCTGGGGGAGTTCACAGGATAGACGCCGCGCGGGGTCCACGGCGAGTCTAATACCTGGCCCGAAGTAACCGACGTGCGACCGGTGGCGGCTACTGAGGGCGGGCGTCGCCCGCTCGGCTACCATGGCCACGGAGGATTCGCCTAGTGGCCTATGGCGCTCGCCTGGAACGCGGGTTGGGTTAACAGCCCTCGCGGGTTCAAATCCCGCATCCTCCGCCAAGGGTTCGCGATGCGAACATGCACAACATTGGCTTGGAATCGGGTTGGACGCCTGTGGGCGCGCTTGAACCGACCGGCATGAGGAGGCGTATGGGGCGCAAGCTCGCCGTACTGTGGCAGGCGTCGTTCTCGATCGGTGCCGGCGTCCTCTATTTCCTTTTCGTGTTGCCCCGCTGGCCCGAGTTGATGGGCGACACCTCGCATGCGCTGGGGAACGCCCTTCGGATTGCGACGGGCGCGCTGATAGCTCTGGCCGCACTGCCCGTGGTATTCACGCTGCTGCGCACCCGCAAGCCGGAGTTGGGCACCCCGCAACTGGCCCTGTCGATCAGGATGTGGTCGATCGTGGCCCACGTGCTGGCCGGGGTGCTGATCATCGGCACCGCGATCAGCGAGTACTGGCTCACCCTGGACGCCGCCGGACAGTATCTGTTCGCGATCTACGGTGCCGCCGCCGCGATCGGGGTGCTCGGGTTCGCCGCCTTTTACCTATCGTTCGTCGCCGAGTTGCCGCCACCACCGCCGAAACCGATCAAGGCGAAGAAGCCGAAGCAGCCCAAGAAGCGCGGTCTTCGCCGCAAGAAGGGCGACGAGGCCGAGGAACCCCACGCCGAAGAGACCGCGGCGACCGAAGACGCTGAGGAGTCTGCAGAGGCCGAAGACACGGAAGCCGGCGAAACCGAGGAAGCCGAAGCCCCCGCGCCCGAAGAAGCCCCCGAAGAAGCGAAAGTCACCGCCGAAACCGACGAACCGCAGGCGGACGCCGAGGCGCCGACCGAGGCGGCACCGGCGACCAGCGACGACATGGAAGAGGAAGAGCCTGGTGGCGGGTTGCGTAACCGCCGCCCCACGGGCAAGGGGTCGCATCGGATACGGCGTCGGCGCACCCGCAGCGGTGTCAGCCTCGACGAATAGTCAGTCCCTGCGCTTGAGGCGCTCTACGTAGGCGGCCACGCGCTGCCGCGTCTCGTCTGCGGCCCATATCTGACGGACTTCGCTGTCGATGTCGGCGGCCGCCCGGATCCGCGCCATTGTGGGCGCCCGCAGCTGGGCCTTGGTGTGCCGATAGGCGTCAGCCGCGATCGCGCCGAGGTCGGATGCCTCCGCCAGAGCCGCCGCGACGAGATCGTCGGCGACGACGCGGTGCGCGAGTCGGGTCGCGACGGCATCAGACCCTCGGTACGTGCGGCCGCCGAGCAACACCTCCTCCGCACTGTCCCCGCACGCGTAGCGCATCACCTCGAGCGCGGCGACCGGAAACGGCAATCCGACCCGGACTTCGGATGCCCCGATCTGCGCCTGCGGGGCGATCAGCCGCCGGTCGCAGGCGCACGCGAGCACGCACCCGCCCGCGATGGCCGCACCGTTGATCGCGGCGACGGTCGGCCCCGGAAAGCAGAAGATCGCCTCGAACGCCTCGGACAGCGCCGGGACCAGCCGGTCGGTGTAGCCGGCACCGCCCTCCAACACGCGGTTGAGGTCCACACCGGCGCTGAATGCGCGCCCCGCGCCGGTGACGACGAGCGCGCCGGCACCCGAACGTGTCAAATCGCCGATCGCAAGGGTCAGCTCTTCGAGTAGCTCGACATCCTGCGCGTTGACGGGTCCCGACGACAGGGTCAACACCTGCACCGGTCCCTTTGTCCGGATCTCGATCATCAGCGGCTCCCTGCAGCGATGACGACGGGAATGTCGGTGTTCTCGTCGGTGTGGTAGCTCGCGCACACCCGGTGGTAGCCGTCGGCGATCTGCACCGGAACACCGGTCGCGAAGTCGCCCCGCACCAGCAAGATGGGCGACAGCGGTTGCCCCTTCGTGATCTTGGCCAGATCAGCGGCGACGTGGGGGTTGTCGACGGGTAACAGGCTCAACTGCGCCGCCCGCAGAATGTCCTTGGCCTTCTTGTGCACGACACTGCCGGCCCGCAGCTGCTCCGTCAGCTCGTCGACGCTGTGCGAGTCCGCAAGCAGCGCAAGGTAATCGGCCGCCGCCGGAAAATCATGGGCCTCAGGCTTGTCCAGCCATTTCACGCTCGGCATCGGGCTTCTCCCTTCATATCCCTTTCATATCCCTTCGTATCCCTTCGTAGCGTCCGACATCGACGAAGCGTACCGGGTTGACGGTACGAAATTTGGGATCGGTAGCAACTCGGCCGTTCTGTACTTGCGCCATGTCGACGCCAACGGGGCGGCGCATGAATGAAGGGAATCATCGGTGAAACGTGTTCTCGCGGCAGCGATTGGAACTCTTGGATGTGCTACGGCTTCAGTGGCGCTGGTGGGCTGTTCGAGCGGCGGCCACACAGCCGCCCCCGCCTCGAGCACGGCGCCCAGCGTCTCCACCGGCACCGGCGCGCAGGTCAAGGTGGGGGGCACCGACCTCCCCGGCCTGGATCCCGCTTCGGTGACCTGCGTCAAGACGGGCGGCAAAATCGACATCGGCAGTGGGTCCACCGGCGGCCAGCAGGCGCTGGCTGTGGTGATGACCGACGAGGCCACCCCGAAGGTGGAGTCGCTCGCACTCGTCGTCGACGGCAACGCGCTGTCGGTCGCCAACAACATGGGCGCGAAGGTTGGCTCGGCCAACGTGGCTGTGGACGGTAAGACCTACACCATCACCGGCCAGGCCCAGGGCGCGGACATGAAGAACCCGATGGCCGGGATGATCACCAAGGACTTCAACGTCAAGGTGTCCTGCGGTTGATCGGTTGCACCCCGGGCGGCGGACGTGGCTTCGGCACACGTCCGCCGCTCGGCGGACTTATGATGCAGCCGTGTCGATCCCCGGCGACTTGGAGCGCGCCCGCCGCCTGGCGTTCGCCGCCGAGGAAGCCGGCGCCCGGGACCTGCTGCTGTCCCTGATGCCGACGATCGAGCAGGAAGATCGAGACGACCTGATGCTGGAAGTCTTTGCGCAGCTTGGCGAGATCCACCTCGCGTGCGGAGCGATTGACGGAGTACAAGAGTCCATCCGACGCATCCGCGACTGCCTGGCCATCTACTCGGCGATCGCCGCCGGCGCCATGCCGGAGGCCGCCGGACAGGTGCGAATCTCCGACGCCGAGGCGGCGCACATGATCCGCCGCTACTCGCGGCGGATGCGATTCCTGCAGACCGGTCTGGCAGCAGCGCTTGGCGATCACGAAGGGGCGGCGGCCGCCCTGGCGGAACTGGAGGACGCGGACTCCGGCGACGAATTCGCCGATCTCGCCGATCTCGCCGATCTCGCCGACGAACACGCATACCTGCGCAGCTACGCGCATGTGTTGTGCGCGACCGCGCTCTGCGACGACGACCTGCACGCTCGGTCAGTTCCCCTGTGGGAACGGGTGCTCAGCGGCATCGACACCCTGGGCGGCGCGTTCGCCGACCACCTCCGGACAGCCGCGGCCACCGCTTATGGCAGGTTCTGCGTCGAGACCGGGCGGTTGTCGGAAGCGGAGCCCTGGTTGCGTCGCGCCGAGGCCCGCGCGGAGGCGAACGGGTGGGATCTGGCAAAGGCCACAGCGCAGTTGGAGCGCGCCGCGGGTTGCTGGTCGACCGGCGACCACGTGACCACCGAGCGGTTGGTGTCGGAGGCCTACCCGGTAATCGCTCGTTACTCCCGGGCCCACGACGTGGCCCGTTGTTGGTTGTATATGGGACTCACCCGGCTCGCGTCCGGAGAGTTGCAAGCCGCCGACGAGTGCTGGGAGCATGCCGAGCGGCACTGGCGCGAACTGGGTAAGCCAGTGCACCTACACCGGATTATGCTGCAGCGCAGCTGGATTCCGATTTTTTGGGGCCGCTTCCCTGCGGCGGTCGAGCTCATCGCCCAAGCCCGGGAGGTGCTCGACTCGTCGCCACGCAGCAGTTGGCTGCAGTACGCCCGGCTCGACAACCACCTGGGAACGGTGTGGCGTGCGGATGCGTTGGCGGACCTGGGTTTCGACGGTTCGGGCAACCCCGACGAAACCCTGCAGGAGACCGAGGACAAGCAGGCCAAGTCGCTCGGCATCATCCTGGGCGAGGTCGGCACCCCGGAATATTGGCGCGCGATGGCCAAGCTGGAACAGGCCGCGGAACTCAAGGTGCCGGCCGCGCTGGCGGTGGACTCGGTCCGGTATTTGATCACCGACGCGGACGCGAGATCGCGATGGGCCACCAGCGTCTCGGCGCCGATCCTGGCCAGTACCTTCGCCGTCGCGTGGGAGTGGGAGAATACCGAGCTGATCAGTGAGCTCGTCGAATATCACAGCGCACGAGGCACGTTCGACACCGCACCGAAACGTCCGGACATCGGTGAGTGGGCGTCGACGGCCACCGCGACGGTGCTCATCGAAACCGGGGATGCGCTGGCCGCGGCCGGCCCCTCCGCACGCGGTGGAGGTTCGCTGACGCGGCTCGGCCCACTGCCCCCATTGCAGATGCAGCCGGATGCCGCGCCGATCCTGAGTCACTATCGCGCACTGGCTCTCGAACGCTACGGGCGCGACGTCACCGCCGCCGAGCCCGCCTGGTCGACCTGGCCATGAGCGAGCCGGGCCCGCTGACTCTGGTGCTGCGATACGCCGACGTCGGCATCGCCACCTACGCCAGCCTGCGCATCGTCGGGCAAACCTCGCGAACCGTGACCTGGGTGATCGAGGAACCGATCCTGCTCGCCACCCTCCGAGAGCTGGCCGACGCCCTGCCTGAGCCGCACGGCTCCGAGAACCGGCGCGATGCCATCGAACGGGCGCTGACCCGAGGCCCTTTCTCGCAGCCGGACACCGAACTCACCCTCGCATACATCCTCGGTGTGCTGCTGATCGGAACTGCCGGGTGGCAGCTCCTGACGGAGTGCGTGGCATCCCCACGGGCGGTGCTGTTCGTCTCACCCACCGCTCGGCTCGCGCGGGTGCCCTGGGGACTGTTGGCGGTGCCGAAATCGGGACCGAGCAAAGAAGAATTGGTTCGCGCCCGCCAGGAAGCCATCACCGCCAGTGGCCGGGTGGCGGCCCGGATCCCCTGGCAGCTCACCGATATCAGCGACCACACCGATGGCCACCGGCTGATGGAGTTGGTCGACGTCATGATGGCGGCGCCGCAGAACATCGTGCACTCCCCGCGCGCCCCGGCCGGATGGGACAGCAGGCGAGACAACCCGCCGGTCCTGGTTCTCGACCCTCGCGTGCCCGGGCAGCTGCCGGACTCGGCGCTGGGGTCGGTGCTCGGCCGGCCCTCGGCGCAGGCCCCCTTGGTGCGCCACTACGCCGAGCTGATGCGGCGCCGCCCGGTGCTACCGGACGCCGACGATGCGGTCGAACTGTTCCGCCGCCGGGAGGCCGACCGCACGTGGCTGGCCAAGGTGCTGTCCCGCGCTCCCAGCCGGCTCATGTACGTCGGCCACGCCAGCTCGGCCGAGGGTCAGGCCGATCGCGCCGCCCTGCACCTCGCGTGCGCCGCGGAGATACCCGGTGACGCCGACGCCATCGGTAACCACCGCCCGCTCACCGCGTCGGACCTGATGTCGTTGCAATTGCCGATGCCGCCGCGGGTGGCCCTGCTGGCCTGCGGGTCGGGCGGCGATTACCAGTTCGACGAGGCGACCGGTCTGGTGGCGGCGATGATCCTGAGCGGCGCGCAGTTGGCGACGGCCACCTTGTGGTCGCTGCCCACCACCGCGGCGTATCGACAGTTCGCGGGTCATGAAGGGGCCGAACCGATGGCCGACGTGGTAATCGCCGTGGACTGCGCACACGCAGAGGCCGAGGCGGGGTGCGCGCTGAACCGTTGGCAGCGTGAGCAGATGCGGCGCTGGCGTGACGGCGACCTGACCGCCAGCCCGCTGTATTGGGGCGCCCTGGTCACTTTCGCGGTGGACAGCGCCAGGTAGCGCTCACACCGTCGCGAGCCATGACGCCCGCACGGCCAGCACCGCCTGGGCATCAGTGGGCAGCGAAAGCTTCTCGCGTGCAGCGGGATCGAATGCCACCAGTACGACCAAACCTGGACGCAGCACCGAGAGGTCCGGATCGCTTTCACAGCGCGCCAGTCTGCCGATGAACGTCTCCCCCGACACGGCCACCACCTCGACGAAGACCTGACGCCGGCCCCCGGCGATTGCCCGCACGGTGCCGACTCCGACGGTGGGGCCGTGCGCCGATCGACGCCGGGCGGACAGGAACCGGCCGAGGCGTTCAAGCAGCTTCTTCATGCGCTCAGGTTCGCCGTCTCGACCGGCTACCGAACCCAACTTTTCGGCTGCCGGTTTTTTGCCGATGCCCCTATTCTGGGCAAATGAGCGCGGATTCGCAGGTGACGCCCGCCGTCGCGGTGGGGCACCCACGCCGGTCGGTGATCGACCGGGCGTGGCGGGCGATCGGTCCGGGCGTCGAGGTGCTCAGCAGCGACGACGGCGGGCCGCTGAGCCGGACCGTGAAACGCATCATCGACCCGTTGGTGTTGCGGCTGCGGTCCAACCCGCAGTACTCCGCGCCGGTCGTCCCCGCCGAAACCGCGGTCGCCATGCATGACCTGATCGTTCGAAGCGGTCCCGAATTGCGTTCGGCCGCGGCATGGTTCGAGGTGCTCAAGCTGGAGCGCCGCAGGCAGCGGATTCGCACTGGAAACGCCCAGGAGCTCTACTTCCCGGTGTGTTTCGAACTCGCGGTGACGAAAGGCTCTCCGGCGCAGCGCGATCACGAGACGGCGGCCGCAGTGCTCGGCGACATCCATCAGGGCCGCGATCGCACAGCGATCGAGGTGTTGCATGAATACGTGGCAGATCCCGACGTCGTCGCCAAGCTGGCCGATCAGCTCGACCGCAGTTGGCGCGACGTGCGCGCCGGTGAGACGGCGACCGGTCCGTTCCTGTCCGAGTTGAGCACGGTGCTGGGACCCGCCAACTCCCATCGCGCCGCGGCGGCCCGCCGACGGGTCTGGGCGGCGATGATCGCCGACGCGACACCGTACAACCTGGGCGCCCTGGCCCACACCCAGTCGGACGAGCTGCCCTGGTCGATCGTTGAACTGGGTCTGAGTTCAGCCGCGCCGCAACGACAACCGCCGATATCCGGTGGCCACGACGGTGATCGTCCGCTGGATCGCGGCGTGATCGACCGGGTCCGCGCGACACTGCGGCGCGCCCTGGACCGCGACGTGTTGCCGGACATCCCGCTGCTGTGCGAGGAGGAAGTGGACCGGGCCTGTGCGCCCTGGGGACTCTTGTGTGAGGACAAACAGGCCACACTGGTCGCCGGTATCGAGGTCGCCGTCGAGCTGGCGCCGCTGGACCAATCCGCCTCGAGCCGTTACGCATTGGCTGCGCAGATCCAGGCCCGCCTGCGCAAGGAGGCCTACGTGTTGCACGCCCGGCGTTATCTCGCCGGGGGCGGCCCGATCCACCCACGCCAACAACAAGTTGTCGAAGACCTCGCCGCATACGCACAGCCCTACCTCAGCCGCCTGTGGGCGCGGCTGCACGGGCGCGACGTCTGGCAGGAACCCTGCGACGACGTCGACGACGTGCGCTCCCTCCTCGAGGGGGTCGCTCGGTCGGTGAGCCTCGATCACCGGCAACGGATCAAGGCGATGCTCCAACTGCAGGTGGCCGGATGAAACTGGTCGCCGATTCCGGACTCTGGACCACCGCCCCGACGCGCGCGGCGCCGCCGCTGATCGCGGTGCTCGAAGTCAGTGGCGCCGTGCTGTCGTGGATCGTCGACGAGCCGCCCGGTGGCGGGGCGGGCGAAATGACCTTCACCGATCTGGCACGCGCCGACTGGCTTTGGCGTCTTGTCGGTGAATCGGGACACGTCGCAGTGGTGTCCGCTTTGGAGGACGCGGCCATCACCACCCAACCATCCCGCCGCATCGACCTCGCGGGCGTCAACGTCGCGCCTGGATCGGTCGACGCGCTGCGGAGGCTGGCCGTCGGCCACTGGCTGCGGCGCTGGTGGCCGGCCAGTCGGCAGGACGGCATCCCCCGCCTGGACCGCGCACTGCTCGACGTCGAGATCGCACTGCTCACCGCCGCCGCCCAGAGCTACTTCTCCGATGACACGTTCGATTCCGATGTCACCGAACTGCTGTCTGCGCACGGCAGCGCGTTGGCCGCACGTATGCGCGGCGGTGACCCGCGCGTGCTCGGTTTGGCGCGGGCCGCGGCGGGCCTGGCCGACGAGGTCGGCGTCGACGACCCGGCTTGGGCGGACTTGTCTGCCGCCCTTCAGGATTCGAGCGCCATCCCGGACCTGCCGAGCGGGCGGCGTGACGACTACGCGCTGGCCGCCGGCGCGGGCGGGGGCGCGCGCGGCGCGACAGAGATCGCGCGGGGCGTCGCGTCCATTCGCTGGAGCGCGGTGCCGCCCGGCATCTTCGATGCGGGGGAGAACACCGTCGAGTGGAACATCGAGGTGGCCGATGCGGCGGTGCTCGCCGTGGTCCGGGTGGCGATCATCGGACCGGGCCTGCCCACCGGCATCGCGGTGCAATTGCGCTCCGGAGCCTTCAGCTGCGCAGGCGCGCTGGACGCCGACGGGCGCGCGGTCCTGCCGTTGGTGGACGCCCAGGGGCAGCCCGTGACGGAATCGGCGGCCTGGGACCACGATTGGTCGGTCACCTCGGTGGACGTCGGCGCGCCGCTATCGGAGGCGACGGAGACACCGGAAGCGCGGGAGCGCCTTCGCCGGTGGGCACGAGCACGGTTGGACCGGCCGGCGGACGACGCGTTCCTCGCCGAAATCTTGGCCGCCGAATCTGCCTACTGACCCCCGACTGTGATTCCGACGGCGCATATCGGCGTGTCGCACCGGGAAATCCGCTGTCGCTCGGCCGCCCGCGATTCCCTATGCTGAGCGAGTGCCAAACACATATCGGGTCGTGCAGTGGAACACCGGCAACGTCGGCAAAAGCTCGCTGCAGTCGGTCGTCGACAACCCCTCGCTGGAGCTCGTCGGGTGTTATGCCTGGTCACCCGACAAGGTCGGCCGCGACGCCGGCGACCTCGTCGGCATCCCGCCGCTGGGCGTGGCGGCCACCAACGACGTCGACGCGCTACTCGCGCTGAAACCAGACTGCGTCGTCTACAACCCCATGTGGATCAACGTCGACGAGCTCGTCCGGATCCTGTCCGCGGGCGTGAACGTCGTGACCACGGCCTCCTTCATCACCGGACACAACCTCGGCGACGGCCGCGACCGGCTGTTGGCGGCCTGCGAGCAAGGCGGCTCCACGATCTTCGGGTCCGGCGTCAGCCCGGGTTTCGCCGAGCTGTTGGCCATCGTGTCGGCAATGGTATGCAACCGGGTCGACAAGGTCACCGTGAACGAGGCCGCCGACACCACGTTCTACGACTCACCGGAGACCGAGAAGCCGGTGGGCTTCGGCCGGCCGATCGACCACCCGGACCTGCAGGCGATGGCCGCGAAAGGCACCGCCATCTTCGGCGAGGCCGTCCGGCTGGTGGGCGACGCGCTCGGCGTCGAACTCGACGAGGTGAAGTGCGTGGCCGAGTTCGCCCAAACCACGGCGGACCTCGAAATGGCGTCCTGGACCATACCCGCCGGATGTGTCGCAGGTACCTACATCAGTTGGCAGGGCATCGTCGGCGACAAAACCCTGATCGACCTGAATGTCCGGTGGCGCAAGGGACAGACACTCGAGCCAGACTGGAAGATCGACCAGGACGGCTGGGTCATCCAGATCGACGGGCAGCCGACGGTGACAACGAAGGTCGGCTTTCTGCCGCCGCCGTACTTCGAGGCCACGACGATCGAGGAATTCATGGCGCTCGGCCACATCATGACCGCGATGCCCACCATCAACGCGATCCCGGCCGTCGTCGCCGCGGCACCGGGCATCGCCACCTACACCGACCTGCCGCTGACGCTTCCCCGCGGCTACGTGCCGAACGGCTAACGCTTCCAGACACCCCCGGGTGGCACGCATGTGTCAGCATTGAGCGGTGACACCGCACCGCATCATCCGCATCATCCGCATCATCGGCGTCGTTTGCGTCGTGATCGCAGTGACTTCGGCGGTGCTGAGTGGACCGACCGTGCAGGCCGATCCGTGCCCCGCCGTCGAGGTGGCGTTCGCCCGCGGCACCGGCCAGCCGCCCGGTGTCGGCAATGTGGGCCAAGCTTTTATCGACTCGCTGGGCTCGCAGATCTCTGGGCGGTCTCTGGGTGTCTACCCGGTCAACTACCCGGCGACTCAGGCTTTCGCGGCAAGCGCCCAAAACGGTGCCGACGACCTGGTCGCTCATGTCCAGGACATGGTTGGGCGATGCCCCAACACCCGATTGGTGCTGGGTGGATTTTCGCAGGGCGCGGGTGTCGTTGATTTGGCCACGCCGGCCATGCCGCCCCAGGCTTTGGATCACGTCGCGGCGATCGCCGTCTTCGGCAATCCGACGAGCCCGCTCGCGCGTAACCTGTCGGGCGCCGTGTTCCCGCCGATCGGCCCGCCGTACAGCGCGAAGACCACCGACGTGTGCGCCGGCGGCGACCCGGCATGCTCGGACGGTGGCAACATCATGGCCCATGGTTCGTACGTCCAGTCCGGGTTGACCGCTCGGGCCGCGACATTCGTCGCCGCCCGGCTACAGAGCTAGCCGTCCCCCGATACCGCCGCCTCCGGGACACGCACCGGTCGCCGGGCGAGTTTGGGGTAGGGCGCGCCGAGATGCGGCACCTCGAGCGGCCCCTGATGGCGGGCGGCTTCGATGGCAGTGCGCAGCGGACCGGCAAGCCCCGCAAAGGATCCCATGTCGAACAGCATCGGCGTCAGGAGCCGGTTGTGGATGAACCCGAACGCGCTACCCGCCTCCGGATCGGCCCATCCGAGGGTGCCGCCCAGCCCCACGTGACCGAACCCGGTGAGCAAGCCGGGGACTGGTGATTCGTGGTAGCCAAGGTGGAAAGGCATGGGCACTACCATGTTTGCGTCCGGCCACTTGCGTCGCGGCTGTCCCGTCAGGCCACCCACCAGCTCCTTGGACAGGTACTTCCTGCCGTCGATGCGGCCGTCGTTGGCCAGCACGGCGTACATCTTGGCCAGGCCGCGGCCGGTCACCACGCCGTTGGCCCCCGGCACCTCCCCGTCGAGGAAGGGCGTATCCCCCTGCACCAGCGACATGACACCGGGGAAGTACATCGCTCCCAGCGCGCCGGAAAATGGCAGGCCGGCCACCTTGGGCGCGATGAAATTGAACACCGGGGCACGCAGCTTCCCGTGCGGTACCAGGATCTGCGCGGGCTTGGTCGGCGCGGATTCCGGTGGGCGGCCCAGATGCACGCCGTCGGTGTTGAGCGGGCGGGCGATCTCCTGGCGGATCAGCTCTCGCATGCCTTTACCGGTCACCGCCCTCGCCAGACCCGAGAGCAGCCACCCGTAGGTCAGCGCGTGGTACGCCTGTACGCCTCGCAGATGGTCGACGGGCGCGGCGGCCAGGCGCTCCTCCATGAGGAGGTGATCCATCAACTGCCCTTTGGTGACGCCGCGCAGGTGCGACAACCCGGAGCGGTGCCGCAAGACATCGCGCACCGTGATGTCGTCTTTCCCGTTGGCCGCGAACTCGGGCCAGTACTCGGCGACGGGGTCGTCGTAGGACAACAGGCCCCGGTCGGCCAGCCGGTGGATCACCGTCGAGGCGATACCCTTGGTCGCGGAGAAGACCATGGCGCCGGTGTCGGCGGTCCAGGGCTGGGTGCCGGCCCGGTCCGACCACCCCGTCCAGACGTCGACGACGGCTACGCCGTCGATGTAGACGCTAAGGGCTCCGCCGCCGAATCGCCGACCGGGAAATAGCCGGCCGAATAGCTTTATGACATTGGCGAAGTGTGGGTCCGCGGCACCGGTTACGCCGCGTGGCAAGCCATCGCCGGTTAGCAGCAGCGTCGACGGGGTCACGGGATCGTGACGCCTCGCATTGCCCTCACCGAAATGACGCTATCAGCCCGCGAGAGGGCTGGACAGAAGGCGGTTTGACGATTGCACGCTGCCCGGTGTCCGCGTTTCACGGCCGCTGGGAGCAAACTCAGCCCGGGGGGTCGCGCGGTTCTCCGTCAGGGGCTGCGTCGGGCGGCGACTCGTTCAAATACCTTCGCAGTCGAACCAACTGATTGATCACCATGCCGATGCCCAGAAGCATCAGTCCCGCCACGATTGCCACCACGACTGCGGTGCTCACGCATTCCATGATGACAGGTGCCGCGCACCGCGGGTTTCGATATCGCCCTACCGGGTAGTCACCGGACATGAGCAACGTAGACAAACTGAAGAACAAGATCGAGGACCTCGGCGGCAAGGCCAAGGAGGCCATCGGCAAGGCGACGGGTGATCATCACACCAAAAACGAGGGCCGCGCTGACCAGGCGAAGTCCAGTCTGAAAGACGCCGGCGAGAAGGTGAAGGACGCCTTCAAGAAGTAGGTGGCAAAACCTTGAGGTTGACCATGGTCAAGGCGGCCCGCCAGCTGACGACATCCGTCGGGATCGCCGGGGTCGTAGCGGCGTCGATGGTGTCGCGTGCACCCCTGCCATCGGCGTCCGCCGATCCCTGCCCCGACGTGGAGGTCGTGTTCGCTCGGGGCTCCGGCGAACCGCCGGGGATCGGCGGGGTCGGCCGGTCGTTCGTCGACGCGTTGCACTCGCAGATCGGGAACAGGTCACTGGGGGTGTACCCGGTCAACTACCCGGCGAGCACCGACTTCGGGAACAGCGATTTCCCGTTGACCGTCATCGACGGCATTCGGGACGCCAGTTCTCACATCGAGTCCATGGCGGCGAATTGCCCCACCACCCGCGAGGTGCTCGGCGGCTACTCGCAGGGCGCGGCGGTAGCCGGTTACGTCACCTCCGCCGCCGTACCGCAGGGAGTGCCCGCTGCGGCGGTGCCCCAGCCGATGCCGCCGAACGTGGCCAACCATGTCGCCGCGGTCACGCTGTTCGGCACTCCGTCCGGTCAATTCCTGGACCAGTACCACGCGCCGAAGCTGGTCATCGGTCCGCTGTATCGGCCCAAGACCCTTGAGCTGTGCGCCCAGGGCGACGGGATTTGCGGCGACGGCAACGACCCCTCCGCGCACATTTCTTACCCGCTGAACGGAATGACCGGGCAGGCCGCCGGCTTCGCCTCCAGCCACCTGTGAGGCCCCTTGTGAAGAGGGGCGCGTTGCCCTGCGGAATCGCACCATGCGCGTTCTGATCACGGGCGGCACGGGGTTCGTCGGCGGCTGGACCGCCAAGACCGTCGCCGACGCGGGCCATTCCCTCCGCTTTCTGGTGCGAAATCCCAAGCGGCTGCAGACCTCCGTCGCCAAGCTGGGCGTCGACGTGTCGGACTTCGCCGTCGGCGACATCACCGATCGCGGATCGGTGCGCGACGCGCTGAGCGGATGTGACGCCGTCGTACACAGCGCCGCTCTGGTGGCCACGGACCCGCGCCAGACGACCCAGATGCTCACCACCAACATGGAGGGCGCCCAGAACGTCCTCGGTCAGTCGGTCGAGCTCGGGTTGGATCCCGTCATCCACGTGTCCAGCTTCAGCGCGCTGTTCCATCCGGGCCTGGAAATGCTGGCCGCGGACCTGCCGGTCGTCGGTGGGGCAGACGGATACGGAACGTCCAAGGCCCAGGTGGAGATCTATGCCCGCGGCCTGCAGGACGCGGGCGCGCCGGTGAACATCACCTACCCCGGCGTGGTCATCGGTCCGCCGGTCGGCGACCAATTCGGTGAGGCCGGGGAGGGCGTCCGGGCGGCCCTGCAGATGCATGTGATCCCGGGACGGAACGGGGCGTGGTTGATCGTCGACGTGCGCGATGTGGCCGCTTTGCACGCGGCACTGTTGGAGCCCGGGCGGGGGCCGCGCCGCTATATGGCCGGCGGGCATCGGGTTCCGGCGGCCGAGCTCGCGCACATGCTCGGCCAAGTTTCCGGCACGCCAATGGTTTCGGTCCCGATCCCGGACACCGCCCTGCGCGTTGCGGGGGCCGTGATGGATCGAGCCGGCCGCTTTCTGCCCTTCGAGACGCCCGTCACGTGGGCGGGGATGCAGTACTACACCCAGATGCCGGCGTCCGACGATTCGCCGAGCGAACGCGACCTCGATATCACCTACCGGGCTCCACAGGAGACCCTGGCCGACACGTTCGCGGCGCTGCGCGCCGCAGGCTAGGGCCTGCCCCGGTCGGGGTTCGGTACGCCACACCATGACGTTCGTGAGGGACTTACGGCTGTCGCAACAGGGTCCTAATACCCTCGTCGGCCGGGACCTGCGGCGAGAGCATCACCATACCGGTCCGGATTCTTGAGGCTCGGTCCCGGACTTCGGTGAGGAGATCCCCATGGCGAAACCGATTCCACCGTTGGACCTTTCATGGCTGTTGATGGAGTCGCCGGCCGGCACCACCCATGTCGGCGCGATGATGCTTTTCAAGAAACCGACCGGTCGTCGGCGTATCGTCGACGAGATCGTCGAGGCGTACCGGGCCTGCCCCCCCGCCCCACCCTTCAACTATGTGCCGGAGCTTCTCGGTCGGGGCCTGCCCCACTTCCGGGAGGTGGCGAGTTGGGATCCGAATCACCACATCGGGCATCTTTCGCTCCCGGCCCGAGCCACCTATGACGACCTGCTGCGGCTCGTAGCCGAGCTCCACGAGCCGCAACTCGACCGTGACCGCCCAATGTTTCGCTGCTGGGTGATCGATGGGGTGCCGGACTCGAGGTTCGCGATTTACACCAAGACTCATCATTCGATCATCGACGGCGAATCCGGCCTGAAGCGGATCTACGCGGGCCTGAGCACATCCGATGAACCCACCGTCCCCACACCCGGCTTCGGGCTCACCATGCCGGAACCGGCGCCGCATCCGCCGACACCCTTCGCGCAGCGCATCGCCGACTCGGTTCGCGGAGCACTCACCCAGGTCGAGGCGCTCAACCAGATTTCCTGGGGCACACTGCGCAAGGTGCTGGCCGGTCTCGCGAAATCGCACCTCGAGGGCAACCTGCCGTTCGTCGCGCCGCACGCCCCGACCAACGCGCCGCTCAAAGTCGGGAGAAGCTTCGCGACGCTCACCCTGCCGCTGAGCGAGATGCGCGACGTCGGTCGCCAGTTCGGTGCCACCCTCAACGATGTGGCGTCCGCCGTCATCGACGGGGGCCTGCATGCGTACCTGCAGGAGAACGGTTTCGCATTCGGGCACCCGCTGATCGCGATGTGTCCGGTGTCGCTGCGCGGCGACGACGACACGGCAATCGGCACGCGCGTGTCGGCGATGTTCGTCCGACTCGGCGAGCCCGCCGCCGGCATGCCGGAGCGAATTCGCCAAGTGGTCGACTCCGTCGCCGCGGCCAAGAAAGAGTTGGCCGGCATGTCGACCGACACGGCCATGACCTATGCGGTCGCACTCATCGCGCTCGCGAGCCTGGGCGCCTCCACGCACTTGGATCGCGTCACGCACCCGGCGTGCAACCTGGTCATCTCCAACGTGGCGGGCGCCAAGGAGCCCCGCTACCTCAACGGCGCCCGCCTCCTGGGTGTCTACCCCATCTCCGCCCTCGCCGCCTCGATCGGGCTCAATGCCACGCTGGCCTCGTACCACGACAGCATGGACTTCGGGTTCGTCGCCAACACCGCGGCTCTGGACAACCTGTCGCAACTGGCTCGCTGCACCCTGCAGGCCTATGAGGAGCTGAGGGAAGCGGCGGGATTGCAGTCGGCGGGTAAGAAGGGCGACTCTTCCCACCACGCCGACGTGTCTTGAACCGTCAAGAATTTGTCCTGTCCTGTCAAGCATTTTCGCTTGCTCGCGTCGCACAGTGACATGAGCGGGCGGAAGAAAACCCGCACCGGAGCGGAGGTTCGAGATGACCGAGATCACCGGCGGCGAGTTGTTCGCCCGCGCGCTCCAGGCCGAAGGGATCGAGTTTTTGTTCGGCCTTCCCTCACCGGAGATCGATCCGCTGCTGGCTCAACTGGACGCGCACGGCATCCGGATGGTGCCGGTGCGCCACGAAGCCGCCGGCGTGCACATGGCTGAAGGCCTCTACAAGACGACGGGCAAGGTCGCGGCGGTGCTCGGCAATCCCGGTCCCGGGTCGGCAAACCTTCTCCCCGGAGTCATCACGGCGCTGCACGAGGGTGTCCCGGTGCTGGCCATCACCTCCCAGCACCGGCTCGGCATCGTCTACCCGTCACCCCCGTCGACCTTCCAGGGCCAAGACCAGCTCGACCTCTTCCGGCCGGCGGTCAAATGGGGCGGTCCGGTCTTCGAGTGGGCGCGCATTCCCGAGGTGCTGCGGCTGGCGTTCCGTGAGATGCATAACGGCCGACCGGGTCCGGTCCATGTCGAATTGCCGGCGCCGATCCTGTATGAGACCGGCGACCCGAGCACCGCACCCGTGTGGCCGCCTGAGGCCTACCGGGTAGGGCCGCCGCAGCCGTCGGAGCGTCAACTCGATGACGCCGCGGCGCTCCTTGCCGCCGCCGAGCACCCGGTCGTGATCGCCGGCAGCGGCGTCGACCGCGCCGGCGCGCGCGCTGCCGCGCTGGAGATCGCCGAACTGCTGCGCTGCCCGGCCATCAGTTCTATGGCCGGCCGCGCCAGCGTGCCAACCGACCACCCCAACTACGTCTTCGGGTTCGGCCCAGCCGGCGACCTCGCGCGCCGCGAAGCCGACGTGCTGCTGGTCGTCGGCTCCCGGATGGGCAACCTCGACGTCCCCTACGACACCTACTGGGGCGATCCTCAAGGCAAACGGCTCATCCAGATCGACATCGACCCGCGCAACTTCGGCGTCACCCGGCCGCTGCACCTCGGCATCCTCGCCGACGCCCGGGCCGCGCTGGAGGGCATCGCCGCACGACTGCGCGTGGCCGACCTCGGCTCTCGCAACGGCGCGGACCTGGCGCGCTACCGGCAACTCGACGAGCAGGTCCGCGCGCAGCTGGCCGCGCCGATCCTGCAATGGCAGGGCCCCGGCATCCACCCCGCCCATGCACTCGGCGTCGTCGGCGCGGTGTTCGGACCGGACGCCGTCTACTCCGTCGACGGCGGCAACACCTCGCTGTGGGCCTACAACGTGCTGCCCCCGACGCAGCCGCGGTCATTCCATACGATTCTCGAACTGGGGATGCTCGGCACCGGCATCCCTTCGGCAATCGGCGCCAAACTCGGCGCGCCCGACCGTGGGGTGGTCTGCGTCACCGGCGACGGCGCCGCAGGCTTCAACATCATGGAATTGCAGACCGCTGCGCGCGAGGGTATCGACATCACCGTCATCGTGTTCGCGGAGGGCTCGTGGACCATGGAAGAGCTCAACGAACGACAGCTCTACGGCACCACTTTCGGCACCGCCCAGGGCGAGATCCGCTGGGACATCGTCGCACAGGGGCTGGGCTGCCACGGCGAGTACGTGGAGCGCATCGAGGATCTCGACGGCGCGCTGCAGCGCTCGCGTGAGCACGACGGCCCCAGCCTGGTCTGCCTCCGTACCGACCATGACGCCAACCTGGCGATACCGGCCGAAATGTTGACCCGCTTCTTCGAGGTCTACTCCGGTCCGGCGAAGCCGGCCACGGTGTAGGAGAGTCGCCATGGCCAAAAGTATCGATTTGACGGGCAAGACAGCCGTCATCACGGGCGCCGGCTCAGGGATCGGCCGCGCGACCGCTCGGTTGCTCGCACGGCACGGGGCGAAGGTTCACATCGCCGATCTCAACGGCGAGGCAGCCGCCGCAGCGGCTCGTGAAATCGGCGGCAGTGCAACGCATCACGCAGTTGACGTCACGCGACCAGAAGACCTCGCGGCGCTCGCCGAGACCATCTTCGCCGCTGACGGCCGGGTCGACATCCTGCACAACAACGCCGGCATCGGCCACGGCGGCGACGTCGAGACCACGACGGTCGAGGACTGGCAGCGGGTGATCGGGGTGAACCTGCTCGGCGTCGCCTATGGGGTGCACGCGTTCGTGCCGCGGATGCTCGCACAGGGCCATCGGGGAATCGTCGTCAACACAGCCTCCGAAGCCGGCCTTGTCCCCGTCGCCAGAATGGCGCCTTACTGCGCCTCCAAGTTCGGCGTGGTCGGTATGAGCGAGGCGCTCGACGCCGAGTTGCGATCGCGCGGCATCCGCGTGGTGGCGGTGTGCCCGGGCATCATCAACACACCGATCGTGCGCGACGGGATCATGCGTGGCCAGCTTGGCGCCGACCAGGAGAAGATCGTTGCCTTCTACGCCAAGCACGGCGCGTCGCCTGACACTGTTGCAGCGGCGGTGCTCGACGCGATCGCACGGCCGCGGCTCGTCGTCGTCTCGCCGCGATCGCACGTCCTGGCCCCCTACCTGCTGCACCGCCTCTCCCCCCGGCTGACGCAACCGCTGGCTCGCAGCCTCACCAAGATCGTCACGCGCGGCTGAGCGGCCGTTTCAAGATGAAACACGTGGACGCCCGCGACCGGGGTGCGGCTGCCCCTCCGTTGGCCGGTGAACATTACCAATCATCCTCAGCGTGATAGGTTTCGCGTCGATCCCCCCGTCCACGCGCCGATATCACCAAATGGATCGGGGGTAGTCGCATGATCCGCATCGTCGACCACCCCGACATCGTGTTCGTGCTTTGTCTAGCCGCGCAGTGCGGCGCGGCGTACCTCGGGGATCTGCTGCGCCGCAAGGTCAGACCCGTTCCGCAAGAAGAGCAGCCCGATTTCGACATCGCTCTGACTGCCACGCTCACGCTGCTGGCGCTCATCATCGGATTCAGCTTCTCGATGGCGGTGAGCCGCTACGACCAACGCAAAAACCTTGAGGCAGCGGAGGCGAACGCGATCGGCACCGAATATGCGCGCACGGCATTGCTGCCCGCCCAAGACCAGGCGATGGTGCGTGATTTGCTTCGTCGCTACGTCGATCAACGCATCCAGCACTACCGCGGGGTCGAGACCGCTGGCAGCGAGTCGTTCAAGCTGCAAGCTCAGCTCTGGTCGTCGGTGGCAAGTGACGGAGTCGCGCAGCCGAACCCGGTGATCGCGCTCGCCATTTCCGGAATGAACGATGTGCTGAATTCCCAAGGCTATTCGCAGGCCGCACAGCTGAACCGCATCCCGACCGCAGCATGGGCACTGCTGGCATCGATCGCGGTCTTTGCCAACATGCTGCTCGGCTACCGCGAGCGGCGCACCGATTTGGTTGTTCTGGTGGTGTTGCCACTGACCGTTTCTATCGCGCTGTTTCTGATCTCCGATATCGACACCCCGCAGGGCGGCGTCATCCGCGTGGTCCCGAACAACTTGGTGTCGTTGTCTCAACTCATGCACGCGCGCTGAGCCCAAGTCAGGCGGGTTCGATCTCCAGGCCGACGTGCACCTTGTCGATGCCGCCGCGCATGATCGAGTGCGCGTAGAACCACCAGGCGTGATACCAGTACCGCTTGAGCACGGCGTTGTACACCCGCCGCGTCTCGGACTTGGGTAGCACCCGAGCCACCCCTTCGACCGGCTCGCTCTTGGGCTTGCCCAAGGATCCGCTCCTGGCGATCGT
This sequence comes from Mycobacterium sp., assembly GCA_031292665.1. Lineage (GTDB taxonomy): Bacteria > Actinomycetota > Actinomycetes > Mycobacteriales > Mycobacteriaceae > Mycobacterium. The sequence goes on along the minus strand of JARLGR010000269.1, from coordinate 8,315 downwards.
CACGCGGGGCGTGTTGTTGATTCGCCTGACTTTCCACGACCCGTCGTCGGTGATCACGAGGAGCTTGCCGCCATCGGGCACTCCCCAGATCGCCGTCGGCTTGGGGCGGCCGTCCTTGGTGAATGTCGTCAACAGCAGATACTTGGATTCGATGACGTCCTCGAAACTGAGAGCCACGCTTTCTTCCTTGTCTATAGGTGGGGTCAGCAAAACAATTCCCCAGTCACGCAACTTCCTAATCGCGGGTCAGTGGTCTAAGCCGCGCTGACGGCCGACGAGTCGAACCCTGATCGCGCCGTCGCGATCCTCCTCTTCCAGCTCTAACTCGATACGGGCCAACTCCTGTTGTAGCAGCGGTAGCCAGTGTCTGCTCAGGGCGCGCGCCCGCAGCCGGGTGGTGTAAACCTCTTGCTCGACGGTTCGGAAAGCCGCTTGTGCCGCAGCGCATTCGGCCGCGGCAACAACCGCTGCTCGATACGCGCGCGTCGCCTGCACAGAAGCGGAGGTCGGGTAAATGACGGCCGGATCGTTTTCGGGCGGTAATGCGCAAGCGGCGACGTCGGGGTAGCGCACCCCGGCGGTGACCCCCCACTGCACGGTGACCGACGCCGGCGCGGTGGTCACAGCCAGGTCGATCGCGTTTTGGCCGCCCAGCAGCACCGCGCGCAGCCCCCACATGTCGGCCTCGCGGCACGCCTGCTGCCAATCGTGGCGGCTTTGTTCGGCCTTGCGCTGCAGCGCTTCCTGCAGCGTGGTCAGCAAGTGGAGCTTCTGCTCGAGCAGCGTCACCCCACGCTCGGCGAGGTCGAGCCGGTTGAGCACCCACAGCCGGCCCATCCGCCCCGGGGGACGCGATAACGCCGCCATCACGCCTCCTTGACGTTGCCGGGCCGGTGTGCCTCGAGCAGGCCGGAGGGCAGCATCGCCAGTTCACTGCGCGGCAACCGCGCGAGCACCTCCCATGCCCGGTTGAGGGTTTCGTCGAGCGGTCGTGCGGCGTCGAGACGTTGATTCACCAACTTCGCGGCGAAGTCGTCTTCGAACAACAGGTAGCTGCGGTCGGTGGCGGTGAGGGCGTCGGGCCCGATCAGCTCGGCCAGCGCGCTAATCTGCCGTGCGCGGGCCAACGAGGCAAGCAGCTGTGCCGCCAGCGGCAGGTGATCGTCACGGGTGCGGCCAGCCCCCGCGCCACGGCGCATCAGCCGCGACAGCGACGACAAGGCGTCCACCGGCGGGTAGATGTTGTGCAGATGCATCTGTGCGGAGAAGATGATCTGCCCTTCGGTGATGTAGCCGGTCAGGTCCGGCACCGGGTGGGTGATGTCGCCGCCGGGCATCGTCAACACGGGCAGCACCGTCACCGAGCCGGGCCGTCCGACGATTTTGCCGCACCGCTCGTACAGCGAGGCCAGGTCGCTGTAGAGATAGCCGGGATAAGCGCGCCGCGCCGGCATTTCACCGCGGGCCGCCGAGATTTCCCGCAACGCCTCGGCGTAGCTGGTCATGTCCGTCATGACCACCAATACCTGCCGCGACGTGTCGAACGCCAGATGCTCGGCGATGGTCAACGCGATGCGCGGGGTGAGGATCCGCTCGATGACCGGGTCGTCGGCGGCGTTCAGCAGCAAGACCAACTCCCCTGCGGCGGCTCGTGATTCGAGCACATTGCGGGCATAGGCCACGTCGGCGTGCGGAAGTCCGATGCCGGCGAACACCACGCTGAACGGCTCGCCGCCGGCACTGGCCTGCGCGGCGATCTGACACGCCAGGCGCAGGTGGGGCAGCCCGGGTAGCGAGAAGACCGGCAGTTTCTGGCCCCGTACCAGGGTGGTCAGCGCATCGATCACCGACACGCCGGTCAGCACCGGCTCCGAGGGAGCGTCGCGTTGCGTCGGGTTGAGGGGGTCGCCGTTGACCGACACCCGCTGCGCTCCCGTCACCGGCGGCCCGCCGTCGATTGGTTCGCCGCGGCCGTTGCAGGTGCGGCCCAGCCAGGCGGTTCCCACCGGGATACGGAGCGGCTCGCCGCTGAACCGGTATGCAGCCCCTGAGGTGTCCATTCCCGACGTGCCTTCCATGACCTGCACGAGCGCCACGTCGCGGTTCACGTCGAGCACCAGCCCGTGCCGCACCGAGCCGTCGGCCAGCGTGATGACCACGTACTCGTCCCACCCCACACCGGCGACACCGACAACCACGGCCAGCGGACCGCGCAACTCACGCACCCCGCGGTATTCCACCCATCGCGGCAACGGGCGGGTCATCGCGGTAGCTCACGCAGCGTCTGGACGATCTGGTTTCGCCGTAGGACCGCCAGCGCGGTGTCGTCGGGTCCGGCATCGTCGCGGGCGCGGATCAGCTGGCCGAAGTCGGTCTCCTCGATCAGCTGCGCCGCCACACCTCCGGCGACCAGTTCGCGGCAGGTGTCGATCACCGCCAGCACCGCGTCGACGAGCGCCGCGGTCTTCTCTTGTCCGCAGTGCGCGTCGTTGGGGTTTTGGGCATTCTGCGCCAGCACAGCTTCCCGTAGCAGCCGCCCGGCCACCAGCACCATCCGCTCGTTGTCGGGCAGCGCTGTCACGCCGACCAGCTCGGTCAGCGCGGCCAGCCGATCGGACTCGGTCAGCAGGTCCAGCACCCGACCGCGCCGGGCAGGCCAGCCAGAGTCGCCGGCAACAACGTGGGCCGTGCCAAGCGCTTCGGCGTCACGGGAAAACGACGCCGACCACGACACCGCAGGGTAATGACGCGAGTAGGCCAGGTCCCGGTCCAGAGACCACCGACAGCGCACGAACCGCTCGGTGTGGACGGTGACGGGCTCGGACAGGTCTCCACCCGGCGGGGACACCGCTCCCAACACCGTCACCGAGCCGGTATCCCCGCCGAGGGTGTCGACGTAGCCGGCACGCTCATAGAACGCCGCAAGTTCGGAGGACAGGTTGGCCGGATAGCCTTCCTCGGCAGGCAGCTCGCCCAGCCGGGATCCGAACTCGCGCAATGCTTCTGCCCACCGAGACGTCGAGTCGGCGATCACCACGACGTGATAGCCCATGTCGCGGTAGTACTCCGCGACGGTGACACCGGTGTAGATGCAGGCCTCGCGGGCCATCATCGGCATGTTCGAGGTATTGGCGATGATCACGGTGCGGTCCACCAGCCGTCCACCGGTGCGCGGATCGCTCAACTCACGCATGTCGGCAAGGATCTCGGCCATCTCGTTGCCGCGCTCACCGCAGCCGACATACACGATGACGTCGGCGTCGCACCACTTCGCGATCTGCTGCAGCAGCACCGTTTTGCCGGTGCCGAATCCACCCGGCACAGCGGCGGTGCTGCCCCGGGCGATCGGGAACAGCAAGTCGAGCACCCGCTGGCCGGTGGTCAGCGCGACGACGTCGTCGCGTCGACGGCGATAAGGTCGCGCCTGCCGCACCGGCCACCGTGCCGCGATGGAAACCGGCTGTCCGCCAACTGAGGCGATCGCCTCGTCGGCGGCGTAATCACCGGCGGCGGCGATCCAGTCCAGCGTGCCCGACATCCCGGCGGGAACCTGCACACGGTGCGGCACCGATCCGGCGCCTGGCACCACGCCGAGCACCGCACCGTCCGTAAGTTCGGCGCCAATAGCCGTCCTCGGCTCGAAATGCCATGTCGAGTGGTCGATTTCACTGTCATGGCCGGGTGCCAACCAGGTCGGCGCGGTGTGCAGCGGCCGCAGCAGCCCGTCGAACACCCCGCCCAGCAGCCCGGGCCCCAGCGACGCCGACAGTGGGCGGCCCAGCGCCACGACGTCGGCGCCGGGCCCCAGGCCGCCGGTGTACTCATAGGCCTGTACGGTCACCTGCTCACCGCGGATCGCGACCACCTCCGCGGGGATTCGCTCGGTTCCCAGCGTCACCAGCTCATTCATCGCCAGCGGGGCGGCGGCGTCGATTTCCACCAGCGGCCCCGACACTCGCACCACCCGGGCCGTATCGCCTAGGACCACGGCTCGTCCAGCTGGGCAGTGGTGTCGTCGAGCACCCGTGCGGCAATGCCGGCCAGGCTCAGGTCGATGCACCGCTGACCGGCCTCGCCCATCACACCGCCGGTGGGGTGCCCACTGAGCTGCGCGTCGGCGCCCAGTGTCGCCTGCGCGGCGGCCCGCAGGGCGGCAGCCCACTGTGGGTAGGCGGGGTCGTCACGCAGCAGCAGCACGGCTTCGGTGCTGCGCCGACACCACCGCTGGTAAACGTCGCACCGGGCCGCGAGCACCGCACCGCGCAGCTCCCGCTGCAGCGCCGCGCGTCGCTGGGCGCCCACGGTTTCCGCCGCGGCCCGCCCTGCGGCACGGGCCGTTTCGGCCAGTTGCGCGGCTTGGTCGCGGGCCGCAGCGAGAATGCGTTGGGCTTCCTGCTGCGCTTCGGCCGTTTCGCGTTCGCCGTCAGCGCGGGCGCACTCCAGCAGTCGCCGTCGCACCGGCTGCAGCGCCGCCATCGCCTTCTCGGCGTTCAGCGCACTCATGCGGGCATCACGGCGGTCAGCGGGTCCCCGCTGAGCCGGCCGCCCAACGCGTCAGCGGCCGCCGCGGTCAGGATGACCAGCGTTGTGCCGGATGGCAGGCTTTCCCATGCCCGGCGCACCTCATCCGCGCCCCGGGCAGGCATTGTGGTCGCGCCCGCCATCGCATAACCGGACACCAACGCCGGCTCACCGATCACGACAATCACCCCCATGTAGGCCCCATTCAAGCCCCCATGTCAGGCCCGCTGGATCAAGATGACCGCCACGACCAGCCCGTAGATGGCAATGCCCTCGGCCAATCCGACAATCACCATCGCCCGGCCGAACAACTCTGGCCGCTCGCTCAGCGCCGCCAGCGCCGCGGCGCCGGTATACGCCACGGCGATCGCCGCACCGATCGACGATCCCGCGACCGCGATCGCCGCGCCCAGTAGCGCCGCCCAGTTGCTGCTCGCGCTGCCAGGTCCGGCCGCCGCGGCCGTTTCCGCCGCCGCAGGCCCAGCGGTCAACGCCTGCACCAGCACCACCAGCGCCGCCGCCACCACCACCGCATTGACCGCCCAGAACAGCTGCACCGCCAGCCGGCCCCGGCGACGCAAGAGCGTCAAGCTGACCGCGAATCCGGTGATCAACGCCGGTGAAGCGATAACCCAGGTCAACATGCCGCCTCCATTTCGACCACCGGGACCGCCCAGGGCCGGAACGGCCGACCCTCACCGATGAATACACGCGAAAACAATTCATAGAATTCCAGCCGCAGCGCCTGCACGCCTGCCACCAGCGCTTCCAGCGCGAACGCCACCGCGTTGCCCACAACGAACAGCACCACCGCCCCCACCGAGCCGATCCAGCTGTGCGCCCACAGTGCCGTCGTCCCGCGCCACACCGCCCAGCCAAGCGCGGCGTGAGTCATGCCGAACGCTGCCAGACGGGCGAACGACACCAGGTTGGACCCGAGACGCACCACCAAATCCAGCCCGCCGATCGCGGCCTGCAGCACTCCGCCGGCGCCGCCACCGGACTCGGCGTACAGACCGATCAGCGCCAGCAGCAGACCGACCGCGCACAGCAGCAGCCCAGCCGCCACCAGCAGCCGGGGGCCGATCATGTAGCCGCCCAGCACCACGCCGGCACCGGCGAACACCGTCGCCCCGGCAATCCCCGACGGCGCGTAGACGGCCAGCCGGAATCCGCCCTCACGCCAGCGGTTGATTGCCCCCACGGTATAGGCGACCCCGAGCAACACCGCCCCGACGGCCAACGCGACCAGCAGCAACCGCAGCGGATCATCCAGCGGGGCCAGCCACACCACCGGCACCAGCCCGGTCGGGCCGAAGCATTCCCCGTACAGGACCCCGAAGACACTTGCCGCGATCCCGGCGGCGCCAACGAAACTCCACATCGGCCGCAGCGACGGGAACCGGCGGATCCAGCCCAGCCTGATCATGACCGCGGCGACGACAAGCAGCAGTCCGTGGCCGACGTCCCCGAACATCATCCCGAACATGACCACGTAGGCCAGCCCGGCCCACACGGTGGGGTCGATGTCGTGGTACGGGACGGTGCCATAGGTGCGCACCAGCGCCGAGAAGCTGCCGGAAAGCCCGGGCCTGCTGGTGAGCAGCGTCGGCGGATCCACCCCGGGCGGGGTGGGTAGCGGCACGGCGGCCGCCCCGGTCGTGTCCAGGCGAGCGCTCAGCGTGGGTAGCTGGTCGGCCGGACACCAGCCCGGCACGGCTGTCACGTCGCCGCGGCGCACCGCGCCCGCGGCGTACCGCTGCAGCTGCGCCTCACCGGCTAGCAGATCCGCGCGCCCAGCGGTCTCCAGGTCGGCGACGTCTGGCGCGTTGGCCGACAACAGCACCGCAGCGCTGCCGTGCGCCGAATCGGGGTGCGCGCCCATCCGCTGCAGCGCCCGCGCTGCCTGACTCGGTGCCCCGGTGCTGTCGGCGGGGTCGTCGAGCTCGACGGTGCCGGATCCGGCCACCGCCACCAGGGCATCGCGCAGTGTGCCGCCCTGCGTGACCACCGCGATGCGCTGCATGCGAGCCGGGGTAAAACGCCGCGCGACGGCACGCAGGCGTTCAGCCCGTTCAGCCCGTTCAGGTGAGGACATCGTAGACGTCCATCGGGCCGCCGCCACGCGACGCCATTGCCAGTGCAGCGCGGCACCGCCAGGCGTCGGTGGCCAACACCGCGACCGCCCCGATCGTTCGCGCCCGGGTGAACTCGCCGCGGCCGAGCATGGCCAACCCGTCGGCTTCCACCCGCGCCCACCAGCGTGCCTCCGCGGTCCACAAGCCGTCGGCCTCGGTGATGCCGTCGAGCACCCAGTGAAACCGCGTGGCTAACGCGTCAGCGAACGACGCCAAGTCAGTGGCCGCCGCTGCCGCGCCCAACATAAGGCGAGCGCGCATCAGCACCGGTTCGGGCAGCTCACGCTGTTCCACCAGCCGCCGGCGCGCCACAGTCAAAGCCAACCGCGTGCACGCCCAGGCCCGAGCCTCGGGAACCGCGTTGGCCACCCGCGCCGCCCAGCCGATCTGCACCGCCAGCGCGATGTCCGACGGTGATTCCGATGCCGGGTCGCCCCACATCGTTTCTGTCAGGGTGCTCCGCAGCTCCGCCAGCGAAGAGGTCTCGCTCAGCCGCGACCATGCGGTGGCCAGGGCGCCCAGCACGTGGGGCGCGGGGGCCGGCGCGCCCGCCAACCGCCGGGCGTGCGCGACGATGTTGCTGGCTTCGAAGCCGGCGGCCAGCGCGCGGATGGCCTGCGCGCCCTGCGCCGGTTGCCATCCGGCCAGCACCCGCAGATGCCACAACAGCGCGGCGCACACCGCATGATCGGTGTCGAGCGCGGGCTGTCCCACGGTGATGTCACGGCCGTAGGCGGTAGCGGCCAGCGCGTGCTGCGCGTCGGTCAGCGAGTTCATCGCCGCGAGGACCCGGGCACGCCCCACACCCAGCCGCCGATTGAGCAAGGCTCTGGCGCGGACGTTGCCCGCCACCCACTGAGCGCTCACCGATCGCTCTCCGCTGTCGCGGAGCGGACGAGGGCATCGAGCCAGCCCCGCGCCTGAGCGGCGACGGTGTCGACGTCATGCGCTAACCGCTCGTCGGCCCGCTTGCGCAGGCGGGCGATCTCGGCCTCCGTCTGGCGTCGCATGTCGTCCTCATCGGCGCCGGCCTCGCGCAGCGCGTCCGCTTCCGATTGGGCTCGCACACTCTCGGCGTCGTCACGGGCTTTCGCCACGAGTTCGGCCGCCTGCCGGTGGGCGGCGCGGCGGATCTCCTGCGCCCGATCGATGGCGGCCTGGCGGGTCTGCGCTGCCTCCTCTTGCGCATCGTCCAGGAGTGCCAGCACGGCGGTGAGCTCGGCCGTCGCGTCAGCGCTGCGATCCACCGGGATGCCGGGACGGCCGGCGGCACCCGGTGTACCAGCGGGACGGAAGCGGTCCAGAACATTTTGCCACTGCGGCACCGCACTCCTCCTTACCGGCACCTTGGGATGAAAAGCGTTGCGCGGGAGATATTTTGGACGTCCGACACAGAACTCGCCGGCCGACGTGCGCCGCCAACTCGCAACACAAACGTGCAGCGTCCAGGCTAATAGAGGCTGATCAAAAAGGAGCAGAGTCCAACGGCCCTACTCGGATTAGCCCTGGCCCCCTGAGGGGCTGCGCAGTGCGGGCCGTATAGATACCGTATATCCGGCAGTTGTATCGGGCGGAGTCGTCGTACCGTCATCCCCAGCACTGCTCACAATTGTCGGAGGTCGGCCATGCTGGACCTGGCATTCGTCGCGCTGCTGG
>JARLGR010000268.1 GCA_031292665.1 Mycobacterium sp. | reverse complement strand
GCCTCGAGTTCCGCCGCGTCGGCGCCGAGCGCGTCGGCGAATGCCTGGGCGATCCAGCGTGGGTGGGCGTGCACGAACGCGGCATGACCGACCGGGTCCTGCGCCGCGTCGGGGGCCAGCTCGGCGACCCAGGACTGCTCGTCGCGCGCGGCGATGGTGCGCAGCACACCGTTGACGAAACCCGCTCGGGCCGAGTCGAATTCGATTCCGGCCTGTTCGACCGTGGTGGACACCGCGGCATGTTCGCCGACCCGGGTGCGCAGCAGCTGGTAGGCGCCCAGCCGCAGCAGGTCGAGCAGCACCGGATCGATGACTTCGGGCGCGCGCCCGGCGGCGGCAGCGATGATCGCGTCGAGCAAGCCCCGGGTGCGGCAGGTGCCGTAGGTCAGTTCCGTGGCGAACGCGGCGTCGCGGCCGCTGATCCCGCGCTCGCGCAGCAGCGCGGGCAGCGCCAAGTTCGCGTACGCATCGCGCACGGTGACGGCCCGAAGCACCTGGAATGCGGCGGCGCGCGCCGGGTCCAGCGGTCGGCGCCGCCGCGGCCCCCTAAACTTCGCGCCACGGTTGTCCGGCCGCTGGGGCTTCTGGGGCCTCGGGCGCATCCGGGGCTTGTCGCCGCTCACGATGCCCGCGCGGTCGCGTCGAGCCGGGCCCCCCGCGCCCAGTCGACCGCGTTCATCAATTTCTTGCCCGGCGGCTGAATCTGGCCGAGCCGCACCGGTTCCGATCCGGTGCCGATCCACACGTCTTTGCGGTCGGCGTGAATAAATCCGGGCGCCAACGGCATTGGGGACCGGTCGACCTGCACGGGCCCGAGTTTGAGGCGCAGGCCGTCGATGAGCGTCCAGGCGCCCGGGTTGGGTGTGACGGCGCGGATGCGCCGCTCCACCACCTGCGCCGGCAGGTCCCAGCGCACCCGGGCCTGCTCGACGGTGATCTTCGGGGCGATGCTGATCCCCTCGGCCGGCTGCGGTCGGGGCGTCAACGTTTCGTCGGCGATGCCGTCCAGCGTGGCCGACAGCAACTCCGCGCCCGAGAGCGCAAGCCGGTCCAGGAGTTCCCCCGCGGTGTCGGTCGGCCGGATCGCCTCGGTGATGACGCCGTATACGGGCCCGGAGTCCAGGCTCGGCTCGATCCGGAACGTTGTCGCCCCGGTGATGGTGTCCCCGGCGGCGATCGCGGCCTGCACCGGCGCCGCGCCGCGCCATGCGGGCAGCAGCGAGAAGTGCAGGTTGATCCAGCCCTGCGGGGGCACCGCGAGCAGGGCGTCGCGCAACAGCGCGCCGTAGGCCACCACCGGGCAGCAGTCCGGCGCCAGCTCCGACAGTTCGGCGACGAACTCCGGTGAGTTCGGCCGCGACGGCCGCAGCACCGGGATGCCGCGGTCGAGCGCCTCGTGGGCCACCCGCGACGGCTCCGGCTTGCCGCGCCGTCCGGCGGCGGCATCGGGGCGGGTCAGCACGGCGATCACCTCGTGGCGGGAGGAATCGAGGAGGCGGCGCAACGCGGGCAGCGCCGGACCGGGGGTGCCTGCGAACACAAGACGCACCAGCACAGTCTAGGAAGCACCGGATTTCCGCAGGACACGTCCAGGATGCACACAGTTGCGACAGTCTACTATTTTTATTGCATACTGTTGCCCGCCATAACGGTCTTCAGTAGTTACGCCGCGCCGACGACGACGAGGTCGAGCGAGCGGCCCATTCCTTACATCTCCAGGAGGTCCGATGACTCGCGACAACACCATCAGCGACGACACGCTGGCCGCCAAGCACCGCACCGTTTGGGCACTGGGCGATTACGCCCTGATGGCCGAAGAAGTGATGGCCCCGCTGGGCCCCGTCCTGGTCGCCGCCACAGGCATCGGACCGGGCGTCCGCGTGCTCGACGTGGCGGCCGGTTCCGGCAACATCTCCCTTCCCGCAGCCAAGACGGGTGCCACCGTGGTCTCCACCGACCTCACGCCGGAACTGTTGCAACGGTCCCAGGCCAGGGCCGCCGCACAGGGGTTGACGCTCGACTACCAAGAGGCAAACGCCCACGCGCTGCCTTTCGGCGATGGCGAGTTCGACACGGTGATCTCGGCGATCGGCGTGCAGTTCGCGCCGGAGCATCGGCGTGCGGCGAGCGAACTGGTGCGCGTCTGCCGGCCGGGCGGGATGATCGGCGTGATCAGCTGGACGCCGGAGGGATTCTTCGGCCGGATGCTGGCCACCATCAGGCCCTACCGGCCCAGCCTCTCGCCGGCGGTCGCGCCGGCGGCGCTCTGGGGGCGCGAGGGCTATGTCGCCGGGCTGCTCGGCGATCAGGTCGGCCGCCTCACCACGGTGCGCGGCACGTTGCAGGTCAACCGATTCGGCAGCGCCGAGGCAGTACACGAGTACTTCAAGAATCACTACGGCCCCACCATCGAGGCTTACGCGAACGTCGGCCACAACCAGGTGCTGACCGCCGAGCTCGATGCCCAATTGCTCGAACTCGCCCGGCAATACCTGGCCAACGGCGTCATGCAGTGGGAGTACCTGCTGGTCACCACTAAAAAACAAGCAAAGCGGTGATTCGGCTAGAGATCGGCGTCCGGGTGGACGTCGGGCTCCCCACCGGCGGCCGTGAACGCCGTCAGCGCCCGCACCAGCCCATGGCGCTCCGCCGGCGGCATCTTTTCGACGATGGCGGCGATCTCGGCGCGCCGGTGGGCCGTCACCCGGCGAACCACCTCGCGCCCGTGCTTGGTCAGCGCGGCAAGCAGTTCGCGCCGAGACGTCGGGTGCGGCAGGCGGTCGATCAGGCCGGCGGCGACGAGTCGGTCGACCATCCGCCCGGTGGCCGAAGGCTGCACGCCCAGCAGACCGGCCAGCGTGGCCAGGTTCACCGGACCCCGGTTGGACAGGATGACCAGGGTCCGGAACTGCGGAATGGTGATCGTCTCGTCGACCTGCCCGATGGAACGGGCCGACACGGCCACCAGCAAGCGGGACGCCGTCAGCAACGCGTCGGTGATCACGTCGAGCGACTCATCGGCCGTCGTCGCGTTGTCCACCGCCATGGTGACCCCCTCCTGCCGGCCAGTGTGTGGGCCGCTGCGACTACTGGCCGGCTAAAGAAAAAGTAGTTTAACAGCTTCCACTATCGAAGCCAGGGACTATTTCCCACTCATAATATCGCCACAGGGGTTTTTACGGGGGTGGGGATCCGACCGCTCAGGCCCGTCGCGCTGTGATGGTAGCGGTCGAGGACTGCTACCCGATGTGCAGCGGGTCGATTTGAACCCGCGCCGGGTCCTGGGTTTGCCGGGCGCTGAGCACCGCGACGGCGCGTCGCAGGCTGGCCGCCAGGGCCAGGCCTTGCTCATGAGGCGCGCGCACCAGCATTCGGGTCACCGGTGCGCCCGCGGGAGTGCCGGCGGGACGGCGCACTCCCGCCGGCAGGTCCACCGGGCCCAGCACGTCGCTGCCGTCGGGCAGCCGGGCCTCGTCGAGCAGCGCGACGACGGCGCCGGGCGTGCCGTCGATGGCCGCCATGTGCACCGTGGGCGGCAGGCCGACTTCCGCCCGCCCCGTCAATTCGGCCTCCGCGTGCCCGACCGGGTCCCAGCGGATCAGCGATTGCACTGTGGGAATAGAAGATTCGGCCACCACCATCACCACACCGCCGTCTGAGCGGGGACGCACCAGGGCGGCGGCGGACATCCAGCGCCACAGGGCGTCCTCGGCGGCGCGCAGATCCTGTCGCCCCAACAGCGCCCAGGTATCCAGCAGCAGGGCCGCCCCGTATCCGGCCGCCGCACGGGGTTCGGCCCCCGGGGTGGCGACGACCAGGACCGGCCGGGTGGCAACCTCGGGCACGATGGCGTCGCCCGCCGAGGTGATGACCTGGGTGCCGGCGAAGGCCCGGCCGAGTTCCTCGGCGGTGCGCCGCGCCCCGACGACCACCGCGCGCACCGCATCCGACCCGCACCGCGCGCACCGCAGCGTGGGCTCGGCGCGGCCACACCAGCGACAGACCGCCCCGGAACCGCGCTCTTGTACCGACAACGGGCCCGTGCAGTGCCGGCATCGCGCGATCGCGCGGCAGCGACCGCACGCCAGCGACGGGACGTACCCGCGCCGCGGCACCTGCACCAGCACCGGCGCCCCGGCCGCCAGCGACGAGCGGGCTGCGCGCAGCGCGACGGACGGAATGCGCGCGGTGCGCGCCGCGGGGTCGCGCTCGTCGGCGTAGCCGGTGTCGTCGAGGGCGACCACGCGCGCGGTACGGGCGCGCACCACCGAACGCGCGGCGACGATGTCGTGCGCCCACCCGCCGCGCACCAGCGCCTGCGCTTCGGCGGTGCGCGCGTAGCCACCGATCAGCGCCGCGCACCCCGCCTGATGCGCGCGCAGCATCGCCACCTCGCGGGCATGCGGGTACGGCGCCCGCGGCTCGGCCAGGCTGTCGTCGGCGTCGGCCCAGACCATCACCAGACCCAAGTCGCTCAGCGGCGCGAACACCGCACTTCGGGTGCCGATCACCAACCGCGCGGTGCCCCGCAGCGCCGCGAGCCAGCGCCGGTACCGCGCAGCCGGCCCCAGACCCGCCGAGAGCGCCACCACACTGTCCCCGTCAATCCGGGTCGTAACGGCTGCCCACAGCGCGTCCAGGTCGCGCTGGTCGGGCACGACCGCCAGCACCGCGCGCCCGGTCCGGATGGTCTGCGCGGCGGCCTCGGCGAACCGGTCGGCCCAGAGCTCGCCCGGGAGCGCCTGCCAGACGGCGCGGGCGGCGCGTGACTCAGCCAGGGCGGCCAGGAACTGCCCGCCGCGGGCGTACAGTCCCCAGCCCGACGGGTCGACGGGCGCCACAACTGGCAGTCCCGGGGTCGCCGGCGGTTCCCGTTCCACCCTGCCGTGCCGGGCCGGTATCGCCAGCCGCAGGACGTCCGGCCGGGTCCCGGCGTAGCGCGCCGCGACCGCGTCGACCACTCGGCGGATCTCGGCCGTCAGCACCTTCTCCGGCGACACGACGCGGTCGAGCCAGCCCAGCTTGCCTTGGTGATCGGTGTCGTTGCGGCGCTCCAGCACGAATGCGTCGACCAGTCGGCCATGGAACCGCACCCGCACGCGCACGCCCGGCTGAGCGTCGTCGGACTGCTCGGCCGACACCAGGTAGTCGAACTCGCGGTCCAGGTGCGGCACCGACAGCATCGGCAGCACCCGGGCGATCGGTCCCCCGCAAGCGGGTGGTGCCCCCACCACGTCGACCGGAGTGCGCGCGGCGCCGCTCACGACGCCCGCGAACGCCGAAAGGCGTTGCTAATCAAAGCCTTCAGCGGGCCAGTCGACGACCTCCTCGCCGTCTTCGAAGGCTCCGTCGTCGAAGGCGGGCTCCTCTCGACCGAAGAAGAACCCGGCCGTGATGAGGACCTGGGCGGCGGCGTAGAGCCACCAGATCGGTACCGCGAGTGCGTCGTTGTCCAGAACGAACCGGCCGATCGCGATCATCGTGTCGGACGCCGTGAAAGACAGCGCCCCGACCGCGGTCCAGATCGTCGGCAGCCGCGCCAACTGCGCCGCGCATACCATCACGGTCAACACCAGGATGTAGACGGTCACCGGAATGGTCAGCTTGTCCTGGCTCAGGTGGGGCCAGAACCACGCCAGCAGGCAGACGACGGCCAGGCAGATCAACACCACGGTGGCGAGGCGCGCGTTCGACGGGCGGGCCCGGGGAATGAGCGGGAGCAGCGCGGCCAGGAAACACAGGTGGGCCAACAGGAATGCGGCCAGGCCCAGGCCGAACGACAGCGTCCACCAGGGGATCGCCAACAGCCAGTCGCCGGCGGCGGACAACAGCAGCGCGGGCACCAGCCACCGCCGCTCGCGGAGGATCGGGTGCCCCACCGCCGCGAGCGTCAGCAACAACGCCATCGATGCCTTGAACGGCGGCTGCAGAATCCAATGCCCGGTGAGCGGCACTCCCGGCGGGGAGCGAAGCGCGAGGACGGTCAGGTACACGCCGTAGCCGAGGCCCGCCCAACCGGCCAGTACCCAGGCGCCGGAGACCAGGCGAGGTGCGTACGGTACCTCCATGCCCAGCTTGGACAACACAGCCGACGAGAGACCCGCGATCGACGCCATTCTGCAGAAGGTACTGGATGCGGTTCCGTTCCGGCTAACAACTGACGATGGCGTCGACGCGGCCCGCCAGCGGTTGCGCGACCTGCCCCGCCGGTCGCTGCACCCCGAGTTGCGCGTCGAGGACCGGGCCATCCCCGGTCCGACCGGACCCATCGGCGTCCGGATCTATTGGCCGCCAGGACATGACGGCGCGCCAAGCCCCGTCGTGCTGTATTTCCACGGCGGCGGCTTCGTCGTGGGCGACCTCGACACCCACGACGGCTCGGCCCGCCAGCATGCCGTCGGCGCCGACGCCATCGTGGTGTCCGTCGACTACCGGCTGGCCCCCGAACACCCCTACCCCGCCGCGGTCGAAGACGCTTGGGCCGCAACGACCTGGGTCGCCGAGCACGGCCGTGAGATCGCGGCGGATGTCACCCGGATCGCAGCCGCCGGGGACTCGGCCGGCGGGACCATCGCCGCGGTGATGGCCCAGCAGGCTCGTGATCAAGCCGGGCCGCCGATCGCGTTCCAACTGTTGTGGTATCCCTCCACGTTGTGGGACGCGACGCTGCCGTCGTTCACCGAAAACGCCGCCGCGCCGATCCTCGACGTCAAGGCCGTTGCGGCGTTCTCCCGTTGGTACGCAGGCGAAGTCGACATGTCCAACCCGCCGCCGGCCATGGCGCCGGGCCGGGCGAAAGACCTGCGCGACCTGGCCTCGGCCTACATCGCCGTCGCCGGTTACGACCCCCTTCGCGACGACGGCATCCGCTACGGCGAACTGCTGGCCGCGGCCGGCGTTCCCGTCGAGGTACACAACGCCGAGACTCTGGTGCACGGCTATCTCGGCTACGCCGGTGTGGTGCCCGCGGCCACCGCCGCCACCGACCGCGGGCTGGCAGCCTTGCGGGCCGCGCTGCACGGGTGACGCCGGCGCGTACCGTAAACCTCGTGACGGAGCCGACCATCGCCCGACCGGGTATAGATCCGACGTTCAAATCGCTGCTCGACGCATTCCCGCTGACCTTCAGTGCGACCGACGGCGTCGAGACCGCACGCTCGCGGCTCCGCCTGCTGAAGGTCCCCGAGGAAATGCTTCCCGACCTGCGGATCGAAGAGCGGACGATCGGTCATGGCGATCTCACCGACATTCCCGCCCGCATCTACTGGCCACCGACCGCCAACGAGGCCTCACCCGTCGTCGTCTTCTACCACGGCGGCGGATTCTCACTGGGCGACTTGGACACCCACGACCCCGTCGCACGCGCGCACGCGGTCGGCGCCGAGGCCATCGTGGTGTCCGTCGACTACCGGCTGGCGCCCGAGCACCCGTTCCCGGCCGCGGTGCACGACTGCTGGGCCGCGTTGCAATGGGTCGCCGCCAACGCCGCCGATCTGGGCGGTGACCCCAACCGGATCGCCGTCGCCGGCGACTCGGCGGGCGGCAACCTCGCCGCGGTGATGGCGCACCTGGCCCGTGACAATGCCGGCCCGGACCTGCGCTTCCAGTTGCTGTGGTACCCCGTCGTCACCGCGGACCTGTCGCTGCCGTCGTTCACCGAGAATGCCACCGCGCCGATCCTGGACCGCGACGTCATCGACGCCTTCCTGACCTGGTACCTGCCCGACGTCGACATCACCGACCCCACTGCGTTGCCCGCCACCCTCGCCCCGGCCAACGCGGCCCATCACGCCGATTTGCCGCCGGCCTACATCGGGACCGCCGAACACGATCCGCTGCGCGACGACGGGGCCCGCTACGCCGAGCTGCTCAAGGCCGCCGGCGTGCCCGCCGAACTGAGCAACGAGCCCACCCTGGTGCACGGCTACGTCAGCTTCGCGCTGGTGATCCCCGCCGCCGCCGAGGCCACCAACAGGGGGCTGGCGGCGCTCAAGAACGCGCTGCACTCGTAGGCCGGCGCGATGAGCATCACTCCCCAATACCACGCGCTGATCGTCGGCGCCGGATTCTCCGGCATCGGAGCCGCGATCAACCTGGACCGCGCCGGACTATCCGATTACCTGGTGGTCGAGGCCGGCGACGGGGTCGGAGGGACGTGGCACTGGAACACCTATCCCGGTATCGCCGTCGACATCCCGTCGTTTTCCTACCAGTTCTCCTTCGAGCAGAGCGCAGACTGGTCGCGCACCTACGCGCCGGGCTGCGAGCTCAAGGCGTACGCCGAACACTGCGTCGACAAGTACGGCATCCG
>JARLGR010000267.1 GCA_031292665.1 Mycobacterium sp. | reverse complement strand
GCCACCGCGACGTTCCCCGACGGCTCAGTTCCCGACGTCGAGGACGTGGCCCGCGTTGCCAGCAACGTTTTCTCGGCTGGGCAGGAGACCACCGTGCGCCTGCTCGGCGCGGCGTTGCAGACCATCGGGGAACGCCCCGACATCCAGGCGGCTTTACGCAAGGACCGCAGCCTCATTCCCAACTTCATCGAAGAGGCGCTGCGCATCGAGAGCCCGGTCAAGGGTGACTTCCGGATGAACCGAGTGCCCGTCAACATCGGCGGAGTCGACCTGCCCGCGGGCACCACGGTGATGATTGTGCAGGCGGCCGCCAACCGTGATCCGCGCCGGTTCGACGACCCCACCACGTTCGATCTGGACCGCAAGAACGCCCGCCAGCACATCGCATTCGGGCGAGGCATCCACAGCTGCCCCGGCGCGCCGCTGGCGCGTGCCGAGACCCGGGTTGCGCTCGAGCGGTTGCTCGACCGGACGTCGGACATCAGGATCAACGAGCGCATCCATGGCCCGGCGAACGACCGCCGCTACCAATACGTTCCGACCTACATCCTGCGCGGCCTCACGGAGCTGCACCTGGAGTTCACGCCGGCATGAAAGTCTCGGTCGACGACCAGCGTTGCCGCGGTCATGGCGTCTGCGTCACGTTGTGCCCGGAAGTGTTCAGCCTGACCGACGACGGTTACGCGGTGGCGATCGACTCCGATGTCCCAGCGAACTTCGAAGCGGCCACCCAAGAAGCGATTGACTGTTGCCCCGAGCAGGCCATTACTGCATCTTGATCAAACACACACGCAGGTAAGGAGATTCGAGTGGCGAAGAGGCCGAAGGGGTATATCATCCTCACCGAGGCCATCAAGGATCCGGAGGGCATGAAGGCCTACGGTAAGGCTGCGGGAGCGGCGATGGGGGGCGCCACCATTCTCGCGGTGGACACCGCCCCCGAAGTCATCGAGGGCACCTGGCATGGCGACCAGACGATTGTGCTCGAATTCGAATCGGTGGACGCCGCCCGCGCGTGGTACGAGTCCGAGGCCTACCAAAAAGCGGCGAAACTGCGGCAGGCGGCCGCCGACTGCAACGCGGTCATCATCGCCGGATTCTGAATGCCTTCGGCCGTTAGCTGATCGCTAGTCCACTATCGAAATGGCCTGCCGGGGGCATTGCCGGACTGCTTCGCGCACTTGCCGCTCGTTCTCCGGCGTGACTTCCGGTTGCAGGACGGTCAGCATGTCGTCCTCGCCCAGGTGGAAGACCTCCGGGATGATGCCCATGCACACACCGTTGCTTTCGCATAGATCCCAGTCGACTTCGATTCTCATCCCAACCCCTTACCGAAGTACCTTGACGGGCACGGTGTGCCAGCCCGCGACGTTTTGCATATGGACGCGCTGAAGGCCGTCCCAGTCCACCTCGTAGCGGGGCATGAAGTCCAGTAGTCGGTCCAGCGCGATAGCGCTTTCCATGCGGGCCAACGCTGCGCCCAGGCAACTGTGAATCCCATACCCGAGCCCGAGGTGCTGCGCTTCGGTCTGGTCGCGCTCGATGTCGAATGTCTCGGCGTAGGTGAAGGCTTCCGGATCGCGGTTCGCCGAGGCGCCGATCACGAACACCGGCTTGCCCGCGGGGATAACGCCACCGCTAACGTGTGCCTCTTTGAGGGTGTAGCGGACGTTGTACTGGACCGGCCCCTCGTAGCGCAGCAGCTCTTCGACCGCCCCCGGAATCTTGCTGCGGTCGTCGAGCAGCTTCTGCCATTGTTCTGGGTGGCGCGCGAAGATCACCGCCGCGTTGCCGAGCAACTTGGTCACGGTCTCGGCCCCGGCGCCACCCAAAAGCGTAGCGAATCCGGTGATTTCAATATCGTCGAGCTTGCGCAGCTGACCGTCTTCGCCGGGGATCTCGGCGGCGATCAGCCTGCTGATCATGTCGTCCTGCGGGTTCTCGCGCCGCTGCTGCACCAAGCCGAAGTAGTACATGGCGGTTTCGATATTGGCCTGCATGCCGGCTTCGTTGGTCTCGATCTGTCCCGGCTCGCGGTGCAGGCTGGTGTCGATCCAGTGCCGCACCTGCTGGCGGTATTCCTCGGGCACCCCGGCCATCCGGGTGATGACTTCCACCGGGAACGGTCCGGAAAAGTCCTGGACAATGTCGAAGCGGTCGGGATCGGCAGCGCCCAGATACTTGTCGATGACCTCGATGACCGTTTCCCGCTGCGACTGAATGGCCCTCGGGGTGAACGCCTTGTTGAGCAGGCTGCGCATATGGCGGTGTTCCGGCGGATCCATGAAGATGATCGACTTCTGCTCGGGGGAAATGCCCTTGCGCACCATCGCCAGGTCGCAACCACGCGCCGAGGAGTAGGTCTCGAAGTCTTTGAACGCGGCCGCCACGTCTTCGTGGCGGGTCAGCGCGTAGAAGTCCTCCTTCTCGTCGTAATACAGCGGCGCTTCCTCGCGCATTCGTCGGTAAATGTCGAACGGATTGTCGAAGTAGTCCTCCGAGAACGGATCGAAGACGACCTTAGGTTTTGTCACTGAATCCTCCTCAGCGGCGAGGGCGGGCTGAAACCGTTACAGCGGGCTCGCTGACTGTAACGCTAACGGTAGCGGCTTCGGGACGAACCGGAAAGAACCAAACGCAGCCAATCCAGACTCAGCCAGCCACGTCGATGGCCTGGATGACGTCGTCCAGCACGCCGAGATCGCCGCCAAGCTCCTCGGCGATGCCGCGGACAACGGCCAGGTCTTTGCCGACGAACTCACCGGTTAGCTCGGTGAACGAGGAGACGGAACCTCGTGCCGCGACGAGGTCGAGCACCCGGCTGTCAGCACTACCGTGTGGTAGCGCCGCCAGTAGGGCCGACTCCGGGACGCCGAGCCGCTCGCCGAGCCGGACCGCCTCCGCAAGCAAGCCGATATGGCCCGCGAACAGCGCATTGTTGACCAGCTTCACCTTCTGGCCGGCGCCGCGCGGCCCGACGTGTAGTACGGGATCGCCGTAGCAACCCAACACGGGCTGCACTTGGGTCACCGCGTCGTCGGAGCCGCCCACGAACAGCGTGAGCCGGCCGGCCGCGATGTCGTGCGGACCTCCGCTGACGGCGGCATCAATGACGTCGACCTCGGTGGCGCGCGCGGCGATCGCGTCCATGGTGGTCGGGCTCACCGTGGTGTGCACCACCAGCGCCGAGCCGGCCGGAATGGTGGTCAGCAACCCGTTGCCCAGGCAGACCTCTCGCACCTGTTGGTCGTTGAACACGCAGACCACCACGACTTCGGCGTCTGCACCGGCCTGGGCGACGCCGTCGACCACCTCGGCACCCAATTGTTCGAGACCGCTGCGCTTCTCGGCTGTGCGGGCCAGCGCCCTGACATCGTGCCCCGCCTCGACCAGCCGGGCCACCATCGGCCGCCCCATTCGCCCCGCGCCGATGAACCCGACTTTCACGGGGCCGTCATCGCGGATGGCCCATCAGGGCCAGCGTTGCGTCGGCGGCATCGAGCACGGCACCGGGACTGGCCGCGGCACGGTTGGCGAGATCGACGACCAGGCGGACGTCCTTCTGTAACAGTCCGCCCGCTAGATCGGCAAGGCGTTCAAAACCGCCGATACCGCCCAGAGCGTTCAGCGCAAAGCTGTTTCCGCTACTGCGGGAGACGACTTCAGCGAGGCGGTTCGGGTCGACGCCGAGAGCGCCGGCCAGCGAAAGGGCGGTGGCCGCGGTGCCCAGGTTGGCGGTGAACAATAAGTTGTTGAGTAGCTTGGTCGTTTGGCCGGAACCCAGTTCACCGAGGTGAACGATCGGATCGGCATAGGTCTCGAAGACCGGACGGCACCGCTCGATCACCTGCGCGTCACCGCCGGCCATCACCAGCAGGCGGCCTTGCGCCGCCGCCGGGCCGCCACCACTCACCGGCGCGTCGATGACCGAGACGCCTTGCGCGCCAGCCTTCTTTGCGAGCTCCCGGCAGGTGTTGGGGTGCACCGTGCTGTGGATGGCGATGACACTGCCGGGTTTCATCGCGGTCAGCAGGCCGTGCTGACCACAGGTGATCTCGTCGACGTCGGCGTCGCCGACGACGCACAGGCAGACCAGATCGCTGTCCGCGGCGAGTTCGGCCGGCGACTCGGCGAGCTTGGCCGGGGTGTCGGCGAATGGTTCGAGGGTCGCCGGTCGGCGCGCCCAGAGTGTCGTCGGATAGCCGCCTTCGACGATCCGCCGTGCCATAGGGCCGCCCTGGCTGCCCAATCCGATGAATCCGACGTGCATCAACCGGCCTCCAGATCGGCTTCCGTGCTTGCCGTCCGCGCGGCCACACATTCCTCGGCGAACGAAAGCACCGTCGCGTGGTAGTCCGCCGCGGTGTGGCCGAGGCTGAGATTGTGTCCCGCATCGGCCTGCCTATGGACGGTGAAGCTCGGCGACTCGGAGAACAGGGCGGCGATCTCCGTCATCGCCGAAGTGTCGTTCTGCCAGACCTTCTCGTGCTCGGCGATGCTGAAGTGCACCGGAACGCGCACGGCGGGGGCGAGTGCGGGAAAGTCTTGGCGGGCCCAGTTCGACACCATCTGGTCCTCGTAGGCCGGAGCCGTCGGGGAAACCGTGGCCCCGCTGAGCACCTCCGGTGGATACAGCTCCTCCGGGTGCCACAGCAGCTCGCGCAGGCCCGCCGGACGGCGTTCCCGGGTCGCAACTCTCAGGATCTCTCGGGCCGCCGGGTGGTAGTGGCGACCGGTGCCTGCCAGTTCGATGCCCAGCAGATCTGCGCCTCGCTCGTCGGCGCCCATCCGCATCACGAGTTCGGACCCGCCCGAATGGCCCAGCAGAAACAACCCGGCTCCGCGTGGTCGTTCCCCGAGGATGCGATCCACCGCGCCGTAGGCGAGGTTGACCCGCTGCTCGGGACGGGCCATCGCGTCCGGATAGGGGGCCGAGCTGCCGTAGCCGGGCCGGTCGAGCGCCACCATGGTGAATCCGGCCGCAGCGCCGGTTCGCAGCAATGAGAGCGACGGGTGGCCCGGGCAATCGAAATAGATTGCGGTGGTGCCTCCGCCGTGAATCGCCACGATGACGGCCTTGGGATCCTCGGCTTCGGCGACCAGCGCCGACAACGGCACGCCGTCGACGATCACCAGCCTGGGGCGGACCGCGGGCGTGCCGGTCATGCGTCGGTCCGCAGCAGGAGCACACCGCTGGGCGTGAGGCCACCGCTACTCACCACGCCGACGCGCGCGTCGGCGACCTGTCGATCTCCGGCCTCGCCGCGCAGCTGGCTGACGGCTTCGTGCAGCAAACCCATGCCGTGGGTGCGGCCGTGCGAAAGCTGACCGCCGTGGGTGTTGAGCGGCAGCAAGCCGTCGCGGGCGATGTTCTTGCCGCCGTCCAAAAAGTCTTTGGCCCCGCCGATTTCGCAGAAGCCCAGCGCCTCGATCCAGGACAAGCAGTTCATGGTGAAGCCGTCGT
This sequence comes from Mycobacterium sp., assembly GCA_031292665.1. GTDB lineage: Bacteria > Actinomycetota > Actinomycetes > Mycobacteriales > Mycobacteriaceae > Mycobacterium. The sequence goes on along the minus strand of JARLGR010000267.1, from coordinate 57,452 downwards.
AGAGTTCGGCGACGTCGACATCGGCAGGTCGTAGCGAGGTGCGCGTCCACACGTGCGCGGCCTGGCCCAGCACCTGCGGCTCGTGAGTCAAAGTGCTTTGGTCCCAGTCGATCCGTTCGATGATCTGGGTTCCTACCGCCTCCACCAGGACGGGCGGCTTCGCCAGGTCGCGGGCGGCGTCGACGGCGGAGACGATGACGGCGATCGCACCGTCGCACGGCACGTCGCAGTCGTACAGACCAAACGGTGTGGTGATGGGCCGCGCGTTGAGGTAGTCGTCCATCGTCATCGGGGACCGGTACACCGCAGTCGGGTTGAGCTCGGCATTGGCCCGCTGGTTCAACGCGATCCAGCCCAGGGTCTCTTTCGTGGTGCCGTAACGGTGGAAGTGCCGCTGCGCGTTCATCGCCAGGGTGTGCGCTGCGGACGTCGCACCGAACGGGAACATCCACCCGGCGGGGCGGCCCATCGACGGGACGATCTTGCCCTGCTTCATCAGCTCGTTGTGGGTGGCTTCCCACAGTGTGCGGAAGCACAGCACGTGGCGGGCCAGGCCAGCGGCGACGGCGAGCATCGCCGCGATCACCGATCCGCCCGGCCCGAATGTTTCGATGCCGCCGTTGTGCCAGGTCGGGCGGATTCCCAGCGCCGCCTCCAGCGCGGTGACCCCGCCTTCGCCGAAGCCGCCGAGGTTACCGCCGCCGGGATAGGTCGACAGACCGTCGATGTCGGCGAACGTCAGTCCGGCATCGGCGATCGCCGCCTCGCAGGCTTGCACCGTCAGCGTCAGCGGCGGGACCATCAGCCGACGTCCGATCGGTGACATGCCGATGCCGGTGAGCGCGACCTCGTCTTCGAACTTCTCCGCGGTCAGCATGGGCCGGACGTGTTCGCCGAAGCGCTCCGGCGCGATCTCGTCGTCCGGCAGGGGACCCGGCTCGGCATCTGCAACGGGCCGAAAGAGCGGCAGCCACACATCCTCGGCTTGTTCGAAGACCACCTCCACCTGCTGTCCGAGTTCGAGCCGCTCGGGATCGCACTCGACGATGTTGGTGGTCAGCCGTATGCGGGGATCCTCAGCGATCGCCACCTGGGCCACCACGTACGGCGCCGGCAGCCCGGGCAGGCTGAACCGGTGGTTCACCGTGAATCCGGCGAGCGTCGCTTTGCCCGAGACGGCCCGCACACCCATATCGCGGGAGCGGCAGTACCGGCACACCGGCGCCGGCGGATGGATCAGCGACTGGCAGGACCCACATTCCTGCAGCCGCAGCGTGCCGTCTGCTCCTGACGTCCAGAAGAATTCGGTCTCGACCGTGACCAGCGGCGCGGGACGTCCGGTCAACGCGTGAAACCCCATTCAGCTTCGTTGTCTTCAGTTTTGAGATGTGCGGCGGGATCCTCGTCGATGTTTGCGGTGGGTTGCACGTCGTCCGGTCGACGTTCGTCCATCTCCATGATGGCGTGCACCGGGCAGTCCATTAGCGCGCGCATGACCGCGTCGCGGTCGGCTTCGGGAACGGTGCCGTCCCCGACCAGACACGCGTATCCCCAGTCGTCGAGCGAGAAGTATTGCGGTGCGCGCTTGGCGCAAATGCCGAAGCCGTCACAGAGCGTGCGGTCGAGATGGATCTTCATGCCCGGGTTCACGCGTACGTCACCGCCTCCACCTCGTAGGGCCGCTCGGCGCGAAACACCTTGGCGCGGCATGCGTCACAGGCGTTGTCGAGATGGCGCGCCACCGCGTCCGGGAATTGGTCGAGCAGACTTGCTGCCATGTTGGTCGCGGCATCCAGCGTGGCGCATGCTCCGCGGCCGCGCAGCTCCACCGACCAGCGAAGCAGGCGGGTGAGGTCTTCCGGACTCGCCACGCCATCGCGGAGCGCTCCGGCGGCGGCGGCCATCGCCGCGGTGCCGTTGAAACACGATCCGCACTGCCCGGCGTTTTCCCGGTCGAAGTAGGCCAGCACCGACGCGGCCACCGCGACCGGACACTCGTCGGTGAGCACCGCGATCGCACCACAGCCCAGGCCGCTGCCGAGGCCGCGCAGCGTCTCGTGGTCCAACGTGGCGTCCAGCACTCCGCGGTTGAGCAGCCCGGCGAAGTAACCGCCCAGCAGGGCACCTTTCACCTGCTCCGACGAAACCCCATGCAGGGCAAGGAGTTCACTGAACGGTAAGCCGTGGGGGATCTCGTAGAGGCCCGGTGGCCGGCCGGCTCCGGTGAGTGTGACCAGGAAGGTGCCGGGCGACAGTGCTGTGCCCTGCGAGCGGAACGCCTCCGCGCCGTGACGCTGGAGGTAGGGCAGGTTGGCGAGGGTTTCCACGTTGCTGACCAGGGTGGGCCGCCCGCCGACACCTTTCTGGAAGGGGCGTGGGGGCTTGTCGGTCGGCTTGACCGGGCCCCCGTTTATCGCGCGGGTGACCGCCGTTTCCTCGCCTGCGATGTATCCCGGATTGACGTTGTACAACTCAACGGTGATGTCGCCGAACGGGCGTTCCGTCAATGCGGCTTCCACGCTGCGCGCGGATTCCGGGTCGGACACGTAGACGTAGGCGCGGTCGGCCGCCACCGTCGTCGCGGCCAGGCGCAGCCCGTCGAGCACCAGGTGCGGGCGGTTCCGCAGCAGCCAGCGGTCCTTGATCGACGCCGGCTCGCCCTCTTCGCCGTTCGCCACAACGGCGGACCCGCCCGCGGCGCGGCCGTTGTTGCGCACCGCGCGCAGCTTCACCGCGAGTGGGAAAGCCGCGCCGCCGCGGCCCTGCAGCCCACTGGCTTCGACCGCGGCGAGCAGTTCTTCGGGGTCACGAAGAGGCAGGTAGCCCCCCAGCTCCTGGTAGGCCGAATAGTTCTCTCTCGCGTGGCCGGGCGGATCGCCCAGCAGCCGCGAGGGGCAGCCGGGCCAGGCGGCGACGCGGATAGCCGGCGCGGCGCTGGTTTCCATCACGAACTCTCCGATGTCCGAGTTAGTCTTGCGCACATGCGAACCGCCGTAGTGCGCGTCAACGTCGACCCCTCCGGTCTGCTCACGGCCGCACAGCTAGGCGAGGGCATGACGGCACTCCGTGGGCTCGTCCACGAGATCGGCGCGGATATCGTTGCGAACGATCTGACGGCTATGCCGGTCGGCCGCCGGGAGGTCGAACTGCTCATCGCCAGTGACAACGTCGATGCACTCAAGGCCCTCGGAGTCGAAATGTGCACCAGGGCCTTTGGGTCCTTTGGGCCCGGCCCGGTGGCCGGTGTGGTCACGTTCATCAGCCGGGGGACCGATGACGACGCCCATGGTGTGCTCTCCGCGTTCGGGCTTACCGGCCAAATCACCCGCACGCCAAGCGACGAGGGCTTCGACATCGTGTACGTGACACTGCGCGAAAGCGACCTCGATCGGGTACCGGAAAGCCGGATTCACACCGCGCTTGAGGCGTCGCTCAACTGTGAGGTCCACATTCGCACCGTGTAAAAGCATTATCGGCCCAGGAATTCGAGGATCGCGGGTGCGGCCTGCACCCAGGTGTCAAACATGTTGAAATGCTGCACCCGGCCCGCCGCGCGCGCTTCGGCCGCCCGCTCCCACGCGTCCTCCGGCCAGGGTGGATCGATCAGCTTTGATCCCTTGATCAAGCAGCTGACCTCCAGTGAGGTCCGCTTGGGGTGATCCATGTCGTTCTCGCCGCCACGAATGATCAACGTGGGGACCTTGATTCGGTCGAACATTTCGTCCTCGACACCCGGAATCGTCTGACCCGGTTTGGAAACGAATGCGTTGAGCCAGCGCAGCATCACCTTGAGGAACTCGTCTTTGTCGAAGTCGAGGAACCGCTGCTTGTTGGCCGGGTTTTCCTCGATGCGCTCGCGCCATTCCTGCACCTTGACCACGCTGTCCATCCCGGTACCTCGCACCGCGAGAATGCTTGGGACGATGTAGAAGGAACCGAGCACGAAGGTGCCGTAGATGCCGCCGACGATGTTCCACACCACGAGTTTGGTGACCATCTCGGGGTAGAGCATCGTGGTCAGCATGGAATCCCGTGCCCCGCCGGAGCCTCCGGCGAGAATGCAGCGCTCGAAGCCCAGCCCCGTCACCAGCTTGTGCAGCGTCTCGGCGCGCATGTGCGACTCGCTTTGCCCGTAGAACTGCACATCGGAGGCACCGCAGTTGGGCCGGTCCCACAGCAACACCCGATAGCCACCGGCGACCAGCGCCTCGGCCAGCGGACGCAGGCCGGGGATCTCTTTACTGAACCGGCCGCCCGGCGTCAGTGCGATGAGATCGCCCGCGTCTCCGAGGATTTCGTAGACGACGTAGCCACCGTTCACCTCGATAGAAGACACTGATTCTCCCGTAACGTCAGGCCATTACCAGAATGTCTTTGCCGACGACACGGACCGGGTAGGTGCGGATGCTCCACTCCGGCTTGACCGCGGTCGTGCCGGTCGCCAGCTCGAAACCCCATTGGTGCCAGGGGCAGTAGATGAACTCCAGATCCCGCACCATGACCGCGTCACCGGGGGCGGTCTCGTCGACGATGGTGCGTCCGCGGGCACGCCCCGTGCACAGCGGTCCGCCCTGGTGCGGACAATAGTTAGCGATGGCATAAAAGGTACCGTTGACGTTGTAAACGCCAACGCCGTGCCGGCCGATGGGCACTAGTTTGCGCGTACCCGGGGGAATGTCGCCCACGGTGGCGACGACGTGCTCGCGACCCTGAGCAAGTCGGGGCCGTTTGGATTCTTCCGGCATTCAGAACACCCGCACCTGGCCCTCGAGGGCCGGGACTGTCTCCGGAAGGTGGTAGGTCGCGATGCCGTTTTTGAACATCACTGCCTCGCGGGCCGCCGAGGGCAGGTGCTTGATAAGCCAGCGTGGGTCGTCGAAAGTCCAGTGCGGGTAGTCCGACGAGTAAAGCAGGATCTTGTCGCACTCCATCCACTCCAGCGCGCGGGTCAGCTCGGTCTTGTCTTCGGGGTAGTCCAGCGGCTGGGTGGTGAACTTGATGTGCTCCTTGACGTAGTCGCTCGGCTTGCGCTTGATGTCCAACCACGATTTGCGGGCTTCGTAGAGCGCGTCCATACGCCACATCAGCGGCAGGATCCAGTTGAAGGCGTGTTCGACGAACACGAACCGTAGCGTCGGGAACCTGTCGAAGACGCCGTCGAAGATCAGGCTCATCACCTGGTTCGCGGCCAGCAGCGAGTAGGTGACCATGAAGTCGTGGTTGTAGCTGGGTAACCCCACCGGCGGTATGGGCAGCGTCTCGTATGCACCGCGCGCGAGATGGCAGCTCATTGTGATGTCGTGTTTGGTGGCGGCCGCCCAGACCGGGTCGTACCTCGGGTCGCCCCACGATGGGCGCGGTTCGGCCTTGATCAGAATCTGTGCCATGTAGGGGTGGCCGGCCCACTTCTCGATTTGCTGGGCGGCACCGTCGGGGTCTTCGATGGTGACTGCGATCGAACCGCGCCAGCGCTGGTGCCAGTTGTTGTGACTGTCCAGCCAGTGGTTCGCCTGCCAGTCGTTGAGGGCACAGGTGAAGGCGTGGGTAGCCTCAGGGAGGCGCGTCGCCGCGCCGAGCGGTTCCAGGACCGCGATGTCCGCACCTGCCTCCATGATCAGCTGCCGGAATGCCATATCCGGGTCGCTGCAGGCGAATTCGCCATCCGGGGGGAAGGTGTCGACGCGCATCGCGTAGGCATGCGCGTAATCGGGCGCGTCGTAGTAGATCTGTTCCCCGACGCGCCGCGACAGGAAGTACTTGCTGCGCCACGGCTCGGGGATGTATTCGACTAGTTCACCGCGCCTGGGGTACGGGTGGACATCCGAGTCGACGCACCGCACGGCGATGCGCTCGGCTGCGGGAACGCGCTCTTGGGCATGTGTCAGGCTCATCGTGGCCTCCCTCGTCTGCTTCTACTTTGCGGCCAACTGGGTCGAAATGTCTATTCCGTACAGCTCTGCCGCATTGCGCCAGCACAGCTTGTCGCGCTGCTCGGTGGACAGCGAGCCGGGCAGCTTGCGGATATCCCCGCACTGCCAGTGCGGATAGCTGGAGCCGAACATCACCATGTCTTCCTTGCCGGTGAAGGCAAACCACTGATCGGCGAACTCGGTGTCGGGCGGACCGTCGAGACTGCCCTGGATGAAATGCACGTGGCCGGGGAGGTAGTCGCTGGGAATGCGCGGCGCCCACGGCGTCTGCTCGAGGTGTGGGCGGCCGAACGTGTCCATCCGCCAGATGAACGGCGTAACGAAGTCCGCGGCGCCGTCGGCCCAAACGAACTTCAGCGTGGGGAAACGCTCGAAAACGCCCTCGGCGATCATGTTCATCAGGTGGTAGATGTAGTTCAGCGCCATGAAACCGACGTATTGCTCATAGGTGCGCGTGTGCCCGGACGGCGTCGGCGGAAACGCGATGCCCTCGCCGACCTCGATGTGCACCGCCACCGGCAGGTTGGCGTCCGTGGCTGCTTCCCACAGCGACCAGAACTGCGGCTTTCCGTACAACTCTCGCGACTGCAGGGGGATGCCGATCTGCACGATGCGCGGGTGGTCCTTGTATTTGTCGATCTCACGGAGCGCGCCGGCGATATCGTCCGGGTTCACCCGTAGCGTGCCGCGAAATCGGTCACCGAACTCGTCGGAGTCGAGCCAGCGTGACACCATCATCTCGTTGTGTGCGGCATGCAGCGCGCTGCCCAAGTGCCGGTCGGGCATGATGCCACGCGCCATCGGATGCAGGATCGCCACATCAACGCCGCGCTTGGAGAACAGTTCACGGGCAACGAACTCAGGGTCCGAGCCCGGATACTGCCCCTCTGGCCCCTTGGTGCGCGGTGCGTACTCGCCCCCCGGCGCCCCATACCAGTCCATCTCGTAGTCGGGGAAACCGCGGCTCTTGAACGGCTCGCGCAAGAAGGAGCGCAGGTCTTTGCTGGAGGGAAAGAAGATGTGCACGCTGGCGTCGATCACCGGCGTACGGGTTCCATCAGCGTGTTCGATCATGGAAGCCCCCCTTCGGCTCTGGTAGCTGAAGTGAGCCTGGCCGGATCATAAGATAGATAATCTAACATTCTGCTCGATCGCCATTCAATGCAATTTCCGGTAAGCGCGTCGGTTAGTCATCGGGCCTGGTAGTCATCGATTTTACCGCCTCGTCCGCAAGCGTCATTCTTCAAACTGGATAATACCATTCTCAGCCCTCGCGGATAAGGGTTGCACTCGCCGCTCGGGTTGCCGTCGGCGACTCCGACGGGCTAGGTCGAAGACCGGCCCACCGTCACGCCGGCAGCCTTCTCGACCGGTTTGATCACCGCCGTGAAGTCGGAATCGGGGCCTTGATCGCGCGCGGCGGCCTCCCAGAGCCGGCCGATCGTTTCGGCGACGTCGACCGGCACGCCGAGCGCTTCAGCCTCCTCGAGGTAAAGGCGCACATCTTTGACCATCAGCCCGGTGGCAAAACCGTAATCGAAGGTGCGCGGCAAGATCGCGCGGGGAAACTTGTCGCGGCTGGCGCTCGTCGCGCCTGAACCCGCGTTGAGCACCTCGATCATCACGCTCGGGTCGAGGCCTGCCTTGACGCCCATCACGACTACTTCCGAGGTGGCGGCCAAAGCGTTGGCCGCCAATATGTTGTTGGCCAGCTTCATCGTCTGCGCCGAGCCCGGTTTGTCCCCGATGTAGAACGGCCGGCCGATCGCTTCGAGTGCCGTTTCGATCACGTAGACGTCGTTGCGGGAGCCGGACACCATGAGCGTCAGTGATCCCTGTTCGGCCCCGCTCACGCCGCCGCTGACCGGGCTGTCGATGGCCGCGATGTCCCGCGCGGCCAGGTGGTCATGGATTTGCACCGCCGTCCGGCTGCCGATGGTCGACAGCTCGACGTAGCGCTTGACCCGCCAGCCCTCGACCACGCCCGAGGGGCCGGCTGCGACCTCTATCGAGGCGCTCGGCGACGGGAGACTGACCATGACCGTTTCGGCCCGATCGGCGACCTGTTTCGGCGATGATGCGGCCTGCGCGCCCAGCGCGACGATGCGCTCGAGCGCGTCGGGGCGGGTGTCGAAGGCGATGACATCGTTGCCCGCCTCAATGAGGCGGCGCGCCATCGGAAACCCCATGTGCCCCAGACCGATAAACCCGATCTCCATCATGAGCCCGAGTTTTGGTCCAGTTCGGCGAACACCTCGCGAGCGATCCGAAAGCTGTCGACCGCGGCGGGCATGCCGGCGTAGACGGCGACCTGGAGAAAAACCTCGCGGATTTCCTCACGAGTGACGCCGTTGGTCAGCGCCGCCTTGACATGTGTCCGCAATTCATTCGGCCGATTGAGGGCGGAAATCATGGCCAAGTTGAGCATGCTGCGCGTCTTTCGCGGCAACTCCTCCCGCCCCCACACGGCTCCCCAGCAGTACTCGGTGACGAGATCTTGCAACGGCCTGGTGAAGTCATCGGCCTCGGCCAGCGCTTTGTTGACGTATTGCTCGCCCAGCACCGCGGAACGGATTTCCAGTCCACGTTCATATGTGTCGCGATCCAATTGCCTTCTCCTTTTGGTCACCGTGCCGTCATCGATCCCAGCGGTCTACAGTCAACACCCAAAAGTCGCGTTAGCGCTGCGAGCCCACTCGGCTGCCGCAATCCTGCTCACGCGCTGACGTTTTCGGACGCGCGAAAGGATCTGAAGGAGGATCGACGTGACCGGGGCAAGCAATGACGTCTGGGAAGTCATGTCGACGGCCCGGACGATCCGGCGGTTCACCGACGAGCCGGTCGACGACGCAACCTTGGCGCGCTGCCTCGAAGCGGCCAGGTGGGCGCCCTCGGGGGCCAATGCGCAAGGCTGGCGCTTCGTCGTGCTGAGATCACCCGAGCAGCGGGCCGTGGTCGCCAGGGGCGCGGCCCAAGCCCTGCAAGTGATCGAGCCCGTCTACGGGATGAGCCGCCCGGCCGACGACGACCACAGCCGCCGCGCCCGCACCTACCGCGCCATCTACGAACTGCACGACCGCGCGGGCGAATTCACGTCGGTGCTGTTCGCGCAACAGCACTACCCGACGGCGTCCGAACTCCTGCTGGGAGGGTCGATCTTCCCCGCCATCCAAAACTTCTTGCTCGCCGCCCGAGCCCAAGGCCTGGGGGCGTGCATGACCAGCTGGGCTTCCTACGGCGGCGAGCAGCTCCTCCGGGACGCCGTCGGCGTACCCGAGGACTGGATGGTTGCCGGCCACGTCGTGGTCGGCTGGCCCAAGGGCAGGCACGGGCCGCTACGCCGTCGCGCGCTCGCCGAGTTCGTCAACCTCGACCGCTGGGGCGAGCCGGCTGACGACCTCGTGGCCACCCTCTAGGCAGTCGAGCTTGGCGAGATCGGTCAGCCCGTAATCGCTTTTCGAGATTATTACTTCCGCAGCCGAGAATGGTATTCTCGCCCGTGACGGTGACGACAGGAGGCGGCGCGGATGCTGTTGGAGTTCGATGCTGATCAGCGGCTGTGGCAGAGCACCGTGCGCGACGCCGTCGCCAAGCAGTGTCCGCCCACCCTGGTCCGGAGCGTGGCCGAGGATGGCGTCGACCCCAGCCCGGTCTGGAAGGCCTATGTGGACCAGGGGTGGACCGAGCTGAACGACCCCGAGAGCACGGTCGAACTCGCCATCGTCCTCGAAGAGTTGGGGCATGCAACGGATCCCACCCCATTCCTGGCGACCATGAGCCAGTTCGCGCCGTTGGCGGGGGATCGCTTCGATCCGCACGAGTCGGGCACCGCCGTGTACGGCGGGGTGGCGGCGCACCGGGATGCCGACGGTTGGGTGCTGGACGGTACTGCACGCCACGTCCTCGACGGCGATCGCGTCGACAGCTTGGCGGTGGTGACCGACGCCGGGGTGTTCCTCGTGGCATCCAGCCAGGTGTCAGCCCGGCGGTCTGCGGTGTTCGACCCGGTCCTGCACGTCGCCGACCTGTCGTTCGACGCGGTCCGGGTACCCGACAGCGCCCGGCTCACCGTTGACCGCGAACGCGCCCACCACGTTGCGCTGACGGGCATGGCGATCACCATGGTGGGCGCCTGCCAACGCATCCTCGATCTGGTGCTCGACCATGTGCGCAGCCGGCACCAATTCGGGGTACCGATCGGCTCCTTCCAAGCCGTCCAGCACAAGGCCGCTGACATGCACGTCGCGATCCAACGGGCGCGCGCGTTGGCGTACTTCGCCGCACTGACGATCGCGGCGGACGATCCGCGGCGCCGCCTGGCCGCCGCGATGGCGAAAGCGTCGGCGGGGGAGTGCCAGTCGCTGGTATTCCGCCACGGCCTACAGCTTTTCGGCGCGATGGGCTTCACCTGGGAGAACGACCTACAGTTCGCCCTCAAGCGGGCCAAAGCCGGTGAACACCTGCTCGGCGGCGCGGCGGAGCACCGGGCGCGGATCGCCGAGGAGTACCGTGCAGCTGACTTTTGATCCCGACGTCGAGGAGTTCCGGGCGGAGTTCGCGGCCTTCCTCGACGAAAACCTGCCTCCCGCAAGCGAAACGATGGAGCGTCCCCGGTCCGTCTCGCACATGCCGCAGTGGGCGCGCCGTTGGCAGCGCCTGCTGTTCGACAACGGCTGGCTGCTCCCCGGCCAACCCCCGGAATTCGGCGGGCGCAACGCCACCGTCGTGCAGCAGTTCGTCCACCTCGAGGAGCTGTGCCGGCGGCGGATCTACCACAGCTTCAACCCGCAGGGCGTGAATATCGTTGCGGCGTCGCTGCTGTCGTTCGGCAGCGACGAACAGAAGCAGCGCTGGGCGGTGCCGATCCTGCGGGCCGAGATCACCGCGTCGCTGGGGATGAGCGAGCCCAGCGCCGGGTCGGACCTGGCGTCGCTGCGCACCCGGGCGGTGCTGGACGGCGACCACTTCGTGGTCAATGGGCAGAAAGTCTGGACCTCCGGGGCGCACGACGCCGACGTGTTGTTGACCTTTGTGCGCACCGATCCGGACGCGCCGAAGCACAAGGGCATCAGCGCGTTGGTGATCCCGACCGACACCCCGGGCGTCGTGCGCCGGCCCTTCCCGTCGATCTGCGCCGCCGACGACCTGGACTTCAACGAGGTCTTCTTCACCGACGTGAAGGTGCCGGCCGAGAACCTGGTCGGTGCGCTGAACGAGGGCTGGCGGGTGGCCAATGGATCGCTGGGGCATGAGCGCACGATGATGTGGTTGGGATTTGCCGATCGGCTCGACAACGTGACCGCCGATTGGCGTCCGGCCACCGACCTCGAGCGTGACCAGTACGCCACCGTGATCATGGACAAGCACGCTCTGCGCCTGCTGGGTTCGGCGGCGTTGGCCGGTGCCGCTCGCGGCGAGGACGATGTGGCCGCGATATCCGTGCTCAAGCTGCTGGGTTCGGAGGCTGAGCTGCGTGGGACCGAATACGCCCTGTCGTCGGCCGGAGCCGACGGTCTCATCCATCCGGGGCAGACCGGCCCTTATGCGCCGATGAACCTGGACCACTACTTCGCCAGCTGGTTCGAGCGGTACGCCCGCAGCTTCTCCGGCACGATCGCCGGCGGCACCTCCGAGATCCAGCGCAACATCATCGCCCAGCGAGTGCTCGGCCTACCGCGCGGCTAACGGCCCCTCTCACGCCGAGTGTGCGTCCAGCTTCACGCTCGACTCCGAGTGTGCAGCCATCTTTACACTCGGAGGGGCAATGGAAGACCTCAGTCGATGACGGCGGCTTCCTTGCGCTCGGTGATGGGTCTCGCAAGCTCCTGCTCGTCGCAGATGCGCTGCAGCTTGTCCAGGGTCTCGTCCAAGCCGGCTCCGACGCGGCTACCGGGTGTGAAGCTGGCCGGCAGCTTCCGCATGCCCTGGATGACGCCGATGGTCTCGTAGTGGACGGTGCCGTCCGGGTCGCACTCGTAGTCGGGCATCCGGTCGAGCACCGCGGTCAGCATGGACTTGAACACCGTGCGTGCCACGTTGGATCCGGCGCAGCGGTGAAGGCCGAGTCCAAAGCTGAAGTGACGGTTGCCTTTACGGTCCAGAATGACCTCGTCAGGGTAATGGAACACGGCGGGGTCGCGGTTGGCCATGGCCCACGAAATCCACAGCCGCTCACCCTCTTTGAAGTGGGTGCCGTCGAGTTCGACGTCGTCGGAGAACGTCCTGCCGTCACCCGGTGCGGGGGTGAAGTAGCGCAGGAACTCCTCGGTCGCGGGGTCGAGGAGGGTATCGCGTTGCTTGCTGAGCAGTTCCCGCTCATCGGGGTGTCGCGAAAGCCATTCCAGGGAATGGGCGGTCAGCGCCGTGGTGGTGTCGAAGCCGCCGCCGATGATCAATCCGAGATTTCCGATGATTTCCAGGTCGGGAGCGGGCTTACCGTCGATCCGCATCTCGAGCAGGGCGTTGACCAGGCCGGGCCGCGGATTGTTGCGGATCTCGATCATGTTGTTGATCAGGTCGATTCCCATCCGGCGGTGCATCTCGGTGACCCGCTGGATGTCGGGGGAGTGCTCAGGTGTGTACACCGCGGCATGCGTTGGCTCGCTGTACATCTGCCAGTTCTTCAGCGGGATGCCCATCATCGCCAGCGTCAGCACGGCGGGAACGACGTTGGCCAGATCGTCGACGAAGTCGATGCTGCCTTTCTCGATCCTCTCGTCGAGGCAGGCGCGCGTCACGTCGTTGACGAACGGCTCCCAGCGTTTGACCGCGGCGGGTGACAAGTAGGGGTTGAGGACGGAGCGGTAGATGTGGTGCTCGGGGTTGTCCATCTCCAGGATGCCGCCCCGCACGCCGTTGATGCGGCTTGCCGTCGGGATCGAAATCCCTTTGTAGCCGCGACGTTCGTTGTTGACATCGTGGTCGTTGGACACCGCGGGGCAGCGGGCGAGTTCGAACACCTCGTGGCTGCCCGCCGCCACCCAGTGCCCACCGTAGGTATCACTCCAGGCCATCGGGCACTTGGCGTGCATCTCCTGGGTGATCGCGTCGAACCGCGCGCGGTACTCCGGGGAGTGCCGTTCGAAGTGATACCGGTTTTTCTTGCGATCGCTGTCGCTGACGACGTCGTCGACACTCAAAGTACTGTCTCTTTCACTCGGTGATGATGATGGCCTGCTCGGGACACGATTGCGCGGCTTCGCGCACCTGGTCCTCGCGATCGGCCGGCACCACTTCGTCGATTGCCGACGAACTGCCGTCGATGTCGCTGAGCTGGAACGAATCCGGAGCGATCATGGAGCACAGGGTGTGGCCCTGGCAGCGTTCGGGATCAACCCAGACCTTCACGGTGTCTCCTTGCGAGGCTTCTTGCGGCTCAGGTTATTGAGGTTTTCAACTCTGGTAGTCGTACCACTTGAGGTAGCCGCCGGCGTCGACGCGCAACTGCATGCCGGTCACGTAACGGGCTTCGTCGGAGGCCAACCACAGGACGGCGTTGCTGATGTCCTCGGGCTCGACGTAGGGGATCTTCATCGCCTGCTGGACGCCGAAAACCGGTTCGGCGTCCGCTCTTGTCGGGCGTTCGAGGTCCGGCCGGAAGGATCGGTACATCGGCTCGCTCTGCAGCATCGCGGTGTTGGTGTTCGTCGGGTGGACGGCGTTGGCGCGAATTCCCAACGGAGCCAGTTCGGTTGCCAGGTCGTGCACAAAATGCGCGATCCCCCGCTTGGAATGGATGTAGGCCATCCCGCCGGGGTCGTTGCCGGGGTTGTCCTTTTTGGCGGTGTCCATCAGCGCGGCGGTGGATCCGGTGGCGATGATCGAGGCGCCCTCGCTCAGGTGCGGCAGCGCGACCTGGATGGCGTTGATGGTGCCGATCAGGTTGGTGTTGATCACGTCGCACCAGGCTTGTAGCGGCGGCTGGCCCTTCATGCCGGCTATGCCGGCCTGGCCGACCACGATGTCGAGCCTGCCGAACTCGGCGAGCCCGCTGTCCAGCGCGGCTTGCAGTTGCGCGGCGTCGCGCACATCGGACTGGGCGACCACGGCGCTCTGACCCGTTTTTTCGATGAGCCGGGCGGTTTCGTCGAGATCCTCGGGCGCGGCCATCGGGTAACCGATGGTGTCGATGTCACGGCACAAGTCGACGGCGATGATGTCGGCGCCCTCTTCGGCCAGTCGCACCGCGTGACTGCGGCCCTGGCCGCGAGCCGCGCCGGTGACGAAGGCGACCTTTCCTTTGACGCGCCCTGTTGCGCCGTCTCCCACCGCTTTTCCCTCCAGTTGGTTGTCGAGCACGCTTCTCAGGTGTTGCGCCCGCCGTTGACGCCCAGGATCTGACCGGTGATGTAGCCGGCCTCCTCGGATATCAGGAAGGCGCACGCCGCCGCGATGTCTTCCGGTTTGCCCATCCGGCGCACCGGGGTCCGGGCGATGTTCTCCTCGATGTCGCCGAGGAACCCGTTCTTCTGGGCGGCACGCAGCATCGGGGTGTCGATGAATCCCGGCGGCACGGCGTTGACCGTGATGCCGCTGGGCCCGTACTCGAGCGCCAGCGACTTGGTGAGCCCGTTGACCGCGGACTTGGCCGCTACATAGTGACTCATATAAGGAACACCGGAATGCGTGCTGGACGAGGAGATATTGACGATCCGTCCCCACCCGGCCTCCACCATGTCGGGCAGCACCGCCTGAGTCATGTGGAAGACCCCGTTGAGGTTGACGTCGATCACCCGCTGCCAGTCTTGAAACGTGATGTTGTTGAAGCGCTTGAACCCGTCCAGTCCCGCGGCGTTGACCAGAACCGTCACCGGCCCCAACCGGGCGCGGATCGCCGACAGCGCCGCATCCACCTGCGACCGGTCGGTGACATCGGCGGTGAAAGCGAGATCGGCGTCCGAGGGTCTGACGTCGATGGTCGCCACCTCGAGACCGTCGGCGCGCAACCGAGTCGCGATGGCATGACCGATGCCGGAGCCGCCGCCGGTAACCACCGCTGTCTTCACGTCGAGGCCTCTGGTCCGAAGGCGGTCATCTCAGTCACAAAGAATCTCCCTTGCAATTATGAGAACCTTACTCTCCGGCTGAAGCGCGTTGCAACCGGCGGGTGAAACCGCATTGGCCTGCAAAGAGAGGCCTAACCGAGCGGATGCGCGGCCTAGTGAGCACGTTGGTCTCGTTTCTCGGGCTTTCTTGAATTCTCGATACCCGACGGTAAGATTCGCCGGGTAAGAGAATGAAATTATCGTATCGACACCACCTTAGGGGCGTAGGAATGCCAGTGCAGGACACGGCAGAGGCCACCGCGGATGCCGCTCCTGAGTCACGCACCGACCGCCGACTCTTGATCGACGGCCGGCTTGTCACGAACGACAAGTCCTTCCCGTCGATCAACCCCGCCACCGGGGAAGTCATCGGCCACGCCCCGGATGCCGGCGTCAAGGAGGCCGAAGCGGCGATCGCTGCGGCCCGGCGCGCGTTCGACACCACCGGCTGGCCCACCGATGTGGAGTTGCGGATCCGCTGCCTCGATCAGCTGCATCAGGCACTGGTGGACCATGCCGACGAGCTGCGTGAGCTGACCATCGCCGAAGTCGGCGCCACCCGAGCCCTCACCCAAGGGGCTCAGCTGGACGATCCGATCAAGATCGTGCGGTTCTACGCCGACTTGCTCCGCACCTATCAGTTCCACGAAGACCTCGGTGAGACCGAATCGCGTGGCATGCGGCATCACCGCTGGGTGGAGAAGGAAGCCGCAGGGGTGGTGGCGGCGATCATCGCCTACAACTATCCGAATCAGCTCGCGCTGGCCAAGCTGGCCCCGGCGCTGGCCGCCGGATGCACCGTGGTGCTCAAGGGCGCTCCGGACACGCCGCTGGTCACGCTGGCGCTCGGTGAGGTGATCGCCAAATACACCGACATTCCGGACGGCGTGGTGAACGTGCTCAGCTCGTCGGATCCCGCGGTCGGACCCGTGCTGACCAAGAGCCCCGACGTCGACGTGGTCACCTTCACCGGGTCGACCGCGGTCGGCCGCCAGATCATGGCCGCGGCGAGCGAAACGGTAAAGCGTGTCTTCCTGGAATTGGGTGGCAAGTCGGCGGTGATCATGCTCGACGACGCTGACTTTGCCGGCGCGAGCCTGTTCGCCGCCTTCAGCATGGTCACCCACGCCGGCCAGGGCTGCGCGCTGACGTCCCGACTGCTGGTGCCCAAGTCGCACCATGACGAAATCGTCGCGTTGATCGCGCAGAACTTCGCCAAGGTGCGCCACGGTGATCCGGCCGACCCGAAAACGTTGATGGGACCGCTGATCAACGAACGCCAGCGCGACAAGGTGGACGGCATGGTCCAGCGCGCCGTCGCCGCGGGAGCGACCCTGGTCACCGGTGGCAAGCGGTTGGATCCCGGCTACTTCTATGCGCCCACCTTGCTCACCAACGTGGATCCCGACAGCGAGATCGCTCAGGAGGAGGTGTTCGGGCCGGTGCTCGTGGTGATCGGTTTCGACGATGACGACGACGCGGTGCGCACCGCCAACAACTCCATCTACGGGTTGGCGGGCGCGGTCTTCAGCCGCGATCCGGACCGGGCGCGGGCGGTCGCGCGCCGGATCCGGGCCGGATCGTTCTCCATCAACGGCGGCAACTACTTCGGCGCCGACAGCCCGTTCGGGGGTTTCAAGCAGTCAGGGATCGGCCGCGAGATGGGTGTGGCCGGGTTCGAGGAGTTCCTGGAGCGCAAGACCATTGCAATCCCAGCCGAACCCGTTCCCGGGGCGTCGGCATGAGGCCGTTGGAGGGCATCCGCGTTCTGGAAGTCGCCATGTACGGGTTCGTCCCGTCGGCGGGTGCCGTGCTCGCCGAATGGGGCGCCGACGTGGTCAAGGTGGAGCACGCCGTGACGGGGGACCCCCAGCGCGGACTGCGGCAAACCGGCATGCTTCGCGTCGAAGGCGACCCCAACCCCAACATCGAGCACGCCAACCGCGGCAAGCGCAGCATCGGACTGGACATGTCGGTCCCCGAGGGCAAGGACGTGCTCTACGAGCTGGCCCGCCGCTCCGATGTGTTCCTGACCAGTTTCCTGCCTGATGCCAGGCAGAAGTTCGGTATCGACGTCGACGACATTCGGGCGGTGAACCCGAAAATCATCTACGCGCGCGGAAGTGCGCTCGGCCCGCGCGGTCAAGAGGCGACCAAAGGCGGCTACGACATGACCGCCTTCTGGTGTCGCGCCGGAACCGCCGCCACGATCACCCCGGCGGGGATGCCCGGCATGATTGCGCCACCCGGACCGGCGTATGGCGACACCATCTCCGGCACCAATCTCGCCGGAGGCATCGCGGCGGCCCTGCTCAAGCGGGAGCGCACCGGCGAACCGTCCGTCGTGGATGTGTCCCTGCTGGGCAGCGGCCTGTGGTCGATGGGCCACACTGTCGCGCTGACGAAGCATCTGGGCCAGCGGATGGAAGCGCCGCCGCCCGGTGTGCACGGCGCGCCCAACAACCCTCTGGTGGGGCTCTACACCACGTCCGACGGCCGCTACATCTCCTTCGTGATGATGCAGCCGACCAAGTTCTGGGCCAACGTGTGCCGGCACGTCGACCTGCCGGAGCTGGCCGACGACCCGCGCTTCGCCACGGTGGAGAGCATCGCCGCCAACACTGCCGACGCGGTGGAACTCTTGACCAAGGTCATCGCAACCCGCACGCTTGCCGAGTGGAGCGAACGGTTTGCCACGCTCGCCGGGCCGTGGGCGCCCGTGCAGGACACCCTGCAGGCGGTCGACGACGCACAGGTTCGGGCCAATGAGTACCTGGTACGCGCAGGCGAACTCGACCTGGTCGCCAACCCGGTGCAGTTCGATGTCACGGCGCCGCACACGGGGCCGGCGCCCGGATTCGCCGAGCAGACCGACGAAATCCTCATGGAGATCGGGCTCGACTGGGACCGCATCATCGAACTCAAGACGGCCGGCGCCGTCACCTAGGGATCGGGGTGTCTGAAATATTTGAGCCGACCGTCGCTTCCGTTGCGACTTGCCCACCGTGCCAGGCGGTCTCTGGTGATAACGGTTATGCATTTCTTGGTGCACCCGGATGTGACATGAGTCATAATCGCCGGACGCTTCAAGACACGGGGCCTCTTTCGGTCGGTCCAGTTCTGAAGCGCCAACTCGCGCGACTGAACGGAGGACTGGCGTGAGGATGGTAGCCACGGTAGCCCTCGCCGCCGGCGCGCAGACGCCGTCCGGGAATCGGTCGCTAGGCTCAGTCGGCCGGATCGACTTGGCGCACGGCCTGGCTGGTTCGGGCGGATTATTTACCGGGGCGTCAGCCCCGCTGGTGGCGGAAGGAGCTCGGGCCGATGGCGATTAAGAACGTGGGCCGCGAGCGATGGACCGCGGGTATCTCGTTGGGGCGGGGATCCAAGCCCATGGAGGCGGTCGGCGGGTTGTTCGCGATGTCGGCCGACGCGATCAAGTTCGCGTTCCGCCGGCCCTTCCAGTGGCGCGAGTTTCTGGAGCAGTCGTGGTTCGTCGCGCGGGTCGCGCTCGCGCCCACGTTGATGGTGGCTATCCCGTTCACCGTCCTGGTCAGCTTCACGCTCAACATCCTGTTGCGGGAACTGGGTGCCGCGGACCTGTCCGGTGCGGGCGCCGCGTTCGGTGCCGTGACCCAGGTCGGCCCGCTGGTGACCGTGTTGATCGTGGCGGGCGCCGGCGCCACGGCGATGTGCGCGGACCTGGGTTCGCGAACGATCCGCGAGGAGATCGACGCGATGGAGGTGCTGGGTATCAATCCGGTGCAGCGCCTGGTGACTCCCCGCATGCTCGCCTCGGGGCTGGTGGCGCTGTTGCTGAACAGCCTGGTCGTCGTCATCGGCATTCTGGGCGGATACATCTTCTCGGTGTTCGTCCAGGATGTGAATCCTGGCGCGTTCGCCGCGGGCATCACGCTGCTCACCGGCGTACCCGAGATGATCATCTCGGGCGTCAAGGCGCTGCTTTTCGGTCTGATCGCCGGATTGGTCGCGTGTTATCGCGGGCTGACCGTGTCCGGCGGCGCTAAGGCCGTCGGCAACGCCGTGAACGAAACCGTGGTGTACGCGTTCATGTCGCTGTTCGTCATCAATGTGGTGGTCACCGCTATCGGTATCCGAATGTCGGCGAAATAGTCCGAGGGGGGGCATAGAGAAACGCTGTGACGCTCCGAGCCGTCTATCCGCGACTATTGCGGCAAATCGACAAGCCGGTCGGCATCCTGAGCCGCATCGGCGATCAGACGCTGTTCTATGGCAAGGCGATCGCCGGGGTCCCCTTCGCGGTCCGCCACTACCGGCGGGAAGTCATTCGCCTCGTCGCCGAAATCAGCATGGGCGCGGGAACTTTGGCCATGATCGGCGGCACGCTCGTGATCGTCGGTTTTTTGACGCTGGCCGCGGGTGGCACGCTGGCGGTCCAGGGATATAGCTCGCTGGGCAATATCGGCATCGAAGCGCTGACCGGATTCCTGGCGGCCTTCATCAACGTTCGAATCGCGGCACCGATCGTCGCGGGAATCGGCTTGGCGGCCACCTTCGGCGCCGGCGTGACCGCGCAGCTGGGTGCCATGCGGATCAATGAAGAGATCGACGCGCTGGAATCCATGGCGATCCGGCCCGTTTCGTATCTGGTCAGCACGCGAATCGCTGCCGGAATGGTGGCGATCACGCCGTTGTATTCCATCGCCGTCATCCTGTCGTTCTTCGCCAGCCAGTTCACGACCGTGGTTCTCTTCGGCCAATCGAGCGGCCTGTACCAGCACTACTTCACGACGTTCCTCAACCCCATCGACTTGTTGTGGTCGTTCTTGCAGGCCGTCCTGATGGCGATCACGATCTTGTTGATCCATACGTATTACGGCTACTTTGCTTCGGGCGGACCGGCCGGTGTCGGCGTCGCGACCGGTAATGCGGTGCGGACCTCACTGATCGTGGTCGTGTCGGTGACTCTGCTTGTTTCGCTGTCCGTCTATGGCACCAACGGCAACTTCAACCTGTCGGGCTAGGAGAGGAGGGTGAAAGGACAGTGACGCGCAATCTCGGACCCGGCCCCATTCATCGTTCCGAAACCACTAGCTCTGCTCGCCCCGTCGCGGCGTCGCCGGGTGGCCACTTCGGCGCGCAGTCCTACGCACGCCCCCTGGCGGGGTTGGCGACCGTAGTCCTGATCGCCGTTGCCTTCGCTTTCGCGATAGGCATGTTCCGGGGCGACTTCACCCAGAGCGTGCCGATCACCGTCGTATCGCCGCGCGCCGGCCTGGTGATGAACCCGGACGCCAAAGTGAAGATGCGCGGCGTCGAGGTGGGCAGGGTCGACTCGATCGACGTGCGGCCAAACGGTGAAGCCGCCTTGCACCTCGCGATCCAACCGTCGCAGATGCACCTCATCCCGGCCAATGTGCTCGTCGACATCGCATCGACGACGGTATTCGGCGCGAAGTTCATCGAGCTGGTACCGCCCGCCGATCCCTCGGCCCAGCCGCTGCGCGCCGGTCAAGTGCTCGAGGGCAAACACGTCACCGTCGAGATCAACACGGTTTTCCAGCAACTCACGTCGTTGTTGTCGACGATCGATCCCGCCAAACTCAACGAGACCCTCGGCGCAATAGCGTCGGCGGTAAACGGCCGCGGCCACAAGATCGGCCAGATGCTGTCGGATCTCGACTCGTTTCTGGCCACCCAGGAACCCGCTCTCCCCGCGCTGAGCCACGACCTCGAGGTTCTGCCCGCGGTGAGCAACGCCTATGCCGACGCGGCGCCGGATCTCCTCGCAACCGCCGACAACACGGTCCGGGTCAGCAAGTCGATCGTCGACGAGCAACAAAATCTGGATGCGTTCCTGATCAGCTCGATTGGCTTGGCGGACATGGGCAATGACGTGGTGGGTGGCAACAGACAAGCGCTGACCGATGTCCTACATCTGCTGGCACCGACCACCGATCTGCTCAACGAGTACCACCAAGCCCTGTGGTGCGGAATCGCCGGGTCACTGGTGAACTTGAAAGCCCCCAACCTGCCCGAGCCGATGATCAAGGTCTTGGTCTACCTGGGCTTCGGCGCCGAGCGGTACCGGTATCCGTCCAACTTGCCCAAGGTGGCCGCGACGGGCGGGCCGCAGTGCCAGGACCTTCCCCTGGTGCCCTTCGAGAAGTCGCCGCCGTTCGTGATAGCCGACGTCGGGGCCAACCCTCAGGAGTACGGCAACCCGCAACTGTTGTTGAACTCCGACGCCCTCAAGCAGCTGCTGTACGGGCCGATCGACGGGCCGCCGCGCAACACGATGCAGATCGGTCAACCCGGATGACCGGTTCACGCGCGATGATCATCAAGTTCGGGGCTTTTGCCACCGTGATGGTCCTGTTGACGGTGTTCTTGTTCTTCATCTTCGGGCAGTACACCACCGGCTCGACGAACGGGTATTCGGCGCTCTTCACGGATGTGTCGCGGCTGAAGCCCGGGCAGACGGTGCGGGTCGCCGGTATTCGCGTCGGGACGGTCAACAGCGTCTCGTTGCGTCCCGACAAGAAGGTGGTGGTGAAGTTCGACGCCGACCGCGGCGTCGTGCTCACCACGGGTACCCGGGCCGTCGTTCGTTACCTCAACCTGGTCGGTGACCGCTACCTCGAACTCGTCGACGGCCCCGGATCCACCAAGGTGCTGCCGGCCGGGGCGGAGATCCCGATCGATCGCACGGCGCCCGCCCTCGACCTCGACCTGCTGCTGGGCGGCCTGAAACCCGTCACCCAGGGCCTCAATCCGCAAGACGTCAACGCGCTCAGCGCATCACTCATTCAGGTCTTCCAGGGCCAGGGCGGGACCTTGCAGTCGCTGCTGTCGAAGACGTCGTCGTTCTCCAACGCGCTGGCCGACAACGGCCAGACGGTGCAGGAGCTGATCGACAACCTCAACACCGTGGTGGGGACCGTCGATAAGGACGGCGCCAAATTCTCCGGCGCCATTGACCGCCTCGAGAAGCTGATCAGTGGACTGTCGCAAGACCGCGACACCATCGGCACCGCAATCACCGCGCTGGACAACGGGACCTCCTCGATTGCGGATCTGCTCGGCCGCGCGCGCCCCCCGCTGGCCGGCACCGTGGACCAACTGAACCGGCTCGCGCCATTGCTGGACAAGGACAAGAACCTCATCGACATCTCGCTGAAGAAGCTGCCGAACAATTACCGCAAGTTGACGAGGCTCGGTGCGTACGGCGCCTGGTTTCCGTACTTTCTGTGCGGGCTGGCGCTGCGTGTCTCCGATCTGCAGTACCGGACGGTAGAGGTCGGCATCACCCACGAGGTCACCGGGCGGTGCGCGGAACCGAAGGATCCCGATGAATAAGTATCGCGGGGCGGGCCTCATCAAGGCGGGTTTCATCGGCGCCGTCCTCATAATCCTGGTGATAGCCGTCGGGTTGAACCCCGACCAACTGCTGCAGCGAGCAACCACTGTCCGTTATCAGGCGCTGTTTTCCGATGCCGGCGGCCTGGCAACCGGCAATGACGTGACGGTGTCGGGATTGAAAGTCGGCAGCGTGACGGGCATGTCGCTACAGCACGGCGACGTCCTGGTGACGTTCACTGTCAAGGGCAACGTTCTGCTCGGGTCGGCCAGTACCGCACACATCAAGACCGGTTCCCTGTTGGGCCAGCGGATGCTCACCGTCGACTCCGCGGGCAGCGGCACTTTGCGTCCGCTGGCCGTGATCCCGGTGTCGCGCACCTCCTCGCCCTATTCGTTGTCCGAGGCCGTCAGTGACCTGACGACCGACATCCAGGGAACCAACACCGAAACGCTCAACCAATCGCTCGACACGCTGTCTGCGACACTCAATCAGATTGCGCCGCAACTGGGTCCCGCGTTCGACGGGGTTACCCGGCTTTCGCAAACCCTCAACGCCCGCAACCAGACACTCGGGCAGCTGCTCAAGGGCGCCGCCGATGTCACCGGTATCCTCGGGCAGCGCAGTCAGCAACTCAACACGCTGATTATCAATGCCAATGACTTGTTGTCCATGCTGGTGGCGCGGCGGCAGGCGATCGTGCGGCTGCTGGCCAGCACGTCCGCTGTGGCCAAGCAGCTGTCTGGCGTGGTGCACGACAACGAGGCGAAGCTGACGCCGTCGCTGCAGAAGCTGAACTCGGTGACGGACATGCTGGAGAAGAATCGCGACAGCCTGACAAAAGCGCTGCCAGGGCTGGCGAAATATGAACTGACGCAAGGGGAGACGGTCTCCAGCGGGTTCTACTACAACCCGTTCATCCCGAACCTTTTCACGCTGCAGTTCTTCCAGTGGTTGTTCGACTACACCTGGGGATTCCGTGCCTATGGCGCCCCCGGTCAGCCACCGGACACCGCCGGTCCACGGGCGCTGCTCCCCTGGCCGTTCAACCAGATGCCTGGGGGTTCGCGATGATGCGGCTCGAGGCGATCCCACGCAAGAGGCTCAAGGCAGGACTGGCGATCGTGCTGGCCGCGCTCGTCGTGTTCGGCACCGCGGTCGCCATCCGCAACACCTTCTTTCGCCCGAAGACGATTACCGCCTACTTCCCGACCGCCACTGCGATCTATCCTGGCGACGACGTGCGGGTGTCCGGGATGAAGGTGGGCACCATCGCGTCGATCCACCCGGAGGGCACCCAGGCGAAGCTGGTGATGCACGTCGATCGCAATGTGCCCATTCCGGCGGACGCGAAAGCGGTGATCGTTGCGCAGAACCTGGTGGCGGCGCGCTACGTTCAGCTCACCCCGGCGTACCGGTCGAGCGGCCCCACCATGCGCGACGGCGAGGTCATCCCGATCGACCGGACGGCGGAGCCCGTCGAGTGGGACGAGGTCAAGAACCAATTGATGCGCCTGGCAACGGAGTTGGGTCCCAACAGCAAGGTGTCGACACCGTCGGTGGCGCGGTTCATCGACACCGCCGCCGACGCGCTGGGCGGCGGTAACGGTGAGAAGCTGCGGCAGACGCTGGCCCAACTGTCCGGGGTGGGAAGGGTCCTGGCCAACGGCAGCGGCAACCTCGTCGACATCATCAAGAATCTGCAGTCTTTCGTCGCGGCTCTGCGGGACAGCAACGTCCAGATCGTGCAGTTCGACAACCGGCTGGCGACTCTCACCAGTGTGCTCGACGACAACAAGTCCGACCTGGACGCGGCGTTGACGGACCTGGCGAGCGCGGTCGGCGAGGTGCAACGGTTCATCGCGGGTAGTCGTGACGCGACCTCGGAGCAGATTTCGCGGCTGGCCGACTTGACGCAGATCCTCGTCGACAACAAGATGTCGCTGAAAAACGTGCTGCACGTCACGCCGAACGCGATCGCGAACGCGTACAACGACTACGACCCGGACGTCGGCAATATTCGCGGCGGGGTAGGGGTCCAAAACCTCACCTCTCCGGTGTTTTCCTTGTGCTCACAAATTGGGGCCCTGGAGAACGCCACCGGGAACGAGTCGGGCAAGCTGTGCGGCTTGTATCTGAGCCCGGCCTTGCGGGTGTTCAACCCGCTGGTGTACTTCAACTTCAACTACCTCCCAATCCCGATCAACCCGTTCCTGGCCCCGGCGTTCGATCCCAAGAACATCGTTTACACCGAGCAACGGCTGGCGCCCGGCGGGGAGGGCCCGAAGCCAACACCGCCCGAGTTGCCGCCCGCGGTGTCCGCGTATACCGGGCTGCCGGGCGACACTCCGCCGGCGCTTCCGCCACCGCCGCCGCCGGCGCGGATCCCGGGAGCGGCGATGCCGGAGCCCCCGCCGCCGAGCGCGCCGGCCGAACCGGCCCCAGCTCCGGCGAACGTCTCGGACATGCTGCTCCCGGCGGAAGGACAGCAACCATGACGGCCCGGGTCGCCATTCGGCGGGTGTTCGGCATCGCCTGCGGTGTCATGCTCGCCGTGAGCGGGTGCGCGTTCAACGGCCTGAACTCGCTGCCTCTGCCGGGTGCCGTGGGACGCGGGCCGGGCGCCAGCACATACCACGTCGAGATCGCCAACGTCGGTACGCTGGAAGCGAATTCGCCGGTGATGATCGATGATGTCATCGTCGGCAGCATCAGCAAGATGCGGGTGTGGGGGTGGCACGCCGACGTCGAAATCTCGATGCAGCCCGGTGTGACGATTCCCGCCAACGCGGTGGCCAGCGTCGGCCAGACCAGCCTGCTGGGGTCCATGCACTTAGCACTGAATCCGCCACTCGGCCAACAGGGTACCGGCCGGCTGCAACCGGGCGCCACCATCCCGCAGAACCGGTCGTCGACCTATCCGTCGACCGAACAGACCCTCTCGTCGCTGTCGGTGGTCCTCAACGCCGGCGGGCTGGGCCAGATCGGGGACATCATCCACAACTTCAACGCCGCCCTGTCGGGAAACGAAGGCGCCGTTCGCGATCTGATCGACCGGCTCGACAGATTCGTGGGCACGTTCGACCAGCAGCGCGACAACCTCGTCGCGTCGATACAGGCACTCAACCGCCTTTCCGGCACGTTCGCCGCTCAACGCGATGTGATCACCCAGGCGCTGTACAAAATCCCGCCGGCGCTGGACGTGCTGATCAAGGAGCGACCGCGCCTGACGACCGCGCTCGACAAACTCGGGACGTTCAGCAACACCGCGACCCGGCTCGTCAACGACGCGGGATCCGACTTGGTCCGGAACCTGAAAAATCTCGAGCCGACGATCAAGGCGCTCGCTGACATCGGGCCAGATCTCGACGCCGCCATTGCATACGCGCCGACGTTCCCGTTCACCCAAGGCTTCATCGACCGGTACGTCCGAGGCGACTACACCAACGGGTATTTCATTATCGATTTGACGAACTCCGGGCTCCGCAAGAGCATCTTGCTGGGCACACACTGGGGCAGGCTGGGTGCGGAGGCCGTGCCGGCGCCCGGCGACCCCGAGTACCTGCAATTCAAATATGGTGCGCCACCGGGTGCGCCCGGAGGAGTGAATGCGCCGGGCCCTGTTGGGGAACCGCTGAATCTGGGACACCCGCCACGCTCGGGACCGCCGCCGGGTCCGCCGCCGCTCAACCCGCAGTCGGCAGACGCGCCGCCACCCGCGGGGCCGCCGCCAGTACCGCCGTTGGTCGCGGGCCTGACGATGCTCGGCCCAGACGCACAGAACGCTCCGCCGCCTTCCGCACCGGCGTCGCCCGGCCCGCCGCCCTCTGACGCGCCACCCCCGCCAGCCGACCGGGGTGCCCCGGTGCCCGGTGCGACTCCGGCCACGAGCCAGCCGGCGGACGGGGGCCCCTAGATGCTGACCCGCTTTGTCCGTATCCAATTGTGGATCTTCACGATCGTCGGGACCATCGGTGTGATTGTGATGGCGCTGTTTTACGTCCAGGCGCCGACACTGCTGGGCACCGGCAAGATGACGGTCACGCTGAAACTGCCCACCAGCGGTGGGCTGTACCGGTTCAGCAACGTGACCTACCGTGGGGTGCAGATCGGCAAGGTGACGGCGATAGGGCTGACCCCTCACGGCGCGCAAGCCACCCTCTCCCTTGACACTTCGCCGAAGATCCCCGCGGACCTGCAAGCGCAGGTGCGCAGCATCTCCGCCGTGGGCGAGTACTACGTGGATCTGCGGCCGCGCAACGACTCGCCGCCCTACCTGCGCGACGGCTCGGTCATCGCCGCGAACGACGCGACGATCCCGCAGCCGATCGGACCGGTGCTCGACCAATCCAGTGCCTTGATCAACAGCATCCCGAAGGGCAAGCTCGGCACCTTGCTCGACGAGTCCTTCAAGGCATTCAACGGCGCCGGTTACGATTTCGGATCTTTGTTCGACTCCTCGGCGCAACTCTCCGGTGACCTCAACGGTGTCGCCGACCGCGCACGGAGTTTGACCGAAGACACCGGGCCTTTCCTGGATGCGCAAGCCCAGACCACCGACTCCATCCGACTTTGGGCGCGCAGTCTCGCGGGTTTCAGCGGGCAGCTGGCCAAGAATGACCCGCAGATCCGCACCCTGCTGCAACAGGGCCCCGGGGCTTTGGACGAGGCCTCCGGGCTGCTCGATCAGATCAAACCGACGCTGCCGGTGCTGCTCGCCAACCTCACCACGATCGGCCAAATCGGCGTGACCTACCACGCCTCGCTCGAACAGGTGTTGGTGTTGCTGCCGCCGTTCACCGCCGCGGTCCAGTCGTTCATCGGCACGAAATCCCCGAACGGGTTGGCCACGGGCGCCTTCAACCTCATCGTCAGTGATCCCCCCGCCTGCACGGTCGGCTTCCTGCCGCCCAGTCAGTGGCGTGCCCCAGCCGACACCCGCACCGTCGATACACCGGACGGGCTGTACTGCAAGCTGCCGCAGGATTCACCCATCGGAGTGCGCGGCGCGCGCAACTACCCCTGCCAGGGACAGCCCGGAAAGCGGGCGCCGACCGTCGAGATCTGTGAGAGCGACAAGCCGTTCGAGCCGCTGGCGATGAGGCAACACGCATTTGGCACCTACCCGCTGGACCCGAATTTGATCGCGCAGGGCATCCCGCCCGACGACCGGGTCAACTGGAACCGCGAGCGGATCTTCGGGCCGGTCGAGGGAACGCCGCTGCCGCCGGGAGCGGTTCCGCGGGGCACGCCCCCGTCGGGGGGGCCACCGCCGTTACCAGCGCCGCTCAACCCGGCGACGCAGATGGGGGAGGTGCAACCCATCGCGCCGATCGACATTCCCGCTCCTCAGTCCGGGCCCCCGGCCGGTGCGCCGTTAGCAGCGCCAAGTGCTTTCGAAAGTAATGCGGCCCGGCCCGGTCCGTCGGTCGCCGTCGCCCAATACGATCCGCACACCGGCACCTACGTGGGTCCGGACGGCCAGGTCTATCGCCAGTCCGATTTGGTCGCGAAGCAGGCGCCGAAGACGTGGAAGGATATGTTCGCCATCTGAGGCCGAGCGCCGGCCTCAGGGGCCGGAACGTGAGCCCCGGCCGGTCGGATCATCCGATCCTGTCCAGCCTGAACGGCTGATCGACATATAACGCGGCATTGGTGCCGCAGACGCCGACGGGGCCGGTCGTATGTTCCCTCCCGGCCAAAACTGGCGACCCGAGCGCGTTTTCACCGGTGTCGGGGTTCGCGGGATAGAAATAGACGACGTCGTGACCGGGAAATGAGGTGCCGTCGGGACAGGTTTCCCAGTTCGGGATGTCGCGCTTTACATACCAGTTCATCCCGTCATGCGTATTCATCGGCGCGGTCCAGTTCTGGTCGCTGACTACCTCGCCCTTACAGTCCTGGGCGGTGGAGCACGAAGAACTGATCTTCCACGTGCTTCGAACCACCGCCTCTTGGTGATACACCTGGTTGGTCTGAGCCCAGTCGCCGATCACCGTGGCGGTGTAAGTCCCGTTGATGGCGGGATCGTAGGCCCATGCTGACGGAGTCGCGCCCACGCCGCCGACCATGCCGGCGGCCACCAGTGTCGCGGCTATCGCCATATTCGATGAACGCATCATATGCTCCTTGACGCGCTAAATACCGCCGTTCGCAAGCGAATCGAATTCACAGACTAACACCAACTTCGCACATTTCGGAATGGTTTGGATCGGGGACGCACAGGGCGCTCACACGGCATCGAATTTCTCAATCAGCCACGAACCGTTGACCTTTGTCAGCGCCACCCGCAGGCTGCTCGACGTAAGAACCGGTTGCGGCTTGTCCTTGCTTGTGGTCTTCTGCTTGACGAACACGAGCACGACGGCCGAACCCGGATGCATTTCCGACACGGCAGCCTTGACCACCGTCGCGGTCGTCGTGACTTGGCCGCGTTGCGCCGACGGCCCCACTATCTGGTCTGCGAACCGCTGGTAGTAGGCCAGGTAACCTTCGGTGAGCCGGGATTTGGCGTTGGCGAAATCGCGGTCGAGGGTGGCAGGCGAGTAGGACAGCAGGGCCACGGCACCATCGCTGGCCGCTTCGATGACCTGGTGCGCTGCGGCCTTATTGGTCTGCAAATCCGGACGGTACACGAAGTAGAAGTAGCCGGCACCGAACCCCGTCGCCCCAACGAGCAGGATCGTCAACAGGATTGGACGCCACCTTGCCAGGCAACGACGCGTCCAGCGCCCAATCGCGCCGATTCGGCGGCCGGGCGCCGGTTGCTGAGCCGCCTCTTCAGGTGCCGGACCGTCGACCGTCACTGGACAAACTCCACTCTGGAAATCTTGAGCTGCCCGCCGTCCCTTTGGACGCTGACGACGAGGCGCAACGACCGCGAGTCCGGCTTAGCCTGACCGGGTTTGGTGAATTCAGACTTCGCCGCGACCAGAACGGTAGCCGAATCCTCGGTCATGGATTCCACAGCGGCTGCTTGCACGGAGCCCTTGGAGCTCACCTTCGACTGCTCCAGCGCCTTGACGGCATCTTCGGCCCCCATCAAGATGCCGGCCTTGAACAGTCCGGTTGTGTCGTCGGCGAAACGCTGCATGTCGTCCCGCGCCTTGTTCGGATCGATCGACATCATCATCACGACACCGGCGCGGGCCGCCGCGGCGAACTCCGCGGCGCGCTGGCTTCGCTGTACCACGCCACGGTGATGCCACACCAAGTACCCACTTGCCGCCAGCGAGGCGCAGATGACCACAACGGCTGCGGCCGTGGCCATGGCCTTTCGGCTTGGGGGACGCAGCCACCGCCAGCGCGACGGCGCCGGCTCGGTCTCCGCGGCGCCGGCCCGGCTGTCTTGATCGCTTGACGCCGCCTCGGCTAGTTGGCGCAGCCGAGTAGCACGGGCTCGAGCGGCCTCGGCACGCGCTTCCGCCCGGGCGAGTTCTGCGGGTTCTTCGGCTCCTGCGACCGAACTGGACAGTGACGGGGACACGACCCCCACCGGTCGACCGTCGGTGTCGGTCGCTCCAGCGGGAAGCTTGCGCCGCGGCACTGGATCACCTCCTCGTCCGCGCCTACCGGAGAGCCACATTATCACCGCCAGGCGGGCGCGCCGGCGCCGGCGACGGCCACATGAGTCGCCCTCTTCTCCGAGTCGGAGAATTCTATTCCCAGCGGTGGCCGAAGTAATTTAGAGTAATCTGGTGCGATTCATCGTGGCAGCCGTCGGCGTATTCTTAGGACTCGTTCCAGGCCTCGGTGTCTTGGTGGCGCCGCGCGCCGCCGCCGGACCGGTTAATTGCGATTATCCGGACTGCACGCCGGGCATCAGGCCGCACGTCATACTGGGTACCTATTGCGACAACGCCACCTATTATGTGTTCGGTACCGCCGATTACTACGTGTCCGGCGCCACGCAGCCGGGGCGCTTGATGTTCTGCGGCTCGCCCCGGCGTTACGAGCCCCGATGGTTCCGGTCGCCACCGATGGCCGGTGTCAAGGAAGAGAACTCGTCTTGCACTGATTATCCGGAGTACTACGTCGCGCAGGCGCCGGACGGCCTCTTCCTGGTCTGCAATGCGCATGACGGAGTACAAAACTGGGAGCGCGGCGACACCTAACCCGATTCGCGGGCGAACTCACGGATATGGGTTCGGCTGCTCGGGCCACGTCTGGAAGGGGCTGGGTCCCCAGTAATCGCCGTTGTGAATCGTGCCGTCCTTGTCCCGGTGGTGTGCGTCGTGGCACGTGGTCGGATCCCACTGGGGTCCCCATGCGGCATCGAAGGGCTGGCCCGGGCACCAGTGGTACCCCACGAACGGCCAGGGCGGATTGTCGGCGTGAGCGCTGGTCACGGTGCCCGCAGCCGCCAATCCCATTCCGGTAGTCACCATGATCGCCGCGGCAGCCAAACGCGCGACCGTGTTCATGGGAGAACCGTACCTGAGCGAGCGTCGAACTGGGCCAGAAGATTGCTGAGGGCTGACGTGCCTGACCACCGTGCGGTCAGTGATGCAGTCCCAGCAGGCGCCGGCTGAGGTCGGTGAGCCGGGCGAGCAGTGTGTCGTCGTCGACATCCGCTACCAGTGGGTGCATGACAGCGGCACTGATCGCTCCGGAGAACATGGCCGCCTCGATCCGCCCGTCCAGTCCGGCGTCGCCCAGCAGTACTCGATAGAGGCGGTCCATGAAACGTTGGAACGCTTCGTGTTCGGCGAGCAATCGAACGACGACGGGGTCGAACTGCAGTGTCCGCACCAACCGGCGGTCGCGAACCGCCATTTCGACCACACGTACCAGCAGCGCGTCGCGGGCTCGCGGACCGTCGCCGTGCGCCTCGGCTTCCTCGAGCGCCGGAAGCAGCCGACCGAGCTCGCGCTCGGTGACCGCGAGCACGATCTGCTCTTTGGTCCGGAACTGATGGTAGACGGCAGCTTTCGTAATACCAACGGCGTCAGCGATCATCTGCAGCGACGTGCCGCTGACGCCGCGCTGGGCGAACAAATCCAGCGCGGCATCAAGAACGCGCGTCCGAGCGGCGCTGTGCCGGACGACCTTCAGTTCCCCGTCGGCAACCGGTAGCCATGCTGTTTTCACACAACGAGACTAGACGACGACTATTGACCGAAGCTAGCCGATCGGCTAGCTTCGCTGACTAGCCGTGTGTAGCCACGCCGTCGCACCGAAGGAGCCACGATGTCCGACATCGGCGAAAGCGATGCAGCAACGCCCCGCGGTGCGCCCCGACGAACCGACGGTGAGCTCCTCCTGTGGTGGACAATGCCGGCGGCGTTAATCATCTGGATCGCCTGCTTCTTCCTGTTTCCCGGATTCAATCCGCCGATGTCACCCGCGATGCCGGCGGAGCAGGTTGCCGCGTTCTATCGCGATCCGGCCCACCTCCCGGAGATCCGGTACAGCATGATCATGTTCAACTGGTTCGGTGTGTGCCTCATCCCGATTCTGGCCCTGATCGTGATGCAGATCCGCAGGATGGCACACCGCACGCCGATCTTCTCCTACGCGATGCTGGGGTGCGCGGCCGGCGGTCCGACTCTTTTCCTGGTCGCCAACGTCTGCTGGCTGTTGGCCGCCTTCCGCCCGGAGCGGAGCCCGGAGCTGACCCAGATGTTCAACGATTTCGGCTGGATCACCTTCACTATCCTGGTCCCGTTCCTGATCGGACAAAGCGTGATTCTCGCCCTGGCAATCTATTTCGACGACCAGCCGCGGCCGGTGTTCAACCGTTGGGTGGCCCACTTCAACCTTCTCGTCGCCGCAGCGCTAGTGCCCGCGGCTTTCGTTGGCATCTCTTTGTCTGGTCCGCTGGCGTGGGACGGCGTGTTGTCGTTCTGGCTGAAGAACGTTGCCATCGCCGTCTGGATCGTTGTGATGGGCGTTGTTCTGGGGCAAGCCGTTTACCGGGAGCGCGCCGACTACCACCGGCACGGCGACGAACTGGTCGGCGCGTGAGGGCGGTGATGACACCGCCGGCCTCCCCGGCCATGCCCCCCGCGGGGCCGTTGCATCACCGGATCGCCTGGCACTGCCGGCACAACCCCAAGCGCGAGCTGTGGTTGGCTTGGGGGACGCTCGTCGTCTTCTACAACTTCTTCTTCCCGGTGTTCTTCGTGGTGGCAAGGGTCCAGCCCCCGCCGCAACCCGCCTGGGACCTCGCGACGCAGGTCCACTGGTTCCACGAGCGCCATCTCGGAATACCCGTTGGTTTCGGCATCATCTTCGGCATCGGCGGGATGATCGCGGTGAACAATGCCCTCATCGCCTATTCGATGCGACGAATGTCGGTCAGCCCCGCGTTCGCGTATTCGTATCTGCTTATCTACTCGCTCAGTGCGATTCCCGGCATGCTGCTGCTCTGTATCGCGCTGATCGTCGGGACGCTGCGCCCCGAGCGAAATCCCGAAGCGATCGGTTGGCTCTACGACTTCGCCTTCTTGTCTTTCGACGGAACCATGGGAGTGTTCCTCATCGGCTCGCTGATCTGGATGCTCGCGATTTTGCTCGATAAGAATAGGGTGTTCCCCAAGTGGTTCGGTTATCTCAACCTGTGCAACGCGCTTACCGAAGTCGTCGTGTCGCCGTGCTGGATCTTCCGGCGAGGCGTCTTGGCATGGAACGGCCAAATCGCCTGGTGGCTGGACGTGGTGGTGTTCGGCATCTACACCGGTGTTTTCATCTTCATGCTCTTTCGTATGATCCAACGCGAGGACTTCGGTACCGGGCCGCTGCCCAACCTGGCGCGGAAACGGAGAGCCAACCGATCAGCCGTTAGGGCAGCGGCCTGATGTCCGAACTCGGCGAAGCGAGCAGACGCGCCAGGTTCGTCCCGGGCCAGCCGGACATGTGGGCCTTCGTATTATTCGAGACGCTGATCTTCACAGCGTATTTCGGCTTCTACCTGTTCTATCGCGCCCGAAGTCCCGAGCTTTACCTGCACGCCCAGGCGCAGCTCGACCTACGTATCGGAGTTTTCAACACCCTCGTCTTGCTGCTGAGTTCCTGGTCGGTGGCACGGTGTGTTCAGTCGTCCCGCGCCGGCGCCTACCGAGCGGCGCTCAGGGACGTCGCCGTCACGGCCTCGTTCGCCG
This sequence comes from Mycobacterium sp., assembly GCA_031292665.1. Lineage (GTDB taxonomy): Bacteria > Actinomycetota > Actinomycetes > Mycobacteriales > Mycobacteriaceae > Mycobacterium. The sequence goes on along the minus strand of JARLGR010000267.1, from coordinate 24,034 downwards.
CGGTGTTCCTGTTTTTCAAAGTGTTTGAGTGGGCCCGGCTGGTTCGCATGGGCAACGGCGTGGACAGCAACGACTTCTTCACCTACTACTTCTTTTTCACCGGGATCCACTTCGTCCACCTGCTGATCGGGTTCGTCGCCCTCGGGGTCATCGTCTACCAACTCCGGAGTGCGGCACGAAGGTCCCAGCAGCTCGTCGAGACCTGCGCCACCTATTGGCACACCGTCGACTTCCTCTGGGTGCTCATCTTTGCGCTGCTGTACGTGGTGAGGTGAGAAATGAAGTTCAACAAACGGCTGATGGTCGTATGGGTGATCCTGGCGTCGTTGACGCTGGCCTATCTGTGGATCGACCACACCGCCAACGGGTCGCCGAGCTCAAGCGCGGTGGTCACCTCGAGCGTCATCGTGATCGCACTCATCAAGGTGCGCATCATCTTTCGGGAGTTCATGGAAGTACGGCAGGCTCCCGCCTTGCTGTGCCGCCTGACCGATGCCTGGGTGCTGATAATCGCGGCGAGCCTGCTCGGCTGCTACTTCATCGGAATGCGGATCCGGTAGAGCGAGCGAGTTTCAACCCACAGGCGCGACCGAGTCGGCGGTCGTGAACGCCAGGTGCAGTTCGCTTAAGCCCCGCAAGATATAGGTCGGCTCGTAGCTATAGCGGCGCTCGGCGCTCGGCCCGTGGTGGGCCTCGTCGATCTCGATGTCCGACATCCGGTCCAGGATGCGCTCGATCGAGACACGGCCCTCCACTCGGGCGAGTGGTCCGCCGGGGCAGGAGTGGACGCCGCGAGCGAAGGCCATGTGTTCGCGCACGTTCTTTCGGTGGAGGTCGAACTCGTGCGGGTTCTCGAAGCGGCGCGGGTCGCGGTTGGCGGCGCCCGGTAGCACCATGACCACGGTTCCGGCGGGTATGTCGACACCGCCGACGCGGGTGGCCCGGCGGGCCAGCCGCGAGTCGCACTTGACGGGGCTCTCCATCCGCAGCGATTCCTCGATGAACGCGGGAATCAGGCTGCGGTCGTCGCGCAACTGCCGTTGCACGTCGGGCCGGTCACCGATGACCTGAAGCGCCGCGCTGAGCAGTTTCGCCGTGGTTTCCTGCCCGGCGGCAAAGAGGAACGTGGCTGAGCGGGAGATTTCGATGACCTCGGGTGTGGATCCGTCCGGATACTTCGCCGTCGCGAGAGCGGTCAGCACGTCGTTGCGCGGATCGCGGCGGCGGTCGTCGATGTAGGAGCAGAATTTGTCGTCGAGCCACTCTAATGGGTTGATGCCGACCGATTCGTGATCGAGTGCCCCGACCCGGGCGCCGGGACGGTCGGCACCCAAGACGGTCCGGAACTCCTTGTGATCCTCCTCGGGAACGCCGAGCAGATCGGCGATCACCAGAGTGGCGAAAGGTTTTGAGTATTCGCTGATGAACTCGCACTCGCCGTTGGTCAGAAACTCGTCGAGCTGACGGTCGGCGAGGCGCCACATGAACTCCTCGTTCTGCTTCAGCCGGCTGGGCGTCAGCAGCTTGCTCAGCACCGATCGGGCCCGGGTGTGGTCCGGTGGATCCATGGTGACCATGTGCTCGTGCATCGGAAAATAGGTGCGGTGCTGGTCGATCTGTGCGCTGATGTCGTCGCCCTCGGGCTGGAACGGGAGCGGCGGGAAGGGCCCGCCGAGCGCGACGATGTTCGAGAACGTGTCGGTGTCTTTATAGATTTCGGTGGCCTCTTCGTAGCCGGTGACGGCGACGACGCCGTGGTGCGGCAGCCGCAGCACCGGATTTTGGCTGCGCAGGTAGTCGAAGTAGGGGTGCGGGTCGGGCACGAGGGACGGATCGGTGAAGAAGTCGATCGTTTCGTAGTCGCTCATGTCCTGTGTGCCTCCAAAAGCCGGCGTTGGCTAAATGATGGTTCGGCAGCGAGACGCGCGCCGCCCGATTCGACGCACGTCAATTGCTGAGCACCTGCTTAGCATGGCGTTATTGTCAGGGTCAAGGTCACGACGCCGGAGGGATACCATCTCGCTAGCATCTGGCAATGGTCGACGTGGGGAAGCCGGGGAGCGCGTCAAGAGACGGAGTACAGAGATGACATCTGCTTCCGTGGCCCGCAGGATCGGGGCGCCGGACGCGAAGAATCGCGCCTTGCTGCTCGACGCGGCCGAACGGCTCATGGTCGAAGAGGGCTACGCCGCGGTGACATCTCGTCGTCTCGCCAACAAGGCGGGATTGAAGCCCCAGTTGGTGCACTACTACTTCCGCACCATGGAGGAGTTGTTCCTGGAGGTCTTCCGCCGCCGGGCCGAAGAAGGGCTGCAGGTGCAGGCGCAGGTGCTGCAATCGCCCCAGCCGTTGTGGGCCCTGTGGAGATTCGGCACCGATCCGGCCTTCACCCGGATTTCGATGGAGTTCATGGCGCTGGCAAACCATCGCAAGGAAATGCGCGCCGAAATCGCTTACTACGCGGAACGATTCCGTGACGAACAACGGCAAGCCGTGGCGGCCGCGCTGCACCGCTACGGGGAAGGCGGCGGCGACCTGCCGCCGGTGGTCTGGACGGTGCTCATGACCAGCCTGTCGCGGTTTCTGGTGCTCGAGCAGGCGATCGGCATGTCCGGCGGTCACGCCGAAACCATCACGTTGGTGGAAAGCTACCTGCGCCGTCTGGAAGGCGAGCCGCAGCCAATCGCGGGCATGCCGCCGGCCTGGGTGGTTCACCAGGGGCGCAACGAGCAGAGCGCGCCCCTGGATCCAACCTTGGACACCACGACCTTCCCGTCCACCGACAGGTCACACTGAATGCCCGGTGTTCCCGGTTCACGGCCCATGGTCGCGGTGACCATCGCCCACTGATCGGGGTTCAGCAGGTTCACCGGCTGAACCCACGGCTTACCGGGAGCGACATCCGCATGGACCTGCGGGGTGAATTGGTAATTGTTGTGGCTGTAGTCGGAGAAGGTCGTCGGGTCCTGGTCTTGGTAGAAGATGTCGACGTAGGCCGGATTTCGGGCCGAGACGATGTAAACGACCTGATGCCAGACCGGGTCAGCCTGTGCGGGTGCCGTGCTCGCCACCAGACCCGCGCCTGCCACCAGCATCGCCGCGCTTGAGGCCAGCATTTTTTTCACAGTGTTCATGACGCTCCTCCGGCCGCCGGGCGCGGACTGGCGGTGCGGTTCATCACCCGCTCTGCGGCCCGCCAGTGGGCGTCGGCAACCCACAGCCGTGCAAAGGATGTTATCGCTTCATCCGGCGAAACTCCGCTGATTACGCGTTTTATCTCGGCCGCTGGATGGCGCGCCAGCGCCCCGGCGATCGATCGCCACCCCTCGTCGAAGGAGGCGCGGGGAATCACCTTGTCCACCAGGCCGATACGCTCGGCCTCGACGGCATCCAGGGCGGTTCCGGTGCCGGCCAACAACAGCGCTTGGCTCTTGCCGACAATCGCGGCCAATCGTTCGGCGCCGCCCCAGGCCGGCATGATCTCCAGCGTCACCTGGTTGAAGGCGATCCTGACGTCGTCGGCAGCAATCCGGATGTCGGCCGCGACAGCGACCTCGGCGCCGCCGCCAAGGGCGTGTCCGTTCAGCGCGGCGATTACCGGAGCGGGGAAGCTCGCAAGCTGATCGCAGATCGACCGCATCCGTTTCGCCATCGCCGCGGCGTCCTCCTCGGTCCGCAGCGCGCTGAGCTCCTTGAGGTCGCCGCCCGACACAAAAGCCCGGTCGCCGGCGCCCTTGATGACGAGTGTTCGGGCGCCCGCCGCCGCGTCGAGTGCCTTCTCCAGCTGACCCATGGTGTCCAGCGAGATGGCGTTGCGTGCGTGGGGACGGTCGATCGTCAGCACCGCCAACCCGTCCTCGAACTCCAGGTCCACCACGCGTCATCGCTCCTCGGGCGAAAATGCCGATATTGGCATTCTCTTTGGGGGAGAATAACATCATCGCAGCAGGCCCGGAGCTTGCGTGCGAAGGATCGAGGTGGCCTCATGTACGAGCGCATCGCCGCGGTGGTCGCTACGACGCTCGCCGTCGCCGGCCTCGGCGCGTGCAGCCCAAAGCCGCAAACCCCCCTCTCCAGCACGGCATCGGTGACCGTCAACGGAAACGACGCGAAGATCAACGTCGTCAAGTGCTATCAGCAGGAGTGGTACCGGACGATCGACATCGGCGGCGACTTTGCGGGGGCCAAGGTCGTCATCGACGGCCGCGCTGAGCCGCAGGCCGCGGAGTCCGTCCGCATCCAGAATCTGGGTGGCTTTACCGGGCTGTACTCGAAAGACGACGGCGGGGACGCCAACACGAGCTTCAGCGGCGACAAACTCACCATTACCGGCACCGCCCATGGCTACACGTCGGACAAACCCGGAGAACCGGCTACCGCGACGTTCAAGATCATCGCCACGTGTTGAGCGCGAGCTCGAGGTAGGCCTTGGCGACGGGCCGCGGTCGCGCCAGCGGGCCGCGGTGGTCCAGGCCCGGCATGACGGTGACGCGGCCGGCGGGCAACTTGGCGGTTATCTCGGTTGCCGCAGTCAGGAAGTAGGTGGGGCTGTGTTGGCCGACCAGGAAGTGCACCGGTGGCGAGATCGACTCATAGGCCGACGCCGGTCCGTCCATCCGCAAGGCCTCGCGCCCTTCGCGGGGAACCGCGGCAGCACCTCCCGTTCGGCTTTCCATACGGTGTTCACCCCAAGCAAGCTGATAGCGAAAGTCACCCCGAATGGCAGGCGATCGAGGCCACGCCCGATCTGTCGTCAGCGGCATGTTGCGGCTTGCACATCAAGAGAATAGTATTCTCACAAAACGCGAAGGAGGATTCCATGGGGCAATTGTCGCATCGGGTGGACGTCCCGTTCCCGCTCTTTGACGCGGATAATCATCTCTACGAGCCGCCGGAAGCGCTGACCAAGTTCCTGCCCAAGGAGTACAAGGACTACGTCCAGTACGTGCAGGTCAACGGGCGCACCAAGATTGCGCTGCGCGGCCAGATCAGCAACTACATTCCCAACCCGACCTTCGAGGTCGTCGCCCGGCCGGGTGCGTGGGAGGAGTACTTCAAGTCCGGCAACCCGGATGGCAAGAGCAAGCGTGAGCTGTTCGGTGAGCCGATGCGCGCGATCCCGGCGTTTTTCGAGCCCGGCCCGCGCCTGGAGCAGATGAACGAGTTGGGCCTGGACCGCACTCTGATGTTCCCGACGTTGGCCAGCCTGATCGAGGAGCGGCTGCGCGACGATCCGGTCGCCATCCACGTCCTGGTCCATGCGCTGAACCAGTGGCTCGATGAGGTCTGGGGCTTCAACTACCAGAACCGGATCTTCACCACCCCAGTGATCACCCTGCCGATCGTCGAGAAGGCGATCGAGGAGCTGGAGTGGGCGGTCAAGCGTGGTGCGCGTTGCATCTTGGTCCGCCCGGCTCCGGTTCCCGGCTTCCGTGGCCCCCGGTCGTTCGCGCTGCCCGAGTTCGACCCGTTCTGGGAGCGGGTCGTCGAGTACGACGTGCTGGTCGGCATGCACTCCAGCGACAGCGGCTACTCCCGGTACACCTCGGAGTGGGACGGTGCCGACCAGGAGATGCTGCCGTTCCAAACCAATGCGATGGGCATCCTCAACGAGTGGCGGCCGATCCAGGACTCGGTGGCGTCGTGGGCGATCCACGGTGGGCTCTACCGCCATCCCAAGCTGAAGGTCGCGATCGTCGAGGCCGGTTCGAAGTGGATGTTCCCGCTGCTGGACGGCCTGGCCGAGGTCTACCGGAAGGCCCCGGAAGTTTTCCCGAGCGACCCCGTCGAGCTCATCAAGAACCGGATGTACGTCAGCCCGTTCTTCGAGGAGGGCATCGACGATCTGGTCAACCTCGTCGGTGTGGATCAGGTGCTGTACGGCTCGGACTGGCCGCACCCGGAAGGGCTGGCGGAGCCGACCTACTACATCAACGCGCTGTCGCACCTGCCCATCGACGACCAGGCGAAGATCATGGGCGGGAACCTCGCTCGTCTCGTCTCGGTGTGACAGACCAGCCAAACTGGGACACCATCCCCGAGATGGTCCTGAGTGCGGCGGACCGCTTCGGTGATGCGGAAGCCGTCGTCGACGGTCCGCTGCGTCTCACGTTCGTCCAAATCGTCGACCGGATACGTTGCGCCGCAGGCGCTTTCGCCGACCTCGGCGTCGACAAGGGCGACCGAATCGCCATCTGGGCACCCAATTCGGCCGAGTGGATCATCGCCGCATTCGGGCTGCTCACGGCCGGTGGCGTCCTAGTGCCGGTCAACACGCGGTTCAAGACCGAAGAAGCGGGCGACATCATCACCCGCAGCGGGGCACGGGCCGTCCTGGTGCAGAAGGGATTCCTGGACCAGGACTACACCGCGCCCGCGGGGATACCGGTCATCGATCTGAAATCCGACTTCCTCTCCGGTGGTTCCCCTTTCGGGCAACCGGTGAGCGGCACCGACATCGCCGACATCATCTTCACCTCGGGCACGACCGGCCGCCCCAAGGGCGCGATGATGAACCACCGCCAGACGCTGCGAATGTACGAGGAGTGGGCGACGCTGGCGGACCTGCGCGAGGGCGACCGCTACCTGCAGATCAACCCGTACTTCCACACGTTCGGCTTGAAAGCGGGACTCGTCACGTCCTTCCTGCGCGGCGCGACGATGCTCCCGGTCGCGGTGTTCGACCTCGACGCGGTCGTCGATCTCGTTCAACGGGAACGCATCACGATGCTTCCCGGACCGCCGACGCTCTACCACTCGTTGCTGACGGTTCGTGACAAGTCCAAACTCTCGACCCTGCGGGCCGGCGTGACCGGCGCCGCCGACATCCCGGTCGAACTGGTGCGGCGCATCCATAACGAACTGCCGTTCCAGACGGTGATGACGGGTTATGGGCTCACCGAGGCCGGCAATGTCACCTTGTCCCGGCCCGGCGACTCCTTCGAGGACGTGGCCACCACCGCCGGTCTGCCGTGCGAGGGAGTCGAGGTGCGCATCGCCGACGACGGCGAGGTGCTGGTCCGTGGCTACGGCGTCATGCAGGGCTACCTGGACGATCCGGTTGGCACCGCCGAGGCGATCGACGCCGACGGCTGGCTGCACACGGGAGATCTGGGCAACTTCGACGAAGCGGGGCGGCTGCGGGTCGTCGGGCGCAAGAAGGACATGTACATCGTCGGTGGATTCAACGCCTATCCGGCCGAGATCGAGGGCTTCCTGATGAACCACCCGGCCGTCGCGCAGGCGGCGGTCATCGGTGTTCCCGACGAGCGGCTCGGACAGGTCGGCAAGGCGTTCGTTGTCCGGAAAGACACCGTCAGCGCCGAGGAATTGATCGGCTGGTGCCGCCAACGCATGGCGGGCTTCAAGGTGCCGCGCACGGTCGAGTTCCTCGAGGCGTTGCCCCTCAACGCCACCGGCAAGGTGATCAAAGACCTCCTGCGGTAGGGCTGTGGTAGGCAGGTGCCCTTTCGTATGCTCGATACGAGAACGACGTTATCGCAGTTGATTAGCCGTTTCGCGTCCGGCCCCACGACGGTTCCGAGATGGTCGGCGACAGACGGTGGTAACGTGGCTCTCCTGGTCGTCACGATATGACCGGGGGAAGTATGTCGGCGCAGGCGCTCGCACGCCGACGCGTATGCCGAGTAGGGTTGCCCAACGGCGGGAGCGTCTGGGGCCCATGCCGGGATGCCGTCGAATAGCTGGGCCCCGGCCGTAGCGGCCAGACGGGCAAGCGGTAGAGGAGTTGGGCAGTGAGTCACGAGCGCTCTCGTTCTCGGGCGGGTGAGCGGTGAGTGGTGGTGCCCGCCAAGATTCCGCAGAGACGAAATCGGTTCCGGTGAACGACGACGAAGCCCCAACCACTGCCGCCGACATACGGTCGCTGGCCGAACAGGCCGAGGCGGAGGCGGCAGAAGCGGAGGCTCTTGCCGCCGCCGCCCGCGCCCGCGCCCGCGCCATTCAATTGCGCCGCCAGGCCGAGCTGATCGAATCCCAAAACGACGCCGCTGCGCCTGAGGAGGTCACAGCAGAAACGTCGATAGACACTGCCGCAACCAAAGACGACGCGGGGGACCCCGTTGACGCCGAGGGAGACGACACCCGCGAGATCGCGTCGGAGGACACCGAGTCGACGGACACCGAGTCCGCGGACGAAGGTCCCGCCGAGGCCGCCGCGGAGCCTGACGGCGACACCCTGTTGGCCCCCGTGGCGACGCCGACACGACGGTGGGCACGCCTCAGGCGCCCCAAATGGTCGACGGTCGCCGCTGGCCTGGCCATCGTCGTCATTCTCGGGGCGCTGGCCGGCAGCGGCTACATGTTCAAGGAGCATCGCGATGCGGTCCGGCAGCGTGAGCGGGCGGCCGAGTTCGCCGCCGCGGCACGCCAGGGCGTCGTGACCTTGACGTCGCTGGACTTCAACAACGCGAAGCAAGGCGTGCAGCACATCCTCGAGAACTCCACCGGCTCGTTCAAGGACGATTTCATCAAGATGGCAGACGATTTCACCAAAGTGGTGGAACAGTCGAAGGTGATCTCGCAAGGCAGCGTTCAGGCAACGGCTGTGGACCTGGACACGATGACGGACAATTCGGCGGTGGTGCTGGTTGGCTCCACATCCGAGGTCACCAATGCGGCCGGCGCCAAGCAGGATCCACGTAACTACCGGCTCATCGTGACCGTCGCCCGCGACGGCGGTCAGCTCAAGATAGCGAAAGTCGAGTTTGTGCCGTGACCGCAGACGAAACAGCGGAAGTTGACGAGACCGCGGAAGTCGACGAGACAACGAAAGTCGACGAGACGGCGGAAGTCGAGGAGACGGACGTCGATTCTGCCGAGAGCAGCGACGGCCACGGCAACCCGCCCGGCCGGCTGAAGCGGATCGCCGCGTGGGTGAGCAAGCGGGCGTCCGGAAAAGTTCTCACCGCCGTACTGGCGTTACTGGTGGTCTCCTCGCTGGCCTTGCTGGGCGCACTGTTCTGGTTTCAATACCGCCCGGATCGCGCGACCGACGCGGCCGCCGCAAAGTCGGCGATCACGGCCGCCAGCGAGGGAACGGTCGCGGTCTTGTCCTACTCGCCCGACACCCTCGACCGTGACTTCTCCTCCGCGAAGTCACACCTGACCGGCGACTTCCTGTCGTACTACGACCAGTTCACCCAGCAGATCGTCGCCCCCGCGGCCAAGCAGAAGTCGGTGAAGACCGCCGCCGTGGTGCTTCGCGCCGCTGTGTCGGAGTTGCACCCGGATTCGGCCAAAGTGCTGCTGTTCGTCAACCAAAGCACGCAGAGCAGGGATCGGCCCGAGCCGGCGTTTACGAACAGCAGCGTATCGGTCACGTTGACGAAAGCCCATGATAAGTGGCTGATTTCGTCGTTCAATCCGGTGTAGGGCGGTCGCGTGAATAACGGCGATCTTTATTCGATGGTCATCGCATCGGACTATCGCGTCCCGGATCCGACCCGAGTGTGGCCGCTGCTCGAGCGCAATAAGTCCGCCCTCGCCGACATCGGCGCGCACCACGTCCTGGTCTACACGTCGACGCATGATTACGGCCGCGTACTGGTGATGATCGGCGTGCACAGCCGTGAGCCCGTCGTCGAGTTGCTCCGGTCCCGCGTCTTCTTCGACTGGTTCGACGCCGCCGGTGTCGAGGATATCCCCGCCGTGTTCGCCGGCGAGATCGTCGACCGGTTCGTGGCGGTGCAGCCGACGACTCCCGGGGCGCCCGGAGTCGTGGTGGCCGCGATCGCCTCCGTCCACGACGTGTCCACCCTGATTGCGGGAGTCCGCTCGGCGATGGAGAGGTTTACCGCGGCGGGCATCCGAAAGACCTGGGTGTTCCAGGCTTTCGACGACGAGCACGAGGTGTTGATCCTGCAGGAGTTCCCGGACGAGGAGAGTGCGCGGACGTGGATCGAGCACCCTGACGCCGCCGCCGAATGGCTGTCGGGGGCCGGGATCGGCGCCTACCCGCCGCTGTTCGTCGGCCGGCTCTTCGACATGATGCGCACCGAGGCGGACTGAGCGGATCGCCCGGTGTTCGTGTGCCTGTGTAACGGAATCACCAGCCATACCGTGGCCGAGGCGGTCGCGGCGGGGGCGTCGACGACGAAGGAGGTCGCGCGGGTATGCGGAGCGGGTGCCGATTGCGGGCGCTGCCGACGGACCATCCAGGCGATACTGCGGTCGTCTGCACCGGAACGCAAGGCGGACCGGATGCGTCAGGGGCGTTGAGCGCCTTCCGGTGACATGGGGCCGACGAGTTGGCCGAGCAGGTGCGGGATCTCGAGCCGCGGCAAGACCACCTCGACGAACACCATGCGATCCTTGTGCTCCGCGGCCGCAGTGAGCGCGTCGTCGAGCTCGCCGTAGGTCTGCGCCCGGAACGCCAGGTGATTGGTCACCCCCAGCGCGCCGGGGAGATCGGTCCAACTCCAGCTGACGATGTCGTTGTAGGGCGCCGTCTTTCCGTGGATCGCCCGTTCGACGGTGTAGCCGTCGTTGTTGACCACCACGATGACGGGAGACAGTCCCTCGCGGGAGAAGGTGCCCAACTCCTGGACGGTGAGTTGCGCGGCCCCGTCGCCGATCAGCAACACCGTCCTGCGGTCCGGGTGCGCCACCGCGGCCCCGACCGCCGCGGGCAGCGTGTAACCGATTGAGCCCCAGAGTGGTTGACCGATGAAGGTGACCCCGTGCGGCAACCGGTGGTCCGCCATCCCGTAGAACGACGTTCCCTGATCGGCGAGCACCACGTTGCCCGGTGTGAGCGCCACACACAGCCGGTCCCACAGCATCCGCTGGGTAAGTGGTTCATCGCGCGGCGGGGTTGGTGGCAACGGCTCGGCCGGCGGCGACGCGACAGGTGGCGATTTGATCCCGCGCCGCACCAGGATGGCGGCCAGCGCGTCGAGCGCGGTCCCCATCTCCAGCGGCGCGAAGACTTCGCCGGCCACGCTGCTTTGGTACTGCCCGATGTCGATGTTGCGCGCCGGGTCGATGCGTTGGCTGAAGAAGCCGCTGACCATGTCGGTGAACACCACCCCCGCCGTCACCAGCACCGGCGCCTGCTCTATCGCGGTGCGCACCGGTTCGGCGCTGGCCGAACCCGCGTAGATGCCCAGGAAGTCAGGCGAGCTCTCGTCGAGCAGACTCTTTCCCCACATCAACGTGGCGTGCGGCACCACGTCGGCCGCCAACAGCGTCTCGAGTTCTTTGACGGCGTTCAGGCGATGGACCAGTAAGTCGGCGAGCACGGTCAACCGGTGGTCTGCGATGAGTTCGGTGGCGGCCTCGACGAACATCGACAAGGCGCGGGGGCTGGTGCCGCCGGTGTAGCGGGGCAGCGGCGCGTCGGGCGGTTCGGTGGGGAAGCGTGCCACGTCGGTCGACATCAAGATGTATCCGGGCCGCTTCTGCTCGCGTACCTCGCTGAGTACCCGGTCGATCTCTCGGCGTGCCGTGGCCGGCATGAGATTGGCTTGGGCGCAGGTGATTTCGCGGCTGACGCGGAAGAAGTGCTCGAAGTCCCCGTCGCCGAGCGAATGATGCAGCGCCCGTCTGGTGCCCTGCGCGTCTTTCGAGGGGCCGCCCACGATGTGCACGACGGGCACGTTTTCGGCGTAGCTGCCCGCGACCGCGTTAGCGGCCGACAGTTCGCCCACTCCGAATGTGGTCACCAGGGCAGACATCCCGCGCAACCGCCCATACCCGTCGGCGGCGTAGCCGGCGTTGAGCTCGTTGGCGTTGCCGACCCACCGGATGGCCGGATGGGCGACGATGTGGTCCAGGAATGCCAGGTTGTAGTCCCCGGGGACGCCGAAGATCTCGGTGACGCCGAGCTCGGCCAGGCGGTCCAACAGGTAGTCGCCGACTGTGTAAAGGGCATCGGGAGCAGTCACAGGCATGACGGTACGCCCGGTCGAAAACCATTCCGGACGCGCCGCCGCGGCGTTATGGTCCCAGCCATGGCTGTCAAGGAATCCCGCGAAGTAGTCATCGAAGCAAGTCCCTCCGAGATCCTCGACGTTGTCGCCGACGTTGAGGCAATGCCGGAATGGTCGTCTCTCCACCAGAGCGCCGAGGTGCTCGAACGCGACGCGAACGGTCGTCCGCTGCGTGCCCGCATGAAAATCAAGACGACCGGCGTGACCGACGAGATCGTGCTGGCCTACACCTGGTCCGACGACGGCGTGAAATGGACGCAGGAAAGCGGCAAAGCGTCTCGCAATCAAGAAGGGGCCTACTCGCTCACCCCGCAGGGCGCCAACACACGGACGAAGTTCAATCTGGAGCTGGATCCGCTCGTGCCGTTGCCCGGCTTCGTCATGAAGCGCGCGATCAAAGGAATCATGGAGCTGAACACGGACGGGCTGCGCAAGCGGGTGCTGAAAGTCAAGAAGGGCCAGTAGTCACCGTGACCGGCGCGGGCCCGTTGGCCGGGGTGAAGGTCATCGAACTCGGCGGGATCGGGCCGGGGCCGCACGCGGGGATGGTGCTCGCCGACCTGGGCGCCGACGTGGTGCGGGTGCGCCGTCCGGGCGGGCTGACGATGCCGGCCGAAGATCGCGACCTGCTGCACCGGGGAAAGCGGATCGTCGACCTGGATGTCAAAACCCAGCCTCGGGCGCTGCTGGAGTTGGCCGCCAGGGCCGACGTGCTGCTGGACTGTTTCCGGCCCGGCACCTGCGAGCGGCTCGGCATCGGCCCGGACGACTGCGCGGCGGTCAACACCCGACTGATCTTCGCGCGGATCACCGGCTGGGGACAGGACGGGCCGCTGGCGCGGACGGCCGGCCACGACATCAACTACCTGTCCCGCACCGGTGCCCTGTCGGCACTGGGCTATGCCGACCGCCCACCGATGCCGCCGCTGAACCTGGTCGCCGACTTCGGCGGCGGCTCGATGCTGGTGCTGCTGGGCATTGCGGTCGCGCTGTACGAGCGCGAACGGTCGGGCAAAGGTCAGGTCATCGATGCGGCGATGGTCGACGGTGTGAGCGTGCTCGCCCAGATGATGTGGACCATGAAGTCGACCGGCGCGCTGCGCGACCGGCGGCAATCGTTCCTGCTCGACGGCGCCGCCCCGTTTTACCGTTGCTACGAGACCTCGGACGGCAAATACATGGCCGTCGGCGCCATCGAGCCGCAGTTCTATGCGGCGTTGCTGAAAGGGCTTGGCCTGGCGGCCGACGAGCTGCCCAATCAGCTCGATATCGGTTCCTACCCGCAGATGCACGAGACCTTCGCCGAGCGGTTCGCCAGCCGCACCCGCGACGAGTGGACACGGGTTTTCGCGGGCACCGATGCGTGCGTCACCCCGGTGCTGACCTGGGGCGAGGCCGCCGCCGATGACCACTTGAGGGCGCGGTCCACGGCCATCACCGCCCACGGTGCCGATCAGGCCGCACCCGCTCCGCGTTTCTCGCGAACGCCGGCCGGACCGGTCGGGCGGCCGCCGGCGGCGACCACGCCGATCGGCGAGATCGGCTGGTAACAAGCTTTTCACGGCGAAGCGGCCCGTAGCCGCGGCGACGTTTGCTAGGTTGACCTCAGTGGCCGTAAAAGCATCACGGGAATTCGTCGTCGACGCGCCGCCAGAAGTGGTCATGGACGCGCTGACCGATGTCGGCGTGGTGTCGACGTGGTCGCCGCTGCACAAGAACATCGAGGTGATCGACCGCTACCCCGACGGTCGGCCGCACCACGTCAAGGCCACCATCAAGATTTTGGGCCTCGTCGACAAGGAGATCCTGGAATACCACTGGGGTCCCGACTGGGTGGTCTACGACGCCAAGGGAACCTCCCAACAACACGGCCAGCACGTCGAGTACAACCTCAGACCCGAAGGTGTCGACAAGACCCGTGTGCGTTTCGACGTCACGGTTGAACCGGGGCGACCCATGCCCGCGTTCATCGTCCGGCGGGCAAGCGAACATGTCATGGATGCCGCGGTGAAGGGTTTGCGCGAACTGGTGGTGGGTGACACCGACTCGGGTGACGCCCCGTAGCCGTTTTGTCTTCGGAAGCAACGGTGCGATTGCTAACTTAATAGCAGTGGCCATACGAACCTCGTCCGAAATTGTGATCGACGCGTCCCCGGAAGTGATCATGGAGGCGCTCGCCGACATTGACGCCGTGCCGACGTGGTCGTCGGTGCACAAGCGGGCTGAGGTCATCGACAAACATCCCGACGGGCGACCGCACCACGTGAAAGTCACCATCGCGGTCACCGGCATCCACGACACGGAACTGCTCGAATACCACTGGGGGCCGGACTGGATGGTGTGGGATGCGAAGAAGACGCCCCAGCAGCACGGTCAGCACGGGGAGTACAACCTGACCCGGGAGGGCGACGAGAAGACCCGGGTGCGGTTCACCATCACGGTAGAACCGTCGGCGCCGCTGCCCGAGTTCTGGGTCAACCGGGCCCGCAAAAAGATTTTGCATTCCGCGCTGGAAGGGCTGCGCGAGCGAGTCATGGGCGCCGATGGCCTGGGTTCGGCCACCTAGCCGGCCGGTCACGAGTGACGGAGCGCGCCCAGTCGTCTGACCGCCTCGTCGATGGTGTCGTCGCGTTTGCAGAAGGTGAAGCGCACCAGGTGGTTCCACACCTTGGCGTGCGGCCCGACGGGATCGCAGAACGCCGACAGGGGGATGGCGGCCACCCCCACCTTTTCCGGCAGTGCCGCGCAGAACGCGTTGCTGTCGTCGTACCCCAGGGGCCGCGGATCGGCGCACAGGAAGTAAGTACCGGCGCTGTCGTGCACGTCGAAGCCGATCTCGATCAGCCCGGCGGCCAGTCGATCGCGTCTGGCCTGCAAACAGCTGCGTAGTTCGGCGACCCAGGCGTCCTCGGTGTCGAGCGCGAGAGCCACCGCCGGCTGGAACGGCGCCCCGCCGACGTAGCTCAGATACTGTTTGGCCGCGCGCACACCGGCGATGAGATGTGCCGGGCCGCAGGCCCAGCCAATCTTCCAGCCGGTGCAGTTGAACATCTTGGCCGCGCTGGAGATGGTGATGGTGCGCTCGGCCATGCCGTCGAAGCCGGCCAACGGCAGATGCCGATGATCGTCGTACACGAGGTGCTCGTAGACCTCGTCGGTGATCACCACGAGGTCGGCCGTAACCGCGATCTCGGCTATGGCCGCCAGGTCGGTCTCGCTCAGCACCGTACCGGTCGGGTTGTGCGGCGAGTTGACGATCAATGCGCGGGTGCGAGGGGTCACCGCACGCCGGAGTGCGTCGGCATCCAGGGCGAAACCACGGCCGTCGGGGACCAGTGGCACGGCCACGCGATGCGCGCAGGCCATCGCGACCACCGGCGAGTAGGAGTCGTAGAAGGGCTCGATCAGCAGTACCTCCGAGCCCGGTTCGACCAGACCGATCACCGCCGCGGCGATCGCCTCGGTGGCCCCGACCGTCACCAGCACCTCGGTGTCGTGGTCGTAGTCCACGCCGAAGCGCCGCCGTCGTTGGGCGGCGATGGCCTCCCGCAGCGGCGCAATGCCCAAGCCCGGCGGGTACTGGTTGGCCCCCGTGGCGATGGCGTCCTGTGCCGCCTTCAACATCGCCGGGGGGCCGTCCTCGTCGGGGAACCCCTGGCCGAGGTTCACCGCGCCGACCCGGGCGGCCAGGGCCGACATTTCGGCGAACACCGTGGTCGCGTAGGGCCGCAGTCGGGACACGGTCATGGTGGTTGAGCTTATATTCGGGCGCTCCTGGCGAGTGTGCAGCTGGCTGCACACTCGGCGGCGAGCGTGAGGCTGGCCGCACATTCGGCAGCGTTGACCAGCGGCGTCCTGCCCAACCAACAGGTTGGCCGGGGCCCCTGTTAGGGTGCTGTAACTGGGCCTAGTGTTTATGACGGACCCGAAACCCCATTTGCGAAGAGGAAGTTGCCATGTCCGAAGAAGCCTTTGTCTACGAGGCCATCCGCACTCCGCGCGGTAAGCAGAAGAACGGATCGCTGACCGAGGTCAAGCCGCTGAACCTGGTCGTCGGCTTGATCGACGAGCTGCGCAGGCGCAACCCCGACCTCGACGAGAACATGATCAGCGACGTCATCCTGGGCTGCGTCTCACCCGTGGGTGACCAGGGCGGCGACATCGCCCGCACCGCGGTGATCGCGGCCGGCATGCCCGACACCGTCGGCGGCGTGCAGCTCAACCGCTTCTGCGCCTCCGGCCTGGAAGCCGTCAACACCGCCGCCCAGAAGGTCCGCTCCGGCTGGGACGACCTGGTACTCGCCGGCGGCGTGGAGTCGATGAGCCGCGTTCCGATGGGCTCCGACGGCGGCGCAATGATGGCCGACCCGGCCACCTCCTACGACGCCTACATCGTCCCGCAGGGCATCGGCGCGGACCTGATCGCCACCATCGAGGGCTTCTCCCGCGACGACGTCGACGCCTACGCGCTGCGCTCGCAGGAGCTTGCGGCCGCGGCGTGGTCGGGCGGCTACTTCGCCAAGTCCGTGGTGCCGGTCCGCGACCAGAACGACCTGCTGATCCTCGACCACGACGAGCACATGCGCCCCGACACCACCAAGGAGGGGCTGGCCAAGCTGAAGCTCGCGTTCGAGGGCCTCGCCGCGATGGCCGGCTTCGACGACGTGGCGCTGCAGAAGTACCACTGGGTCGAGAAGATCAACCACGTGCACACCGGCGGCAACAGCTCCGGCATCGTCGACGGCGCCGCGCTGGTGCTGATCGGTTCCGAGGCCGCAGGCAAGTTGCAGGGCCTGAACCCACGCGCCCGGATCGTGGCCACCGCCACCACCGGCGCCGACCCGACGATCATGCTGACCGGCCCGACCCCCGCCACCCTCAAGGCGCTCGACCGGGCCGGGCTGACCGTCGACGACATCGACCTGTTCGAGCTGAACGAGGCGTTCGCGTCGGTCGTCCTGAAGTTCCAGAAGGACCTGAACATCCCCGACGAGAAGCTCAACGTCAACGGCGGCGCCATCGCGATGGGCCACCCGCTGGGCGCCACCGGCGCCATGATCCTGGGCACCATGGTCGACGAGCTCGAGCGCCGCAACGCCCGTCGTGCGCTGATCACTTTGTGCATCGGTGGCGGCATGGGCGTGGCCACCATCATCGAGCGAGTCTAAGGAAAAGCCATGGCAGAGAACACCATTCAGTGGGATAAGGATTCCGACGGCATCGTCACGCTGACGCTGGACGACCCGACCGGGTCGGCCAACGTGATGAACGAGCACTACAAGGAGTCCATGCACGAGGCCGTCGAACGCCTTGTCGCCGAGAAGGACTCGATCACCGGCGTGGTGATCACCAGCGGCAAGAAGACCTTCTTCGCCGGCGGTGATCTCAAGTCGATGATCAACCTCGGCCCGGAGAACGCCGGCGAGGCGTTCGCCACCGTCGAGGACGTCAAACGCGACCTGCGCACGCTGGAGACTCTGGGCAAGCCGGTGGTGGCCGCCATCAACGGTGCGGCGCTGGGCGGCGGCCTGGAGATCGCGCTGGCCTGCCACCATCGCATCGTCGCCGATGTCAAGGGCGTCCAGATCGGGCTGCCCGAGGTCACGTTGGGCCTGCTGCCCGGCGGCGGCGGCGTCACGCGCACGGTGCGGATGCTGGGCATCCAGAACGCTTTCGTCAACGTGCTGAGCCAGGGCACCCGCTTCAAGCCCGCCGCGGCCAAAGACAACGGCCTGGTCGACGAAATCGTCTCCAGCGTCGAGGAGCTGGTCCCGGCCGCCAAGGCGTGGATCAAGGCCAACCCCGAGGCGCACACCCAGCCGTGGGACGCCAAGGGCTACAAGATGCCCGGCGGCACCCCGACCAGCCCGGCGCTGGCGGCGATCCTGCCGTCGTTCCCGTCGCTGCTGCGCAAGCAGCTCAAGGGCGCGCCGATGCCGGCGCCGCGGGCCATCCTGGCCGCGGCCGTCGAGGGCGCGCAGGTCGACTTCGATACCGCCACGCGCATCGAGAGCCGCTACTTCACCGAGTTGGTCACCGGCCCGATCGCCAAGAACATGATCCAGGCGTTCTTCTTCGACCTGCAGACCATCAACTCCGGTGGCTCGCGGCCCGAGGGTATCGGCAAGACGCCGATCACGAAGATCGGTGTGCTCGGCGCGGGCATGATGGGCGCCGGCATCGCCTACGTCTCGGCCAAGGCCGGGTACGACGTCGTGCTCAAGGACGTCAGCCTGGAGGCGGCGCAGAAAGGCAAGGGCTACTCCGAGAAACTTGAGGCCAAGGCGGTGGAGCGGGGTAAGACGACCTCGGAAAAATCTGACGCGCTGCTGGCCCGCATCACCCCGACCGGTGATGCCGCGGACCTCAAGGGTGTCGACTTCGTCATCGAGGCGGTGTTCGAGAGCCAGGACCTCAAGCACAAGGTGTTCCAGGAGATCGAGGACGTCGTCGAGCCGAACGCGGTCCTCGGGTCGAACACCTCCACGCTGCCGATCACCGGTCTGGCCACCGGGGTGAAGCGGCAGGAGGACTTCATCGGGATCCACTTCTTCTCGCCGGTCGACAAGATGCCGCTGGTCGAGATCATCAAGGGAGAGAAGACGTCCGACGAGGCGCTGGCCCGGGTCTTCGACTACACGCTGGCCATCGGAAAGACCCCGATCGTGGTCAACGACAGCCGCGGCTTCTACACCAGCCGTGTCATCGGCACCTTCGTCAACGAGGCGCTGGCGATGCTCGGCGAGGGTGTCGAGCCGGCCTCGATCGAGCATGCCGGCACGCAGGCCGGTTACCCGGCACCGCCGCTGCAGCTCTCCGACGAGCTCAACTTGGAGCTGATGCACAAGATCGCGGTCGCTACGCGTAAGGGTGTCGAGGACGCCGGCGCCACCTACGAGCCGCACCCGGCCGAGGCGGTCGTCGAGAAGATGATCGAGATCGGCCGTCCGTCAAGGCTTTCCGGAGCCGGCTTCTATGAGTACGTCGATGGCAAGCGCACCAGGCTGTGGCCGGGCCTGCGGGAGACGTTCAGGTCGGGCACCTCGGAGCCGCCGCTGCAGGACATGATCGACCGGATGCTGTTCGCCGAGGCGATCGAGACGCAGAAGTGCATCGACGAGGGTGTGATCACCTCGACCGCGGACGCCAACATCGGCTCGATCATGGGCATCGGCTTCCCGCCGTGGACCGGTGGCGCCGCGCAGTTCATCGTCGGCTACTCCGGTCCGGCCGGTACGGGCAAGGCAGCCTTCGTGGCCAGGGCCCGCGAGCTGGCCGAGAGGTACGGCGAGCGCTTCCTGCCGCCGAAGTCGCTGACCTAGTTTCTGCGCGAGCAGGGGGACTCCCCCGCAAGCGGGAGGTGCCCCCACCCGCTTGCGCGAGCAGACGCAGAATCGCATTGCGCGGACCCTCGGCATGCGATTCTGCGTCTGTTCGCCCTAAAGGTTTTGGCTGCATGCCGAGGCGATGCGACGCCACTCCTCACGGGGAAAGGCTCGCGGGTCGTCCGTGAGCACCTGCACGCAGACATGGTCGGCGCCGGCCGCGTGATGCTCGGCGACCCGCCGCATGATGGTCTCTTCGTCACCCCACGCGATGAGCGCGTCAAAGAGCCGATCGCTCACCTGAGCCACATCGTCGTCCGAAAAGCCGCTCCGCAGTAAATTGTTGGCGTAGTTCGGCATCGACAGATACGCCCGCAGGGTATCGGTTCCGATGCGTCGCGCCTCGTCGAGGGTGTCGCACAGAATGACGCCCTGCTCCGGCAGCAGCAACGGTCCTTGGCCCAAAATCGAACGGGCATAAGCGGTGTGCTCAGGGGTGACAAGGTACGGGTGGGCACCGCGGGTGCGGTTCGCCGACAGGGCCAGCATCTTCGGGCCGAGGGCGGCGAGCACCCGCCCCTCGGTGGGCACGGGCCGTGGTGCGGCATCCAGCCCATCCAGAAATGACGCCGTGGCTGCCAGCGGTTTGCGGTACCGCCCCGGCTGGCCGGCGTCGATCAGCGCCGCGTGGCTGACACCGATGCCCAGCAGAAAGCGGTTTCCGTGCTCGTCGGTCAGGACCGCATAGGAATCGGCGACATCGCCGGGCGAGTGCATCCAAAGGTTCAGGATCCCGGTGGCGATGACCGTCCGCTTGGTTGCGGCGAGCAGGCGACCCACCGCGTCCAACACCGGACCTCCGACGTCCGGTATCCACAGGGCCGTAAAGCCCAGCTCCTCCAATTCGGCTGCCGCCTCGGCGGATTCGCTGGCGTCGCCGTAGCGCAGTTGGCTACTCCAGATGCCGACACCGGTGAGCTCCATTCATATTCCTTTCGTCGCGGGGTGTTCGGGGCTTGCCGTCAATCGTCGATTGCCGCGTAGTCGGGCACGTGCATCGAGTCGTGCATCCGCACACCCTTGGTGTTCATTTTGGCCAGCGCCCTCGAGAGCGGCGCGGGCATTCGTGAGACCAGCTCGGCCCCGCGGGTCAACGCCCAGACCCCGGCCCGGGAGCCGGGGACGATCGTCCTGGCGGCGCCGCGCGCAAAAGCCCGGCTGAGGTGCACCGGCTCGCGCATCGCCAGTTCGTAGGCGGCGAAAGCGCGCAGGTGATCACCGCCCGCCCGGGCCAGCTCACCGGCCAGCACGTAGGCGCCGAGCACGGCAAGGCTGGTGCTGCCGCCTACCGCGGGGCCGGGACAGTACCCGGCGTCGCCGACCAGCGTGACGCGCCGGCGTGAGAATCTGTCCAGCCGCAGCTGACTGATCGCGTCGAAGTAAAACGCCGGGGTGTGGTCGATTTCGGCCAGCCACCGGCCCACCTGGGGGTGCATGCCGGCGAATGCGTCGCGCAGTAACTCCTGCTGCCGCACCGCATCGTGGTGGTCGTAGTCGAGTTGCTCTTCGGCGCGGAACAAGAACACCGCACGCGCGTCGTCGAGGTGGTCGGCGGTGTAGATCGCCGCGAGGCGGCCGACATCGACGTGACACACCATCTCACCGTGATTCGCCAGGTTCCTGGGGGCCGACACCACCGCCAGGTATCCGCCGAGGAAGCGGGTGAGCTCGTCCTCGTCGCCGAAGGTCAGGCGCCGGACGTTCGAGTGCAGCCCGTCGGCGCCGACGATGACGTCGAACGTGCGCGCCGCCATGTGCTCGAAGGTCACCTCACCGTCGACGTCGATGCTCGTGATCGAGTCGCCGAAAACGTACTCGACGTCGTCGCGCCCGGCGGTGTAGTAAATCTCGCTGAGGTCGTCGCGCATGATTTCCACGTGCCGGTCGGAGGTGGCGCCGTAGATCTTGGTGAGGTCGATCTCGATGGGCCGCGGTCTGCTCCCGCGGTAAATCGTCAGTCGCGCGGTACCCGTCGCGAGGGCCTCGATGTCCGGCAGAACGCCCATCTTGGCCGAAATTTCCATCGCCGGGCGGAACAGGTCAACGGCGTGGCCGCCGGTTTTGCGCAGGGACGGCGCGCGTTCGACGACTGTGACGTCGAAGCCGTGGTGCGTCAGCCAGTACGCCAGCACCGGCCCGGCGATGCTGGCGCCGGAGACGAGAACGCGCATGAGGGCCTTCCCACGGCTGGCTTAATGTTGGTTAAGCCTAAGCACCGAGGGACCTCGTGCCCGCAGCGGTCACGCGGTGCTCTGGTCTTGAGCGTTCTGCGTGAAGATATCGCCGGAGCTTGGATTGGTGTCCTCGTCATTAACGGCGATGACACGTCCGCCGGCGTCGCCCGCGCCTGACGCCACCTGAGTGGACTGCGATGCGGAAGAGGCGGCGGCGTTGGCGTCACCGCTCGGTGCGGCGCTGAACAGTGCGAGCGTCGCGACGGTCGCGGCCCCGGCGAGAATCAGTTGCATGGCGCGTCGACGCCGAGGGTCGGCTGGATTGGTGATGTGCCCGATGGTTGTCATGCGTCATGTTTACGGCTTGGTTGTCGGCGGCAGCTGGGCGAATGTTATCGATCCGCTGTGAGGTCGTGGCCCGTTCCGGCCGGCACTATCGCCGGGCTAGAGTCCTGAGCTATGCGCTTCGGTCTTTTCATCCCGCAGGGCTGGCGAATGGACCTCGTCGGCATCGAACCCGAAAAGCACTGGGCCGTGATGCGCGAACTGGCCACGTACGCCGACAACGGCGCCTGGGACTCCCTGTGGGTCTACGACCACTTCCACACCGTCCCGATGCCGACGGACGAAGCCACGCACGAGGCCTGGTCGTTGATGGCGGCATACGCGGCGAGCACGTCGCGGATCAAGCTCGGCCAGATGTGCACCGCGATGAGCTACCGCAACCCGGTTTACCTCGCCAAGGTCGCGGCAACCGCCGACATCATCTCCGGGGGCCGGATTCAGATGGGCATCGGCGGCGGCTGGTATGAACATGAGTGGCGCGCTTACGGTTACGGGTTTCCATCAGCCGGGGTGCGGTTGGGCCGGCTGGACGAAGGCGTGCAGATCATGCGGGGTGCCTGGCGCGACGGCAGAGTCAGCTTCGATGGCAAGCACTATCACGTCGACGGCGCGATTGTCTCCCCGAAACCGTTGCAGAGCAATGGGATTCCGATGTGGATCGCCGGCGGGGGCGAGAAGGTGACACTGCGCATCGCGGCGAAGTACGCGCAGTACACCAACTTCACGCCGGATCCCGAGGCGTTTGCGCACAAGTCCGACGTCCTGGCGCAGCATTGCCAGGACTTGGGCACCGACTTCGATGCCATCGTGCGCTCGGCCAACTTCAACGCCATCGTCGGCACATCGGACACCGACGTGAAAGACCGGCTACGGCGGATCCGTGACCGCATGGTGGGCTACGTGCCGGAGGCGGCCGCGGACGCGATGATCGCCGGCACCAGCGGACCGGATTCGGCGGCGGGCACGACAGAGCAGGTCATCGAGCGGATCGCAAAGGTCCGCGATCTCGGCTGCGAGTACGCGATCTGCTATTTCCCTGAGGCGGCGTATGACCGTTCCGGCATCGAGTTGTTCGAGCGCGAAGTCATTCCAGCGCTGAGCCAGACGCCGGTCAAATATCGGTAGAGACGTACCTCGTCTTGACCGGCGGCGCCGCCAACAGAGGCGGCAGCTCCGTCAGCCGGCCCTCACCGGCGCGAAATGTGCGGTAGGCCTCGTCGTGATCGACCGTGTCCCAGAGTTCGTAGATTAGCCAGTGCGCTTCGTCGTCCTCATCCACGAGGACGTCGGTCTGGAGGTTGCCGGCGAACTCGCGGGTGTCTTGCAGCGCCCGGCCCATCACATCGCGCGCCGCGGCCACCGCGTCGGGCTTGAATGTCAATTCGAGTATCACCGTGACTGGCATGGTCGTCTCCTCGGTTGCGCGCGGCGATACAAAGATAGCGGCCGTGGTTCACGTCCGTAACGGCCCATCGCCCGATCTCCGTAAGCGATGTCGCGGGTGATATCGCTGTGGCGAGCCGCTTCTATGGCGCGCAGTGGTCGACCAGGAGAACGCGGTTTCCGAATTTGCGAATGCTGTTGTACCTTTCAGTGAGCGCATTATCCTGCTTGCGATGACGGAGGATCCCTCGATGCAGAAGGCCTTGGCTCCCGAGATCTCCACCTGGCCCGACGAGAACCCGCAGCTCATCGGCAGTCGGTGCGGCACCTGTGGTGCCACGACGTTTCCCGTCCAGCAGTGGTGTCCGCGCTGCAGCGGCGGCGAGATGAGTGAGCTGCTGCTGCCGCGGCGCGGCACCCTGGTGACATGGACCACCCAGGGGTTCCCGCCCGGGGCTCCCTTCGCCGGCCCCACCGGCAAGGACTTCGTGCCCTTCGGCGTGGGTCTGGTCCAACTCGGCGACGTCATCCGGGTCGAGGGACGGCTAACCGAAAACGACCCCGCCAAGCTGGACTTCGGACAGGAGGTCGAACTCGTGATGGTGCCGCTGACCACCGACGCCGACGGTGACGAGATCATGACGTTCGCTTTCCAACCGGTCGCGTAAGGAGCCCGAGATGACCAACGATGTCGCCATCATCGGCGTCGGCCTGCATCCGTTCGGCAGGTTCGAGAAGACCGCGATGCAGATGGGGGCCGAAGCCATCCAAACGGCGCTGCAGGACGCCGGCGTGG